>DGQO01000084.1:3073-5128 GCA_002400445.1 Chitinophagaceae bacterium UBA4412
GAAAACACATACCAGGCAGAGGTTTGCCCGTTGTCTTCATCGCCACAATACCCATCTGGTGTGGCTTTATATAGTTTTTGCATGGTTTCTCTTACGTGCTCCTGGGTTTTCCAGGGTGCACCGGTGTAGTTATATAAATAGATCATGTGTTGTATGGGCTGGTTTCCATGAGCATATTGTCCCATACCGGCAATTTGCATTTCTCTTATTTCATGTATGACGAAACCATAGTAACTATCATCAAATATGGGGGGCATTACGAAAACGGAGTCCAGCATTTGTGTAAACTTTTTATGGCCACCCATCAGTTGTGCCAGGCCTTCTACATCGTGAAATACACTCCAGGTGTAATGCCAGCTATTTCCTTCTGTAAATGCATCTCCCCACTTAAATGGATTGAAAGGGGTTTGAAAACTTCCATCCTTATTTTTTCCACGCATCAATTTCGTTTGCGGATCAAATAATTTTTTATAGTTCATACTCCGTTGCAAATAATAGTCAATCTCGGCTTGCGGCCTGTGTAGCGCTTTTGCCATTTGACTGATGGTAAAATCATCGTAAGCATATTCTAAAGTGCGGGCTGCGTTTTCGTTTATACCAACATTATAGGGCACATATCCCAGGGAGTCATACCATTTTATTCCTGTGCGGCCCGTTCCGTGCGGCCCTTCATTGTTTGCACCATGCAGGAGTGCTTTATACAATTCTTCGCCACCTGTTTTTGTTGTGCCTTTTATAAAGGCATCACTTACTACGCTTGCAGAATTATTGCCAATCATTACATTCCTGTAACCGGGGCTGCTCCACTCCGGCAGCCAGCCTCCTTCTTTATAATCATTCAGTAATGCCTGCTGCATTTCATTATTTATCGAAGGATACATCAAATTAAGAAAAGGGTACAAGGCCCTGAAAGTATCCCAGAAACCAGTGCCGCCATACATGTAGCCCGGTAAAGGCTTACCCGTGTACATACTATAATGCACAATGTTTCCTGCCGCATCATATTCATATAATTTCATTGGAAAAAACACCATGCGGTACAGGCAGGAATAAAATGTTCTCTGTTCATCGATGCTGCCACCCTCTATTTCTATCTTACCCAAAGTGTTATTCCAGGTTTGTTTTGCTTTTGCTTTTATCGATTCAAAAGAAGCCGTTCCTATTTCCTGAAGATTTCTTTCTGCCTGCTCAATGCTGATAAAAGAAGAAGCTACTTTAGCCTGTACCTGCTGGCCCTTTTGTTTTATGACAAATTGTAACAAAGCTCCGCTGTGGGAAGATGTTATTTCCGCCAGGCCCGGTATTAAAACACTGTCTTTGAAGCCGGCAAAATTTGTAAAAGGCTGATCAAAAACCACAACGAAATAATTTTTAAAATTTTCCGGAACACCGCCGCTGTTGCGTGTGCTGTAGCCTATGATTTTATTTTCTGCAGGAATTATCCTGATGTAAGAACCCTTATTGAAAGCATCCACAGCTATGAAGGCACTTTCAGTAGATGGAAACGTAAACCGGAAATAGGCCGCTCTTTCTGTTGGTGTAATTTCCGTAGTGAGGTCATGATCTGCAAGGTAGACGGAGTAATAGTACGGCCTCGCAACTTCAGCTTTATGAGAAAACCAACTCGCCCTTTCATCTTCTTTAAAAACCCCTTTGCCCGTCATTGGCATAATGGAAAACTGGCCATAATCATTCATCCATGGACTTGGCTGATGCGTTTGTTTAAAACCGCGGATTTTATGGGCTTCATACTGGTACTGCCAGCCATCTCCCATTTTTCCTGTTTGTGGCGTCCAGCAATTCATNNTGTATTTACCAGGTCCACAGGATTTTTTGGATCCATGATTTGAGCTGATACCGATAAAGTGATGGGTAAAAAAATAATGATAAGCTTAAGTTTCATACACAAATTTTCTTGTGTCTAAAAGTACAACATGTGCAGAGATGGTTGTTGCTCTTTAGATTCCCTTTGCAAGAAGGTTTTGGTAGGCCGCTAGGTTGACTATCTCGTTTCGCCGCAAACAGCATCCAGGAGTATGTATAAAAAGAAAAGGA
>DGQO01000096.1:0-4498 GCA_002400445.1 Chitinophagaceae bacterium UBA4412
CTATTTCGTCTTTAAACTTTTTAAATTGATCTTCAGTAAGAAATGCCTTCAGTTTTGCATCCCGTATATCGCTCAATTCTTTTCGTTTAGCCATAAAAGCTTCCCGGTCTCCGTTTCCGCTTGCCCTCATTTCTTCCATGGCCGTTTGCTGGCTGGTATAGAAATCTGTAAATACAGCAGTTGCTTTCGTGGTTTGATCTGCCGTTAAAGCCAATGGCGCTAATTTCTCCATGGATGATTTGGTGCGCTCTTCCGGTGTCTGGCGCTGATAGCCTTGTGCAAATGTTGCCGTTACGCCAATCATGATAAAAGCGACAAGGGCAAAAACATGTTTTTTCATTGAAGTGTTTTTTATTTAAAGGAAAAATTGTTTAGAACTATTTCTTTTTCTCTGGCTGGCGGCGGGAGAAAACTTTATATACAGTACTATCAAATTGCTGCTGCTGCGCTGCTGTGCACAATTCACGCACTTCTTTTAAATAGAGCAGCATCCGGGACTCAACAGCTTGCTGCCGCACCGCCGTTTTTGCCACCGCAGCACTTACAGCCGTATCAGCAAAATCATGCTCCACAACATATCTTAACCTGCGTTCTTTTTCCTGTCGCATAGTATCAAAAACAGCCGACATATAACGCCTCTGCTTAGCCGCAAGGGAATCGTAAGCCACCAGTTGTTCGCTTGAAAAATGTAGTTCATCTTTTAGATAGCCTTGCATCGCATTTTCTTTTCTTCCTTCATAAGACTGGTGATTCTGAGAAGGCTTATTTAGCCAGAAAAATATAAGACCAACAATGTTAGCTAGTAGAAGCAGGATGACAACTACTGTAATTGCTTTGCTGTTTTTTCCACGGGTAATCATGGCTGTAAATTTTCCAGGTCAAAAAATGCAGTAGAAGTATTGCCAGAATAAATATCGGCAGTACCCTGCAAGGATGCGTTACTTCTTTCCCCCTGTGCCGTCTGCTCCGGTGTTTTAGATATATAAATAAATAAGTTTGCTACAATAAGGATTGCTACGATGCTAAAAGCCAGGGGAGAACGGCTTATCCAAAAGCTGGCCCGCTCCCAAAAACCTGGTGCATCTTGCTGCATGCGGGCGTTTATTCGTGTGAGCAGGTAAGGCGCCGGAGTTGCCCGCTCTGCAGCATCCATGCTACTTAATGTTTCCTCAATCAAATAATTTAATTTTTCGGGATTCATAGCAAACAATTTTTAGTATCCGTGAGATTCATAATAGTTTCCTAACAACTTCCTGAGTCCATTCTTAGCCCGAAGCATGAGGCTCTCTACTGCATTTAAACTCGTTTCCATCACTGCGGCCACTTCCTGGTAGGAGAGGCCTTCTATCTTGTGCAACACAAAAGCTGCCCGCTGATTTGGTGGTAGCTTTTTAAGGGCGGCAAACAACACAGTGGCCTTCTCTTTATTATCGAGCAGGGCCCCGGGATGGGTAAAACTCACTGGCTCATCTTCTTCTACTACATTAAAAACCCGCCTTAGTAAACCACCCCGCTTATGGCTCTTCTTCATGCGTTCAAAGTCAAGGGCCTTGTTCAGGGTAATTCTATAAATCCAGGTCTTAAGCATTGCCTCCCCCCTGAACTTGCCTAACTTTTCATACACTTCAATNNATTGCAGTGTTATACACCATGTCCTGGAAACTTTCCACAATCTTGGAGAAAGCCTTTTCTTCTTCTTTACCCTCAAGATGTATTGTTTCCGGCTGCTTCAACACAAGGTTTTAAATAATGTTACACTAAATTAAACATTGCTATGCCGCGGCCGGAAAAAACTTAAAACATCATTCCGCCACCTCTCATCATTCCCCTTCCTTCTTCTGCCTTTGGTGCTTTGCCCGTTCCAAAATTCTTTAAGCTATAAGTAAAGGTGAGCATGAAATACTGCTGCAATACCTGTGTTTGGGAATCCTTGATATATGACTCGGTAATCTCACGGGCAATACTTTGATTTTGCTTCAGCAAGTCAAATACAGACAACTTTAATTCTGCCGCTTTACTCTTCAGGAATTTTTTACCAATGGCTGCATTCCATAACCAATAGCTTTGGTTAAACCCTGCTGTAAGACCGGTGTAAGTTTGATTGTTAACATCATTTTGTATAAACCAACCTTTTTTATCTAGCAGGTTAAGCGTAATACCAGATACATAATTGACGTATTTGTTATTGAGTGATGTGTTGAATGAATTTTTTGCCGTATTAAAGTTAGCCGTAAAATTCAAGTTGAAATCTACATACTCGCTGATGTTGCTAGCTAGCACCACTCCGGTATTGTAGGCAAAATTGTCTGTTGTAGTGGGTGCATTATTAGTAAGACCCGGCAATTTTGAATAACTCACTCCGGCATTAAGGTTTAGTGTCGTTTTAATGAACTTAAGCGGCATACTATACGTAAAGAAAGTGCGCAAATTCCTGTAACCATCAAGGTTTACCGGCCTGGTAAGCTGGCTGCCAGCTTTAAGTGTATCGCCACTCTGAATTAAGGAATCGGAGCTGGCAATATAGGTGGCATTGGTAATGTAGTCTTTAGCAGATTGTGCAAAAACATTGGCAAAAAAGCTCCTGGCAGATTTTGAATTTGTGTAGGAATACCTGGCACTCAAAAACTGAGAAGGACTTTGCTTAAGCAGCGGATTACCTACAGAGACCCTGAGCGGATTGCTGATATCTACAACATCCTGCAATTGATTTACACTTGGAAAATTTACATAAGACCGATAGAAAATATTCAAATTGCTGGCCGCAGACAATTTTTTACGATACATAGCAATGGGCAAAAGGTTGGAGAAAGACTGGCTCACATTCGTTTCTGTAGGATACAGGCGCTCACTCTTCAAAGTAGTTGCCTGCATATTTAAGCCAATAAAGAACATTTCATCTCTTCCTTTTGCGTAGCGATAGGTAACACCACCACGATTTGTGCTGATGGTATTATCAAATTTGTTAGATAAACGAGTGTCAAATAGGCTGTATTTATTACCATCAAACAAATAGGTTTTCTGATCTGCATTACTCAACTGCACGCTTGGTGAATATTCAAATTGAATGATGGCATTCTTACTAACCGGCTCGGTATAATTGATATTTCCACTATAATTTTTACTGGTGGTCAGGTTATCTGCAAACTGATTCCGTAAGGAATCCCGACCAAGGCCATTATTGAAAAACCGGTAATATCCATCCGTGATAGTTTCTCCTGAATTGCGACTAAAGGTTGTATTAAAGCCCAACGAAAATGTTCTCCCTTTTTTTGCAAAAGCATGACGATACATGATATTATTTCTTACGTTATAGCCGCTTCTATCCGGCTCACTCATTACATTGGAAATACTGGTAGAGTCATTGATTCCATAATAATTCTGGATATATGAATTGCTCACAGAATTATTGCCTTGCAGGCTCACGCTGGGTATGATGTAAATCGTATTATTAGAATCTAACTTCCACTCCAGGCGGGCATTGAAACGATGATTATAGTTATCAGATTCACTCTGCCCTAATTCGCTGGTAAACAGATTACGTCCGTCTTTTTTAAAGGTCTCTGTGAGGTTGCTGTAATCATTGTTGTTCTGACTACTATTGAAAAAATAACTGGAAGTGAGACTAAGCTTGGGACCAAACTGATTACTATAATTCACGCCAAAAGCATTGGTACGACTGATGCCATTGCTTTGGCCAACAGAAAAATTATCACCGCCGCCCCATCCGCCACGGCCACCACCACCACCACGCCGGCCACCGCCGCTGCTGGTAAGGCCAAGCAAATCCTGGGAACCAAAATTTTGTTGGTTTACATTATTGAAATTTCCTACCAGAGAGATGCGCCTGTCTCCTTTAAAAAAGCTGATATTTCCGCCGGCGGCATAGCGGTCATCTGTACCATAACCTGCATATATCCGTCCAAACTGGCCGTTCTTGATGCCCGATTTGGTTACTACGTTTATGGCCTTTTGAGAGTTACCATCATCAATACCCGTAAGCTGCGCCTGGTCACTAAGTTTATCAAATACCTGGATTTTATCTACCACCTGGCTGGGCAAATTTCGCAAAGCGGCAGAAGCATCATCACCAAAAAAATCCTTACCATCAATGGTTACTTTTTTNNGCTGTTACTGTACCGTCTTTTGCCACCGTAATACCCGGCATTTTTTTAATCAGGTCTTCTGTAGTTGCATCAGGATTCACTTTGTACTGGCTGGCGCTCATTTGCACGGTATCTCCCTTTTGTACTACTGCCGATCCCTGAGAAACTACAGTAACTACTGCAAGGTCTTTTCCTTGTTTAGTAAGGCCTATTTGTCCAAGATTACGGGAAGCATTGTCTTTAAGATTAACAAATGCCAGGTATTCCTGGTAATTAACCATGTTGAGCTTTACGATAAAGCTATCGGTGGCCAGGTCATTAAATTGAAATGCACCATTTGCATCGGTCACTTGATTATCCAGCACAGTGCTGTCTTTTTTCAAAAGAAGAGAAAC
>DGQO01000096.1:4529-5848 GCA_002400445.1 Chitinophagaceae bacterium UBA4412
TTAATTAGACGAGATATGATAATACAAACTGGCGCTCAAAAAGTTATTTTTTGTTAAAATGGACTTAACAGTAGCCACAAAAGTTTATTTCCTTAATTACCGCTAAATTGCAGACCTGATTTTTTAACTATCAACCTAAACAGTATGACTTACAATAAAATGGTGGCCGTTACCGGATTGAGTGGCTTGTATGAATTGGTTTCTTCAAAAGCAGATGGCGGCATTGTTCGTTCCCTGGAAGATCAATCCACAAAATTTGTGAGCAACCGGGTGCATAATTTCTCTCACCTTGAAAGCATTGAGGTATATACTACCGGAGAAAACGTAAACCTGGTGGATGTATTTCTTGCCATGCAACAGAGCACGGAATCCCGCCCTGATGGAAAAGCAGATACAAAGGCTATCAAAGCTTATTTTGAAAAAGTTTATCCCAGTATTGACTTTGAAAGAGTATACGCCAGCGATATGAAGAAAATGGTAAAATGGTTCGACATTTTAACCAAGGCTGGGGTAGAAATCAAAATGAGCGAAGCGGGTAGTGAAGAAGCTGCTGACGATAGTGCCGCCCTTTCCGTAGAAAAAAAGAACAGCAAGCCAGCTCCTTCTAAGCAAGCAACTGCACATAAAAACGCACCTGCAAAAAAAATCAATTCGCCACGTAAGATGGCTTAAGCCGCAGTCCCGGATTTTTTTTTCTAAACATTTCTATCTCAGTTTGCACTGCGCAGGCATTGTGAAACCTAAACGCATTGGTATATGTATACAGCAGATATTAAAAAAACGGAAAGACATTATTTACCCGCCCACTTTGCCATTACAGATTGGGCGGCCCTCGAGCCTTTCTTCAAAGAACTTTTAGAGCGTGACTTGNNGTGGCTGCGGGATCAAAGTGAACTGGAAGCCGCTATTAGCGAAGATGCTTGCTGGCGCCAGATAAAAATGACCTGCGATACAGAGAATAAAACACTGGAAGAAGCCTTCAACTTTTTTTGCCTGCAAATACAGCCACAAATGCAACCCTATGCTGATGCATTAAATAAAAAACTGGTGGCTTGCCCATTTCTTAGCGGGCTGGAAAAAGAAAAATACGAAACCTACCTCCGGAGTATTCGCAAGAGTATCGAACTTTTTAGGGAAGAAAATATTCCTTTACAGGCAGAGATGGCGGTGCTGCAGCAGCAGTTTGGCCAGGTTACGGGAGCAATGTCGGTAACCTTGAATGGCTCGGAGTATACTTTGCAGCAAGCAGCTAAATTTTTAGAAAACGAAGATCGTGCGGTAAGAGAAGAAGCCTATCGCAAGATCCAGGAACGGCGGCT
>DGQO01000097.1:0-764 GCA_002400445.1 Chitinophagaceae bacterium UBA4412
GGGATAGTAACACCGGCGAGGAGAAATTTTTTTGCAAGAATGTAGCAATGTTCATTAAGAAACTAGGCGTAAAAAGATTAGACATTATAGATGAATGGCAAGATGAATACTACCTGGCAGATATTGCGGCCTCGAAGCCTTTCGCCACAGTGTTCAATCAACTCAAAACAAAACTGAGGTCGTCAGAAGCCAAGAGTCCAACCCATATTTTTAGGGTGAAGGCTCCCGGCCTTGGCATTGGTAAGGCAATATGCCTTGCCGGCCAGGGAAAAAAACTCCGGGATTGGGATTCAGAAAATCCATTGATTTTTGAACAGAAGAAAAATTACTGGCAGCTTAAGGTTAATCTTTCCAGGGAAACATTTCCGCTGGCTTATAAAATGGGAATTTATGATATCCATACTGGTAAAATGGATTTTGCTGCCGGTGATAACAAACAATTGACTGCCCCCGCACCCGATACTGAACTCAGTATTTTGCATCAGCAGGTGGACACAGGCAAGCATCGCTTTCGTGCTGCAGGAATAAATGTACCCGTGAGTGCCTTGCGTACAAAGCAAAGTTGGGGCGTGGGTCAATTTACCGATCTGAACACCCTGGCAGACCTGGCCAAAGAAACCGGGCTGCGCCTTATTCAGCTATTACCTATTAACGATACTACGGCCACACATACCAATAAAGATTCTTATCCATATTCTGCCGTTTCAGCTTTTGCCCTGCATCCACTGTATTTAGATGTTGCGCTCATGGCAAAGCATGCCGGT
>DGQO01000097.1:929-6919 GCA_002400445.1 Chitinophagaceae bacterium UBA4412
GAAGTAGCCATTCATTATTATACACAATACCACCTGCATTTGCAATTAAGAGACGCAGTGGATTACGCACACAAAGAAGGCATTATTTTAAAAGGTGATTTACCGATTGGCGTGGGAAGGCATAGTGCTGATGCATGGATGTACAGGGACTTGTTTCATATGGATATGCAGGCAGGTGCACCGCCAGATGCATTTGCCACTAAAGGACAAAACTGGAGTTTTCCTACCTACAATTGGGAAAAGATGGCTGCAGACAATTATGCCTGGTGGCGGCAGCGCATGGAAAACATGGGCAGTTATTTTGACGCAATCCGCATAGATCATGTGCTTGGATTTTTCCGTATATGGAGCATTCCTTTGCAGGCGGTAGAAGGTATCCTTGGAAAGTTTGTGCCTTCCTGGCCACTGAGCCACCATGATATAGCTGATGCTGGTGTGCATTTTCATGAAGATCGGTTTTGCAAGCCTTATATAACCCAACAGTTATTATATGATCTGTTTGGAGGAGAGGCAGCAGTAGTGCAGGATGTATTTTTAGATCATGACCAGTTTAAACCCCAATTTGATACGCAGCGAAAGATTGCGGATTTTGTAAAACAAGATCCCAAATATGGACATTTGTTGCCCGGGCTTTTAGATTTGATGAGCAATGTTATTTGCTTGTTCGATGCAGCTTTTCCTTACAACTATCATTTTCGGATTGCGATGCAAAACACCGCATCGTTCCGGGCATTGCCTTATCATGAACAACAGGCGCTGAACAGGTTGTACGAAGAATATTTTTTCCGGAAACAAAACAGGCTTTGGGAAGAAGAAGGTATCAAAAAACTTACTGCCTTAAAGCGCAGTACAGATATGTTGATTTGTGCAGAAGATTTAGGTATGGTACCAGAAATGGTGGCTGGTGTGCTGGATAATATGCATATGCTGGCCCTGGAAGTGCAGCGTATGCCAAAGCGCATCAATGAAAAATTCTCTAATCCTTATCATTCTCCATACCTGAGCGTTGTTACGCCCTCCACACATGATATGGCAAGCATCCGGGAATGGTGGGAAGCTGATGCTGATACTACAAGGGAATTTTATCGTGCACAATTAGGTCAGCATGGTGATGCACCGTTTTTTGCTGAACCCTGGGTATGCCGGGAGATCATCAAACAGCATTTGCAATCACCCGCTATGTGGGCCGTTTTTTTGATGCAGGACTTGCTTTGTATGGATGATAGCCTGCGTATAGCTGATCCTAAAAAAGAACGCATCAATAATCCGGCAGATCCGGATCATTACTGGAACTATCGCATGCACCTTGGCCTGGAAGACATCATGGAAGAATCAGGATTTATTGTTACCCTAAAAACGATGATTAAAGACAGCGGTCGATAAACAATATGAAAGTTGAGTATAAAATATTTAACCTGCCATTCAGGCATCCATTTACCATTTCGAAAGGAACAAAAACACATCAACCTACTTTTATTGTAAAGCTGGAACACCTGGGTTTTGTGGGATACGGAGAAGCGCCGGGTATAGCTTATTACAATATCCCGGTAGAACAAATGGCTGCAGATTTGGAAGCAAAAAAAGCCTTTGTAGAAAAATTTTCCTTAACTACACCAGAGCGCTACTGGCATTACCTGCACCATTTATTTCCGAACAATAATTTCCTGGTGTGTGCGCTGGACATGGCTGCCTGGGATATTTTTGGAAAAATGCAACGCAAGCCTTTATACAAAATGTGGAATATCCAAACCAGCACAGCGCCACTTACAGATTATACAATAGGTATCGACAGTATCGAAAAAATGCTGGAGAAAATGCAGGAAAAACCCTGGCCTATTTACAAAGTGAAAGTAGGTGTGCCGGGGGATATCGAAATGGTAGCTGCCTTGCGTAAGCACACGGATGCCGGCCTTAGGGTAGATGCAAATGCAGGCTGGAGCCTGGAAGAGGCTTTGCAAAAAATTCCGCAACTTGCCGCCCTCGGTGTTGAATTTGTGGAGCAGCCCCTGGCCAAAGATGATTGGGAAGGCATGAAGCAATTATACGCACAATCACCGCTGCCGCTATTTGCCGATGAGTCATGTGTAAAAGAAGAAGATGTAAAAAAATGTGCAGGCCATTTCCATGGCATTAATATAAAACTTACCAAATGCAGCGGCATCAGTCCTGCCCTCCATATGATTGAGGATGCTAAAAGACTGGATATGCAGGTGATGGTGGGCTGTATGAATGAAAGCAGTATTGGCACAGCAGCAATTGCCCAACTAGCGCCCATGCTGCATCATGTGGATATGGACGGACCCCTGCTGCTGGCGGAAGACCTGGCCGAGGGTGTTACTTTTTCAGCCGGTAAAATCATATACACAGATGCCCCCGGTTTAGGCCTTATCTCCGTTAATTTTTAAGGAATGCAAAAAAAGATTTGGCAAAGCGGCGCTGCGTGTTTTTCTTTGCACTACAAAATGAAACAATTCACACATATCCACCATCATCATACTTTGCCATTGCGTAAGCTGTGTTGATTGTGCTGTGTACTCACATAATTAGAAAAGGCTTACAGAAATGTGAGCCTTTTCTATTTTAAAGCAAACTGATAAACGATGTTAAAAATTGCAATTCAAAAATCCGGTAGACTTTACGAAGAATCTGTAAGGCTGTTAAAAGAATGTGGCATTCAACTGAACAATGGCAATAAACAATTAAAAACCACTGCAGAGAATTTTCCACTCGAAGTTTTTTTCCTGAGGGACGATGATATTCCACAGTATGTATTTGATGGTGTAGCGGACATTGGCATTGTGGGCGAAAATGTGCTCCTTGAAAAAGGAAAAGATATTTCGCTGGTGAGCAAGCTTGGTTTTGGTAAATGCCGGCTAAGTATAGCAATTCCAAAAACCATGGAGTATCGTACCTTTCAAGATATCCAGGGATTAAAAATTGCCACAAGCTACCCATCCATCACCCGGGATTTTTTACGTAAAAATAATATTGAAGCAGAGATTCATGAGATCAGTGGCTCTGTAGAAATTGCGCCGGGTATTGGCCTTGCAGATGCTATTTGCGACCTCGTAAGCAGCGGCAGCACACTGTTTACAAATAACTTGCTGGAGGCCGAAATCATCCTGCAATCACAGGCGGTATTGGTTTCGCATAATGCACTCGATGCAGAAAAGCAAGCGGTGCTCAGCAAGTTAATGATGCGCATTAACGCAGTGAAAATGGCAAAGAATAATAAATACATTTTGCTCAATGCGCCTAATCATCAACTTAAAAATATTGCGGCAGTGCTCCCTGGCAGTAAAAGCCCCACCATTGTGCCGCTGGCAGAAGAGGGATGGAGCAGTGTACAAAGTGTGGTAAATGAAAATGATTTTTGGGATGTGATAGAGAAACTGAAATCCTTTGAGGCACAAGGCATCCTGGTAATTCCTATCGAAAAAATGATTATTTAAAAGAGTGTTGTATGAACATGATCATTAATCCTCCAAAAGCGGAATGGCCCGAACTGCTGAAGCGGCCTGCGTTTCAGCAAGCAAACCTGCAGGATACTGTTCGGGAGATTCTGGATGATGTAAAGCAAGATGGCGACGCATCCGTTTTAAAATATACTGCCCAATTTGATAAAGCAACGTTGAACAGTTTATCCGTAACTGGGGTTGAATTAGAAAATGCCGCTGCAGAAGTATCTGAAGCATTGAAAGAAGCTATCNNCATTGCTGGCGGAAAAGTGTTCCCATTGAAAAAGTAGGTTTATATATTCCTGGTGGGTCTGCTCCATTATTTTCTACCCTGCTTATGCTGGCTGTGCCAGCCATTATTGCGGGCTGTAAAGAAATTGTTCTCTGCACTCCACCCGATGCTGATGGAAATATTAATCCTGTAATTCGCTATACTGCAAAACTACTTGGCCTGTCTTCATTGTTTAAGTGTGGAGGCGTGCAGGCCATTGCTGCTATGGCTTATGGTACGGAAACCATCCCGGCGGTATATAAAATCTTTGGCCCCGGAAACCAGTATGTAACAGCGGCCAAGCAAATGGTAAATGCCGGCGGTGTGGCTATTGATATGCCTGCTGGCCCCAGTGAAGTGGCGATATATGCAGACGAAACTTCCTCTCCTGAATTTATTGCAGCCGACTTGCTTAGCCAGGCAGAACATGGCCCCGATAGCCAGGTATTGTTGGTGAGCCCCAGTACAGCCTTGCTGCATACTGCCACAGAGTGCCTGCACCGTCAATTAGCCTCTCTGCCTCGAAAAAGCATCGCTGCTTTATCGCTAAAGCATGCCCGTTTTATTGTAATGGAAGATGAACTTGCGGCATTTGATTTATTGAATGAGTATGCGCCCGAGCATCTGATCATTGCTTCTGATGACGCCTATCGCCTTGCGGAATATGTGCGCAACGCAGGAAGCGTTTTCCTGGGAAACTATACACCAGAGAGTGCAGGAGATTATGCTTCAGGCACCAATCATACGTTGCCCACCAATGGTTTTGCAAAAGCCTACAGTGGTGTTTCCGTAGATAGCTTTATTAAGAAAATCAGTTTTCAGCATATTACTGCGCAAGGCTTGCAGCAACTTGGTCCGTTTATAGAAGTAATGGCGGCAGCCGAAGGCCTCGATGCGCATGCCCGTGCTGTTTCCATCAGAACAAAATCACAATCATGAGTTTTAACCTTGATACCTTAGTAAGACCAAATATTAAAAGCTTGAAGCCTTACGCTTCTGCCCGGCACGAATTTGAAGGAGAAGCTTCCGTTTTTTTAGATGCAAATGAAAATCCATTTGGTTCTCCGCTTGCTACGGCAGCAGATTACAATCGTTACCCTGATCCCTTACAACTGTCGCTCAAAGCGGCCATCACCCAAATAAAAGGCGTACCAACGCAAAATATTTTTATAGGTAACGGTAGTGATGAAGCTATTGACCTCGCTTACCGGATTTTTTGTGAACCCGGTATTGACAATGTGATCATTTGCCCGCCCACTTATGGTATGTATGAAGTGAGTGCTGCTATCAACAATGTTGCAGTGAAAAAAGTTTTACTCACCCAACACTTTCAACTGGATGTGCCCGCCATTCTTGCTGCTGCGGATGTAAATACAAAGTTGTTGTTCATTTGCTCTCCAAATAATCCTACAGCCAATAGCCTCGATAGAAAGGCGGTTACAGAACTTATTCAGAAATTTGCAGGGCTGGTTATTGTGGACGAAGCCTATATCAATTTTTCTACCCAACAAAGTTTTATCCGGGAGCTTACGGAATACCCCAACTTGCTGGTAATGCAAACGCTCTCCAAAGCCTGGGGCCTTGCCGCTTTGAGGCTGGGTTTGGCTTTTGCCTCTACTGATATCATTAACCTGTTTAACAAAGTGAAGCCGCCATATAATGTGAACCAGGCATCGCAGGAACTTGCCCTCTCCGCATTACAGAATCTTACGCAGGTAAATGAATGGATCAGGGTACTGACCGAAGAAAGAGCGATGCTCACCCGCTTGCTGGGCAGTTTTGAATTTGTAAAAAAAGTTTATCCCAGTGAAGCAAACTTTTTGTTGCTCAAAGTGGATGATGCTACCCTACTTTATGATTACCTTAAGCATCACGGTGTGGTAGTGCGTAATCGCAGTAAAGAACCCTTGTGTGATGAGTGCCTGCGCATCAGCATCGGCACACCGGCCGAGAATCTTGAATTAATACAATTACTCAACAACTATGCATAAGAAAACGGAAGGAAAGAAGAGGGTTTTATTTATCGACAGGGATGGTACACTCATCGCAGAAGCTCCGCCCACTTATCAACTGGATCATTTTGACAAGCTTAAATTTTATCCGGATGTATTTTGGTACATGCGTCGTATTGCCACAGAAATGGATTATGAGTTGGTGATGGTGACAAACCAGGATGGCCTGGGCACTGCAGCATTTCCGGAGGAAACCTTCTGGCCGCTGCAGCAGTTTGTGTTGAATAGTTTTAAAAATGAAAATGTGGT
>DGQO01000065.1 GCA_002400445.1 Chitinophagaceae bacterium UBA4412
GGTTAATGCAAGCGAGACAGATTTTGGTGCTATAGAAATATGTGTGCCATAAGAAAAATTGGCAGCTATCCTGCGCAGGGTAATTCTAATACGGCTACAACTTGCACCAGAACTCAAAAGGTTTGCTCCTACATCCAGCAATAAATTGCCAAGTTCCTTCGCTTCTGGAGTTGTATCGTTATTCATTGCAGGCGTTTTTCGGCAAAAGTACTGTTTAATAAGAGCTGAACACGCTTTGCAGAGCCCGGGAGTTTCCTGATCATCATCATTGCGGGAGTTTTGCAACAGTCACTTTAATTGTTACAATTCCTCTCTTCTAGCCTAATATTTGTATTTTACTACAGATTGCTTAGCAGCCTGGAAAAGATACAGCAGGCCGTTCGTTACTATTTCTCAGCAATATTCTTACATATGACACAACCTGAAAATGCAACTTATAAAGTGAAAGTGAATGCGCACACTTTTTCCGTATCACAGGAGCAGATTGATGCCATTGATGCTCGTATGATCCAGGAAGACCAGGTGCATTTATTGGTGGATGGTAAGAGTGTACTCGTGCATATTATTGATGTAGATCATTCCGGTAAAAAAATAACCCTCTCTCTTGAAGGCGAAACAATGCAGGTGAAAATAGCCGGTCATCTTGATGTTCTATTACGGGAAATGGGGTTTGGTCGTAAAAAGACGAAGCACACATTTGAATTGCGGGCACCTATGCCCGGGCTCGTGCAAAAGATAATGGTAAAGGAAGGCGATACCTGTGTAGCCGGGCAGTCTGTACTTATATTAGAAGCCATGAAAATGGAAAACAGTATGAGTGTAATAGCAGACTGCGTTATCAAGTCGGTGAAAGTGAGATCGGGTGAGCCTGTAGAAAAAGGGCAGTTACTTATTGAAATGAATGAATCCTGAGGTATGAAAAAAATACTGGTTGCTAATCGGGGTGAAATAGCGCTGCGCATTATGCGTACCCTGCAGCGCATGGGTATAAAAACCGTAGCTGTATTTTCAGATGTGGACCGGGAAGCTCCGCATGTTTTATTTGCAGATGAAGCTGCATGCATTGGCGCTGGACCCAGCCAGGAATCTTACCTGGATGCTGCTAAGATTATTGCCGTAGCAAAATTGCTGAAGGTGGATGGCATTCATCCTGGTTATGGTTTTCTTAGTGAGAATGCGTCATTTGCCGAACAGGTAGAAGCTGAAGGCATCATTTTTATCGGCCCACGCCCAGACGCCATTCGTATGATGGGCTCTAAATTGTTGGCTAAGGAATGTGTAAAAAAATATAATATTCCGATGGTACCCGGCATTGAACATGCCATCACAGATATTGCGAAAGCAAAAAAAATAGCTGCAGCATTGGGCTATCCTGTGCTCATAAAAGCTTCAGCCGGTGGAGGCGGAAAGGGAATGCGCATCGTAGAAAAGGAAGAAGACTTTGAATCGCAAATAGAAAGAACAATCAGCGTAGCTAAGGCGGCATTTGGAGATGGCGCTGTTTTTATTGAAAAATATGTAACCGCACCCCGGCACATTGAAGTGCAGGTATTGGCAGATTTGTATGGTAATACCATTCACCTGTTTGAACGGGAATGTAGCATTCAGCGCCGGCATCAGAAAGTGATTGAAGAATCTCCTTCATCTATACTTACCCCAGCACTCCGGCAACAAATGGGTGAGGCTGCAGTATTAGTAGCAAAGTCTTGCAACTACAGCAGCACAGGCACCGTAGAATTTTTGGTAGATGAACAATTGAATTTTTATTTTTTAGAAATGAATACCCGGCTGCAGGTGGAGCATCCCGTTACGGAGATGATCACCGGGCTCGATCTTGTGGAGCAGCAGGTACGCATTGCCCGGGGAGAACAACTCGGGCTCACCCAGCAGGATATTGTGGCAAATGGCCATGCTATAGAATTGAGGATTTATGCAGAAGACCCTTTCGATAATTTTATGCCATCCATCGGAACACTTCTTAGCTATCAGCCGCCGGTGGGCGAAGGCATCAGGGTAGATGACGGATACCGGCAGGGCATGGACATTCCTATTTTTTACGATCCCATGATTGCCAAACTTATTGTGCACGATAAAGACCGGCCATCTGCCATTGAAAAATTGAAAGCGGCTATCCGGGATTATACCATCAGCGGCGTAGCCACCACCCTACCTTTTGGCAATTTTGTGCTGCATCATCCCGCCTTTGTAACTGGCCAGTTTGATACGCTGTTTGTAAAGAAACATTTTACCCCGGAAACAATAAAGGCAGCACAGGAAGATCTTGCTAAAATTGCAGCATTGGCAGCCTTGAAGTTTTGGCAGCATCAGCTCAGTTTGCTCAATGCCGTGCAGCATAAAAGTACAAGCTGGAAACGTAGACTTGCTTCTTAGTATTATTATTTAACTACACATGCCATGACATCCAAAAAAGATATTCTGCAGCAAAAGATTAATGCATCACTCCGGGGTGGAGGTGCAGAGCGTAATGAGGCGCAGCATCGTAAAGGAAAACTTACCGCAAGAGAACGCATCAGCCTGCTCATAGACGCCGGCACATTTGAAGAAGTAGGTGGCTTAGTAGTGCACCGCAGCACCGATTTTGGAATGGAAGATCAACAGTTTTATGGAGATGGTGTGGTTACAGGTTATGGAACTGTTGATGGCAGGCTTGTGTATGTATTTGCGCAGGACTTCACTGTTTTTGGCGGTGCTTTAAGTGAGACCCACGCAGAGAAAATATGTCGCATTATGGATCTGGCTATGAAAACCGGTGCACCCCTCATTGGCTTAAACGATAGTGGCGGCGCCAGGATACAGGAAGGTGTGCGCTCCCTGGGCGGCTATGCAGATATTTTTTACCGCAATGTGCAAGCTTCAGGCGTAATTCCACAAATCTCTGCCATCATGGGGCCATGCGCCGGTGGGGCAGTGTATTCCCCGGCCATCACCGATTTTATTTTGATGGTAGAAGGCAGCAGCTATATGTTTGTTACCGGGCCAAACGTAGTAAAAACAGTAACGAATGAAACTGTAACCGCAGATGAACTGGGTGGTGCAGGCACGCATGCAGTAAAATCTGGTCTTACACATTTTACCGCCGACAATGACATGCAATGCATCCTGCAGGTAAAGAAATTGCTGAGCTACCTCCCGCAGAATTGTGAAGATGTGGTGCCTAAAATTCCATTTGAACTTGCAGACGAAATCCGGGAAGAATTGGAAACCATCGTACCCCAAGATGCTCATCAGCCTTATGATATGCGCAGTGTGATACATGGAATTTGTGATGCCCATTCTTTCCTGGAAACGCAGGCCGCCTTTGCCGAAAATATAGTCGTTGGCTTTGCAAGACTTGCAGGTCGAAGTATCGGCATCGTGGCTAATCAACCGAATATGCTGGCTGGTGTTTTAGATATTGATGCTTCGCAAAAAGCTGCCAGGTTCACCCGCTTTTGCGATTGCTTTAATATTCCACTTTTAGTGTTGGTAGATGTTCCTGGATTTTTGCCTGGTACAGACCAGGAATGGAACGGCATTATCTCCAATGGCGCAAAACTATTATTTGCATTAAGCGAAGCTACGGTGCCCAGGATAACGGTTATAACCCGCAAAGCCTATGGAGGAGCTTATGACGTGATGAATTCAAAGCACATTGGTGCAGATATGAATTACGCCTGGCCCGGTGCCGAGATTGCAGTGATGGGTGCACGTGGCGCCAGTGAAATTATTTTTAAAAAAGAGATCAACGAAGCTGCTGATCCCGCAGCCAAACTGCTTGAAATGGAAACCGCCTATGCGGAAAAATTTGCAACCCCTTACCTGGCTGCAGAGCGTGGCTTTATTGATGAAGTGATTGAACCAAAATATACCCGGCGCAAACTCATTAAGGCATTTGCCATGCTGGAAAATAAAGTGGCAAAAAGACCCCGGAAAAAACATGGAAATATTCCTTTGTAGCATTTACTATACAGGTGAATCTTGTGCCGGCTGAGACACAGGGGCATAGTCCTTATCTACAAACTCATCACTGTATATTTCAAATAATACAATCACATAGTTGAGTAACAATGGACCAAAAACAAGGCCCACAAAACCAAAAAGACCTAAGCCGATAATAACACCAAGTATGGTGATGATGGGATGTACATCACCCATTCTTTTAATCAAAGTGATGCGGGCGATATAATCTACATTACCTGTAATAATTATACTATACAGTAAAAGCGCAACGGCTTGCCAGGACTCCCCCATAGCGTAAGTATATATCACAAGCGGCACCCACACGATCATTGTACCTACCACCGGGAAAAAAGCAAACACCCCTGTGAGAAATCCCCAAAGGCCCCAGTCTTTTACGCCGAAAATAAAATAACCAATGGTTGCAATTACACCTTGTATTAGTGAGATAAGCGGAATACCAAGAGCATTTGCCTTTACCATCGTTTTTGTTTCCGAGGCGAGCGTATGAATATTATCGGGATGTAGGGGAATTATTTTATTGAGATAGCGCTCCATTTCCTTTCCATTATAGAGCATATAGTACAACACAAACAGCATGATTGCAAGATTGGAAATCAGGTTTGCTGTACTATTTAACAGTGTGGGAATGTAGGCGTAGGCTTTCTCTAGCCAAGCGTTAATTGATTTATCTGAAATCAAACGCAACCCCAATTTATCCTGCACAGAAATGATGGATGATTTTGCAGTAGCCATCATTTCTGCCGGGTTTTCCAATAGCCCGTTTACCTTGGGGCTCACCAGCATAATGGCCAGTGTAATAGGTATGCCGATGATGACGAGATAGTACAAAATATAAAAGCCAGCCATTAGGCCCTTGCTTTTTTTCTTATTATATACCAGTTGAAAGTAAGTGGATCGGCTTAAAATGTACAATGTAATTGCACCAAGCAGCCCGGGAAGGAATGTCGTGAGTTCCTTAAGACATAAAATACTAAGAAGAATGATGAGCATGAGCAACAAAATCTGTCGCAGGCGCTCATTAAAATTGTTCATCGGCGTGGTTGTAAGCAGATTGGAGGCGAGCTTGTTGTCTCTCTTTTTTCTCCTGGTATTTTGTTACTTTATTTTTTACAAATCCGGTTACCAGTAATTGCACTAATGGTGCAGTAAGCTTTTTGAGAAAGCCTGCTTTCTTAGGCGCATAAATTTTACGGGTAAGCGTGCCTGCAACGATACCGGCAATCCAATCCAGCGCAGTACCTGCATTTGTATGGCCGGGGGTAAAGGAGGTAATCGCTTTTTTAACCAGAACACCTGGGGAGATACTGTGCAAGGCAGCCTCTTTTTGAGATTTAAATTCCTCAATTTGCATGTTTTCCTTAGCCTTTAAAAAAGCGAGACGTTGTTCCAGGCCGGCAAGATCTTTTACAATATTCTCCATTACTGGATAATTTTATCAATGATGATGTTTCGAATAGGGTTACCCAGGATTTGTTTCCTGAAAAGAACAAAAATTAAACCTACCAACAGGTAAAACCCACATACAATAAAATAGCCGTAACT
>DGQO01000267.1:0-5172 GCA_002400445.1 Chitinophagaceae bacterium UBA4412
TTACGGGAGCAAAAGGACAAATATTTGCGGCTTGTGGCAGAATTTGACAACTACAGGCGCAGAACTGCCAGGGAAAAAATTGAACTGGTACAAACGGCTGGTAAAGGCATTATTTCATCCTTGCTGGAAGTATTGGACGATTGGGATCGTGCAGAAACGATTATGGATCAAACGGACGATCTCGAACAGGTGAAGGAGGGTAATCAACTCGTGTTTAGCAAGCTGAGAAATGTGCTCGCCCAGGAAGGCCTGACGCCCATGGATAGCCTCCATACAGAATTTGACGTAGAAAAACATGAAGCCATTACGCAGGTGGAAGCCGGTAAGGAAATGAAAGGAAAAGTTGTTGATGTGCTTCAGAAGGGGTATTATCTGAACGACAAACTAATCCGCTTTGCAAAAGTGGTAGTGGGAAAATAAATTTAACCAGTGCAAGAAACCGAGCTCGATAAAACGATAGACAAGTTTGCCCGCCCGGATCAATAGCTTTAAAATTCCGATGAGTACAAAAAGAGATTATTATGAAGTACTGGGCGTAACCAAAACCACCAGTGCTGAAGAGATTAAGAAAGCCTATCGCAAGGTAGCCATGCAATTTCACCCGGATCGTAATCCTGGCGATAAAGCCTCCGAAGAAAAATTTAAGGAAGCCGCAGAGGCTTATGAAGTACTCAATGATGCCGATAAGCGTTCGCAATACGATCGTTTTGGGCACAATGCTTTTGGAGCCGGCCGTGGTGGTGGTTTTAGCGGCGGAGGTATGAATATGGATGATATCTTCAGCCAGTTTGGAGACATCTTTGGTGATGATGCATTTGGAAGTTTCTTTGGCGGCGGTGGCGGTCGTAGGGGCGGCAATAGTCGTGCAAGGGGCACAAGAGGCAGTAACCTACGGGTGAAACTTAAGCTCAACTTTGAGGAGATTGCCAAGGGTGCCAATAAAACCATTAAGGTAAAAAAATATGTGACTTGTTCTACCTGCAGTGGCAGCGGTGCAAAAGATAAAGGAAGCGTGCAAACCTGCTCTACATGTTCTGGTAGCGGCCAGGTTCGCAGGGTACAAAATACCTTTCTTGGGCAGATGCAAACCGTTACGACTTGCCCTACCTGTAACGGAGAAGGTACTACAGTAACGGCTAAGTGCAACAGTTGCAAAGGCGAGGGAAGGGTATATGGTGAAGAAACGGTAACGATCGATATTCCGGCTGGTGTGCAGGAGGGTATGCAACTCAGCCTTACGGGTAAGGGAAATGCAGGTGAGCGTGGCGGAAGCCCTGGAGATCTTATTGTACTGATTGAAGAAGAACCGCATCCTCAATTGCAAAGAGATGGCTTGAATGTGGCTTTCGATTTGCATATTTCATTTCCGGATGCCGTTTTTGGAACAAATATAGAAGTGCCTACAATAGACGGACGGGCCAAAATAAAAATTCCCCCGGGAACGCAAAGTGGTAAAATTTTCAGGCTGAAGGGCAAAGGTTTTCCGCATGTAAACAGTTACGAAAAAGGTGACCAGTTGATTCATGTAAACGTGTGGACACCCCAGCACGTGAGCACAGAAGAAAAATCTATGCTCGAAACCCTGCAGGAGTCTGCGAACTTTGAGCCGAAACCTGAAAAAAACGAAAAGTCTTTCTTTGATAAAGTGAGAGAAATGTTCTCTTAACCTTTATCATCGTAAATAAATGCCCGGCTCTTGCCGGGTTTTTTCATGTAAGGAAATTGGTTTCATAGTGTGCCAATGTTTATCTAATTTGCCCGCTTATGCTGCAGAAGCTTGTTATCCAGAATTACGCTATCATCGATGAAATAAACATTCAATTTGATAAGCACCTGAACATCATCACCGGTGAAACCGGCGCAGGTAAAAGCATTTTGATGGGAGCCTTGAACCTTATTCTTGGCCAGCGTGCAGACACGGCAGTACTACAGCATAAAGACCGTAAATGTATTGTGGAGGGCAGCTTTGCCGTAAGCCCAAGCTCTGCAATGCAAACTTTTTTCAAAAATTATGAATTGGATGCTGGTCCGGAAATCCTCCTTCGCAGGGAAATTGCCCCAACTGGCAAGTCCCGCAGTTTTATCAATGACACGCCCGTTACTTTAAATCAATTAAAAGAACTTGCCCTGATGCTGGTGGATCTTCACCAGCAATTTGATACCCTTGAACTGGGTAGCCAGGTTTTTCAGCGGGAAGTGATGGATGCCCTGGCCAATAATGGGCCGCTGCTACAACAAATGCGTACCACATATGCAGCCTATATGCTTGCCAGCAAGGAATGGGAAAACCTGGTGCAGGCGCAGGCTGCTGCCAACAAGGAACTGGACTATAATCGGTTTCTTTTTAATGAGCTTTATGAACTTGACCTTAAAGAAAATGAATTAGAAAGCCTGGATGTGGAATTGAAAATGCTTTCCCATGCAGAAGAAATTAAAAGCCAGTTGCACCAAATTTATTTTGCCGTAAAAGATAGCGATCAACCTATTTTGCAGCAATTGAAATCGCTGCAGCACAGCCTGGAAAACATACAGGAATTTCAACCGGAATTGCCTGCACTGGGAGAGCGATTAAATAGTACCCTGCTTGAATTGCAGGATGTGGCCGAAGAACTGGAACGCATAGATGAAGACATTCAATATGACGCCGGCCGCATCGAAGAGGTGAACCAGCGGATGGCACAGGGCTATCGCCTGCTGAAGAAGCATGCGGTAACAACCACCCAGGAACTCCTTGCCATTAAAGCATCGCTTGAAGAGAAACTGGATGCGGTTCTCAATAGAAGTGCAGAAATCGAAAAACGGGAAAAGCAAACTGCCGAATTGAAAAGCCAGGCAGAAGGAATTGCAGCACAATTACATCAAAAGCGGCAGCAACAATTAAAACCATTTGCAGAAAAAGTAAACAAATTGCTGGCCCAGGTAGGAATGCCCAATGCCAGATTGATGGTAGAAATGCATCCGGATAGCTTGCATTCCCATGGCCATGATGAAATTCGTTTCCTTTTTGATGGCAACAAAAGCAATCGTTTTGAGCCCCTTCATAAAGTGGCCAGCGGTGGAGAGTTGAGCAGGCTGATGCTTAGTGTAAAATCGCTGGTGGCTAAAAAATTACAACTGCCCACACTTATTTTTGATGAGATTGATACAGGTATCAGCGGGGAGGCCGCAAGGCAGGTAGGCATCATCATGAAAGATTTATCTACCGCCCACCAGGTCATTTCAATCACACATCAACCGCAGATTGCCGCAAAGGCTGCAGCCCATTTTTTTGTGCATAAAGCCATTGTAAAAGATAAAATCGTTACTTCTATCAGGCTGCTTACAGATGATGAACGCATTACTACCATTGCCCAGATGCTGAGTGGAGAACAACCCACAGCAGCGGCATTGGAAAATGCACGGGAAATGGTGCGCAATTGAGTTACTTTTTTATTTCGATGCTAAAAAATTACTTTTACCGAATAATATTTTCAAACAAAAAATCAGCACATGAGTAACCAGTTATTAAAAGGAAAAAAAGGAATCATTTTTGGTGCACTGGATGAGAAATCAATTGCCTGGATCACTGCCATTCGTTGTTTTGAAGAAGGCGCCGAAATCGTTCTGACCAATGCGCCGGTGGCCATGCGGATGGGAGAGATCAACAAACTGGCATCCCTGGTAAATGCGCCTGTAATTCCCTGCGATGTGAGCAGTGATGAGGATGTAGAAAACCTGGTGACGGAAAGCTTAAAGCATTTTGGCGGTGGTTTTGATTTTGTGTTGCACTCCATAGGCATGAGCCTTAATGTGCGAAAAGGAAAACATTATACGGATATTGATTATGGCTTCAACAGTAAAACCTTAGACATATCTGCAATGAGCCTGCATCGTGTGCTGGCCACCTGTATGAAGAAAGATGCTATTAATGACTGGGGTAGCGTGATTGCGCTTTCCTACATTGCGGCACAGCGGGTATTTCCTGATTACAATGAAATGGCAGATGCTAAAGCATTGCTGGAAAGTGTTGCCCGCAGTTTCGGTTATCAATATGGCGTAAAGAAACATGTGCGGGTAAATACCATCTCACAAAGTCCAACAAAAACTACGGCTGGCAGCGGTGTAAAGGGTTTTGATGGCTTTATTAATTATGCTGAAAAGATGAGTCCGCTGGGCAATGCTTCTGCAGCAGATTGTGCTAATTATATTGTAGCTATGTTCAGCGATCTTACCCGCATGGTAACGATGCAGAACCTCTTTCATGATGGAGGGTTCTCCTTTACCGGCGTTACACAGGCGATTATTGAGCAAATGGAAAAATAAAAAAAACTGCAAGTATAAAAAAGGCCCTCCAACTGAGGGCCTTTCTATTTACATTTTAAAAGTTTAATACTCATCTTCATTAAAGAAGAAGTCTTCCTGGCTTGGGTAGTCGGGCCAAATGTCATCAAGACCTTCGTAAAGGTCACCCTCATCTTCAAGCTCCTGCAGGTTCTCAATCACTTCAATAGGAGCACCACTACGGATACTATAATCGATAAGTTCGTCTTTCGTTGCAGGCCAGGGTGCGTCTTCTAAGTGAGAGGCCAGTTCGAGTGTCCAAAACATGATTAGTAGTTTAATTTTTTGCAAATGTAGATTTTCGCCTGAAATAACCAAAAGTGTTTTTTAAACAGGGGAATCAACAGCCTTTCCGGACAAAACAAATCTCTTTTTTTTGTAAGCTGAGGCGGCAGGTTTCATGAGTCAAATGGGGTGCCAGCAACTTTGGAATTTTAAAAACCACGCTAAAAGATTTACTTTCGGGAGATGTTAGAAGCCCGGCATATTGAAAAGTTTTATGGTAACCTGCATGTGCTCAAAGGCGTGGATATCACCATTAAAAAAGCAGAGATCGTGAGCATTGTAGGTTCATCTGGTGCAGGAAAAAGTACGCTGCTGCATATCCTGGGCACGCTGGATACACCTGCCCATGGTGAAGTACTGTTGAATGGTGTGCGCACAGATCAACTCAGTGGAAAGCAGCTTGCTCGTTTTAGAAATGCGCATATTGGTTTTATTTTTCAGTTTCATCATTTATTACCAGAGTTTACAGCGCAGGAAAATGTAAGTATCCCCGGCTGGATTGGGGGAAAGCGAAAAAAGGAAACGATGCAGCGTGCAGAGGAACTGTTGGTAAGCCTCGGCCTTGGA
>DGQO01000267.1:5295-11533 GCA_002400445.1 Chitinophagaceae bacterium UBA4412
ATATTAGATGTTTAAGCGCTAAGCATCTGCTTTAACAGCGTCGTAAGTTTCTCGGCATTTGGCAGCATGGCTTTTTCCAATACGATATTCATAGGTACGGCCGGGAGGTTAAGGGCCCCCATTACTTCTACGGGTATATCCAAATGCCGGAAGCAGGCTTTTGAAATGCGACCAGCAAGGGCTTCTGCAAAGGAATTGTTTTGTTGTTCTTCTGTAAGTACTAATGCTTTCCCATGCAGTTTTACCCGTTCAAAAACCAGGTCTTCATCCAGCGGGAATAAAGTCCTCAGGTCAATCACTTCTATGTTGCCATCAAAGGCTTCTGCGGCAGCCATTGCCCAATAGACCCCCATGCCATAAGTGATCACTAAAACGCTTTCTCCACTCACTACATGATCTTCATCTGCCTCAAGTATTATATTGGCCTTGCCTAACGGCAGAATATAATCGCTAGCGGGTTCTATTGATTTTGCTGCTTCCGTGCCCGGCACTTTGCTCCAATACAGTCCTTTATGCTCCAGCATGACCACCGGGTTTGGGTCGTAAAAAGCAGCCTTCATTAATCCTTTCATATCAGCAGCGTTGCTAGGGTACACTATTTTGATGCCTTTAATGCTGAGCAGGATAGTTTCTATACTCCCGCTATGGTAAGGTCCGCCGCCGCCATACGCCCCCACAGGTACCCTTATAAGTGCCTGCACAGGAAATTTTCCACAGGATAAATAGCAACTCTTGCTCATCTCTGTTACAAGTTGGTTTAATGCAGGATAAATGTAATCTGCAAACTGTACTTCTACGATGGGTTTCAAGCCTACCGCACTCATGCCCACGGTAGAACCTATGATGTACGCCTCTTGTATAGCGGTGTTGAATACCCGCAGGTCACCAAATTGTTCGGCAAGGGTGGCTGCTTCTCTAAACACACCACCTAGTCTTCTGCCCACATCCTGGCCATATAAAACCGCTTCAGGGCAGGCTTCCATAATTTCCCGGATGGCAAAGAGAGCAGCATCTACAAAAAGCACTTTATCATTACCCGCAGGTGATCTTTCACCCGATTCTGTTAATACCGGAGTTGGGGCAAAAATGTGGGTAGCCACATCATCGGCTAATGGCTCCTCTGCGCCTACTGCCCGTTCAAATGCCTGCACCGCAATTATTTCGCCAGCAGTTTCCGCAGCACTTAATTCCTCATCACTTATACCTTGCCCCTGCAGGTATGCTCTGAGTAATGGCCTGGGATCTCTTACTGCAGCCAGTTCCAGGTCTTCCTTCGTTCTGTAAAATTCTTTGCGCACACCGCTGGTATGATGCCCCAGTAAAGGCACCCGGGCATGTACCAACCATGGTAAACGGTGCTGCCTTACATCCGCAATTACATATTCCATGGCATTATAGCATTCTTCAAAATTGCTTCCATCAATGCTCATGCTTTTAATACCCCTAAAGCCACGGATGAATTCTGAGGCCGGCGCTGTGCGTGCTTCGGAAGCATGCACACTAATGCCCCAATCATTGTCCTGTACCAGGTAAATGATTGGAAGCTGATGCAGGGCTGCAAATTGGAAGGCTTCACTCACTTCGCCTTCTGTTACAGATGCATCACCCAGTGAGCATACTACTACCGGGTTTTCTCCTTTTGTACCCCGCTTGAGCAAGGGTGAATATGTGGCTTGTAAAAATTTCAAACCTTGTGCTATACCTGTGGTGGGTATCACCTGCATTCCCGTGGCACTACTTTGGTGAATGATGGTAGGCTTGTCTTCAGCTCTGTAATTCGGATGAGTATAATATGCACGACCGCCGGTGAAGGGATCATCTGCCTTTGCCAATAATTGTAGCATAAGTTCATAGGGCTCAAAGCCAAGACCCAGCATCATACTCTCGTCCCGGTAATAAGGGCTCACATAATCGCAGGGCAGTAGTTGAAAAGCTGTGGCAAGCTGGATGGCTTCGTGCCCCAGGCTGGTGCTGTGTACATATTTGCAAATCGCCCGGTTCTGTTCGTACAAATCCGCCATCTGCGCAGCAGTGCACATTAATTGATAAGCGCTTAAAGATTTTGAAAGGTCAACAGGCATGGCAACAATTGTTAGTGCGCAAATATAACTAGTCCTTACCTGAAGATCACAAGCACTTAGGGTACTTGTTTCACAAAAACCACCCTGGCATGATCTGCCTGGAATATTTTTTCAAACACATCTGACAGTAATTTTACTTCGCTGGTTTTTACAATACCGGTTTGCTGCACATATTCCCGCACATAAAATATTTTTCCATCTCTAAACTTTACAGCCGAATGATATTTTACCAATGGCGCATTCAGCGTGATTTCTTTTGGCAAACTTTCCACTTCAAAGCCTTTTGGTATTTCAATGGTTACGGTATCCAGGTGCGTAAAGCTTTGGCTAAATTCAAAATCGTATTTACGGGTTGCAATATTTTTGATGCGGAATTTAGATACAGAGCCCACATTGGGAGCAATAAATAAACGTTTACCAGAACTGGATGCGTAATTCTTTGCTTTGAGTTGTACAGCTTCGTTAATTGAAGGTACCCGGGTTAGTTTTTCCTGGTGAGAAAATGTTTCCAGTTCGTATGAGGCGAGGTCGAATTTTGTTTTCATGTAGTTGTCTATATTTTCCCTGGAACCAGCATGAAGTATTGAATGGAGCTCATCCTGTTCCTCGGCAAAATAATTGCTCACGATTTCTGCATACAGGTTGCCTTCATCATCAAGTTTTGCCTCAATCTTGCGAACCTGGTGGTTTTGATGGAAACCGTACTCTGGTGTTCTGGCCAGCTTACCACCATTTTCATCAATAAGCAATACATCCCTGTTGCTTGTAAATGAGCCAAGGTATCCTGCAGTGGTTGTTTGATTAGTGCATTCCAGCCAGGTGGTATCGCTTTTACCGGGTACACAAAGAATTACATGGTCAAATTGGTTGCACGGAAAATCAGCAGCGAGCATTGCCTCTCCTTCGCCTGATTTTACGAGCGTGTAATAAGATTTTATGCCAGCTTCTTTTAACAGCGCATACATGTAGTTCGTAAGGGCTTTGCAATCTCCGTAACCGTTAGCTGCCACAAAATTTGCATCCAGCGTTTGCCAGCCGCCAATACCAAATTGAATGCTGATATAGCGTGTGTTTTGCTGCAGGTATTTGTATAGCCTGTTTATTTTCTCTGCTTCACTTGGCAAAGCGTCCGTAAGATTATGCACCATTTGTTTTACCTGGGCAGGTAATACGTCCCTGCCTTTATTCATCTGGTAAATAAAATTGCCAAAGTTTGCCCAGCTATTCATATCTCCAGAGAATTTCTGCATTTCAAAGCCAGAAGGTGCCAGCAGCAGGAAAGGCATCATTTTTTCCCATCGGGGTGTATAACTTTCACTGCTCACTGCTTTAAAGTTTTGCAGGTTCCATTCATACACCTCCGTATTTTTCAGCGTAGATTTTATGGGTGCTGCCAGGTTAAATATTTTATAGCGCAAGCTATATCCCGCTGGTACTTCCACCCGCATACTGCTTTGTTCAAGGGATACAGCCTCCGCCAAATTTGGCGACCAATGTGGTAGAGAAAATATACCCTCGTAGTTTGTTGTGCTTTCATATTCTACCGTGTAAGGGTAAATCCGATAGCTAAAATCATGCACTTTCACCCGGTCGTCGTCGGCTAGTGTTCCTTCAGAAGTATTGCTGTAGTCTCGTATTTCTTTATTTTTCACACTGCGGATATTTACGCCATCCGCATTATATAATTTGCCAGAAATGTCTGACACTTTACGGAGCTTATCATAACCTTCATGAAAAACGGCGAACTTATCTCCCCCAGGATTTAATACGGTGAAAACGTAGCGCTCCCGCAAAGAAGCGACACCCTCATTTTTTAAGATGAGCACAGTTTCCCGGTTGCGAATAACAATGCTGGCATTTTCTTTAAGTGAATCCGCAATTTTGCTCACGCTATAGGAGAACTGCGCATTTGCCGGCTGGAAAAACAGGATACAGAAAATGATTAATAGGAGGCTGGTTTTCATTTAACTCTTTTTAAAAACGATTTGTTCAGCATGTTTCTTTACGATGTAGTCAAAGAAGTTTCGCAAGTCGTCGTACTCCGCTGTGGTAAAATCGGTTTTGTTTATTTTTATGGTAGAAGTGATGGTAACAAAATCTCCGCTCTTAGACACCAGGTAAGCAAAACTTGCATCGGAATCACTCAGGATTACTTTAGCCGACTTGGGGAGTTCATCCACCACATAACCTTCTGGCACCTGTATATTAAATGAATAAGATTCTTCCATTTTAAAGGGTAGTTCTACCGGATAAAAGCGCTCACTTGTTTTAAAATAATTTTGCTGTAAACCCTCCTTGAGCATGGGATTAAAATAAAGCAGGGTTTCCGTTCCTTCCCGATCCATATGTAACCCGGCATTAAGGGTAACTGGTTTTTCGGTTTCGGTAAAGTCAACCAGTTTTATATCTTCTATGCTAAAGCCGCCTGTATAGCTTCCGACTATTTTGTTGATGTACGCTTCTTTACCTTTTTCGGCTATTTCATCCCTTATTGTTGTGGATTCTGCATAACCGAGCACAGATGAGAAATTGCCAATCCAGTGATTTTTATTTTCCGCATTATTCATCAGCATAACGGTAGTGCTTTTACGCTCCGTATTATGGTCCGGATAAAGTTCTTCACCCCTTGGCATAAGGTTTATCCTTACGCCTACTCCGTTATAGCAAAAGGAGGGTATCTTGTTAAACCCGAGCGACCTGTCTGAAGCATCAAGATAGTAGGCTACGGTGTCTATCGTAAGTTTTGAAATCACATAATTATACTGGTGAATAAGTGGGTAAGTTGAGTTGACTCTGCCGTTAGATCTTGTACTAAGTATCACAGGATCGGCCGTGAGACCCGCTTTGGACAACATTAAAGTGAGCAGCAAATTGATGTCTGAAACATATCCTGTTTTAGCTTTTGCCACATCTTTTAAAGGAGCGGATAAATAAATAGCACCGTTTGTGCCCTTGCAGCTAAAATCCTTTTGTATCCATTTGTAAATGCTGAATGCTTTTTCGTAGGGAGATTTTCCATCGAGTTTTAAGGCCTCGACATAATTAGCTACCCATCCGTTTTTGTTATTAAATTCAGCGCCAAATGATTCGTCTTTTAAGAGCTCCATTGAAGCTTTAACCCAACTGCCCATGATGTCTTTAAAAGGCATATTAGGAAACCGCTGTCCAGACATTTGAAACTCTAAAGCGCTCAAATGGTTCTTCATTGTTGATGTAAAATTTTCTTCTTTAAGTACGGGTACATCTTTCATCACCCAGCGGGTAATGATATTGTTGGATGAAAGGCTGATGACAGTTGAATTGTCATAAGCAAGTTGATCTCTAAGCCTGATATTAAAATTCTGAAATTTTTGTTTTGCGTCTTTGATGTGCGTTGGATGGGTACCTTTTGTCAACACAACGTATTCAAAAAATTCAGGGCAGTTTAGTTCGTATTCGCTCCAAAGGCGTGGGTAATTTCCCTGGAAATTCCATGGCTGTAGATTAAAAAGAAAATCGGAATTGATGGTGTAGCTGTATTCAATGATAGAACCTTCTTTAACGGATGGTAAGGTAAATTTTCTAACTGTATGGTTTTTGTCCTGTTTTTCTTTAAACACGGCATCCTTATCCAGTTTTGTTTCTATCACTTTTCCTCCTTCAAGGTTATAGGTACAGGCTTTAAGTGAGGTAAGTTCTTCTTCGGATTCTGAGGAAGAAGATTTGTAAAGCGGGATACTCACCGTGGCAATGTCAAAACCTTTTTGACGAAGGATTTTAACCCTGCGGTAGTGTTTGTACACCAGGCTGAAATAGCCTTTTTGGTTTCCCTGAAAACTGCTCTTGCCTACATCGGCAATTACAATAGCACCATATGAAGTATCTGCGCTTATGCCATCAAGTGTAAAATCTTTGGCGCTGATCTTGCCGAACTCGGCGTTTGTTTGGGTTTGAGCTAAAAGGCTAGTGTTTATCAATATTGCAATGCAGCAGAGGAGGAGGAATTTCAGGTACATAGTTTGGTATTAAACAGAGCCAAAGCTAGTATTACCAGCTAAAAGAGAAGTGATTCCAAATTATATGTTTGGATGATATTCGTCAGCATTCCCGGAGATAGAGGTAAATTTTTCTCGGCTATATACTGCTATATCACAAAAAAAGGTAGCACGAGGCTACCT
>DGQO01000193.1 GCA_002400445.1 Chitinophagaceae bacterium UBA4412
ATATCCGGAAGACTACCCTTTTTCATCGGCATTTTTTTACGATCACGGGATAGATTTTTTTTTAAAATGCTGACGCATTATAAGGGCTAATTGTGGTAGCTCCTTAATTTTGATGACGCAGGTGAAAAACACCTGCATCGGCGTTTGCGGGCCGGCGGCGCTGGGCTTCGGAATTTGTCGTCGAAAAAATTTGTTGAAGGGCTCGGGTGGGATAGGCCATGAGTACCTTTCCTGACTCAAATGCAGTGTGGCGCTCGGATAAACCAAATGGCCAGCCCCGGAAATGCAGTAGCCCATACCCGGCGCAGGATAGATCCTCATATAATGTCGCTACAATTTTATAAAGCAAGCATCCACTGATGGGCAATGCTACACCGTCTTCCAGTGGCCCAGCCCATACGCCCGACAGCAGCGGATACCCCGGTGAGGCTGTTGCTCCGGGGCTTGTGCCGGAGTAGCAGCGTATGGCGGGGCAGGAGTGGAAAAATGGACTGCTGCCAGCGTTCTATAGCAATCATGCATTTATCCGAATCTTCAACATTTCTTTTACGCCCGATTCTTGATTGCAGAAATAGCTTTAATTTTCATGTTCACTTTTGGGGTGCTCTTCCGCTATGAAAAAAATTGGTTTCATTTACCTGGCTTGTCTTCTTGCGATGGGCTCCTGCAGCGTGAGTAAGCTCTATTCTCCCAATCATAAATATCCTGCAGCAGCGTTAAAGCAGGATGTAACCTTGTTGCGAAATATTCTTGAAGCAAAACACCCCGGTTTATATTGGTACACTTCCAGGGACAGTATGAATTTTTATTTCAATTATTATTTACAAAGTATCAGGGATAGCATGACGGAGCAGCAATTCCTTTGGCATGTACTTGCCCCTCTTACAGAAAAAATTCATTGCGGCCATACGAGCGTGGGCAGCAGCAAGGCATTTCGAAAATGGAGCGAGGGAAAGCGACTCCCTTCTTTTCCTCTTTACTTAAAAGTATGGAGCGATACCATGGCTGTAATTACAAACATGAATCGCAGCGATAGTATTTTCAAGCGAGGTACGCTTATTACGGCCATTAATGGTGTGAGTAATGTGCGGCTCATCAATAAAATGTTTCAATACCTGCCGGAAGATGGCCATGCAGATAATGTGAACTACATAAGGCTGAGTTCGAATTTTCCTTATTATCACCGTAATATTTTTGGGCTGAATAAAATATACAAAGTGAGTTATATCAATAGCCAGGGCGATACTGCCGTGGCAGATATACCTGTATTTGCGCCCGTAAAAGACAGCAGCAAAGACAAACAGCCTCCTGTGCCCAAGCCAGCAAAGAAACCTAAAGAGCCCAAGGAAAAGAGGCTGTTGCGCCTGCGCTCTTTGAGTATGGACAGTTCCGGAAAATTTGCCGTAATGAACCTGAATACTTTTAGTAAAGGAAGGCTTCGTGCCTTTTTCCGGCAGAGTTTTAGAAAACTGCGGCAGGACAATATTGAACATTTAGTGATTGACATCCGGAACAATGGTGGTGGGAAAATATCGTCATCTACCCTGCTGACCAGGTATATTACCCGAAAATCTTTTAAAGTAGCCGACAGTGTTTATGCTGTAGCGGCGGGAATATCTCCTTATCAGCGATATATTAAAGGCGGATGGTTTAATAATATCGAAATGTTTTTCATCAGCCGGAAAAGGAAAGACGGCCTCTATCATTTGGGCATGCTGGAAAGAAAAACTTATCAGCCCCGGCACCGCAATCATTACAACGGTAAGGTGTTTGTAATCACTAGCGGCCCCACATTTTCTGCTTCTTCATTGTTTTGCAATGTGGTAAAAGGCCAAAAAGATATCTTACTTGTAGGAGAAGAAACCGGCGGTGGCTGGCATGGCAATAACGGCATACTCATTCCTGATATAAAACTACCGAATACTAAAACGACGGTGCGCCTTCCGCTCTATCGTGTTGTACAATACAATCATGTTCCCAGGAATGGTTTAGGCGTTGCACCAGATATCTACCTCGGAACAAACTATGCATCCCTGCTACAGGGCATAGATTTTAAAATGAAAGTAGTAAGGGAGATGATTATGCAGGATTCAGAACGCTGATCATTTTTGAATTAAAAAATCATCCGCATCTTTCCAGAAAGGAAATTTAGCTCTTGCAGATTCCAGTTCTTCTTTTTGCAAAAGGATCGTATTTACATCCTCTGCATCACTCATATGATACAATACTTCTCCCAGCGGGTTTACGATCATGCTGTTGCCACTATGGTAAATATTATTACCGTCTGTGCCCACCCTGTTTACACCTACCACAAAACATTGGTTTTCTATGGCCCTTGCACATAGCAGGGTTTTCCAGGCATGGCTGCGGCGCTCCGGCCAGTTGGCCACATAAAGCAAAATATCATATTCGGGTTGCACTTCTTCTATTTCATCAATGCGGGTGAGCTGCTGCCTTGCCCACACGGGAAAGCGCAGGTCATAACATACCTGCAGGTTAATGCGCCAACCTTTTACGGATACAATGAGCCGCTTATCACCGGCTGTGTAATGTTTGTTTTCATCAGCATAGGCAAACAAGTGTCGCTTATCATAATGTGCCATTTGCCCGTTTGGTAGCATCCAGATCAAGCGGTTATAATATTTTTCTTCTTCTTTAATGATGAGTGATCCTGTGAGGGCTACCCGGTATTTTGCACTCATCTCCTGCATCCACTGTACCGTTTCACCTTCCATGGTTTCTGCTAAGTCTGCAGGCCGCATGCTAAAGCCTGTTGAAAACATTTCAGGCAGTACCACCACTTCCGTTTGCATATCGAGCTGGCGAAGGGTTTCTTCAAATAAGGCGAGGTTTGCCCGTTTGGCTTCCCATTTCAAATCGGCCTGTATTGTTGTAATGAGTAAAGACATATTGGTTTGGATTAATGAGCTGTTTTTAAACTTGTTCTTCTTTGCGTTTTACCAGTAGGTACCAGTCATGTTCAAGCGGCAGGTATCCCAAATCATAGCAAAAGAAATACGTATTACCTTTCTTATTGGTGTAAATGTGCGTGATGTATTTAAACTGGAATCCCTTCTGCAAAAGTTTCTCATGAGTGGTCTTTACCATTTCTTCATCGGTGCCAAAAAAACTTTCCAATATCCGTCGATTTTTGCCAAGGGCGTTGTTGATATTGCGCATCAGGTTAGTACCGCCAGCCTTTAATTGGTTATTATAATTATTTCTGCAATAGTCGTCGCAAAATTTTTTATCGGTTCTGCCCCTGATGGGTTTCTCGCAGGCTAAACAGGGTTTTGGTGCCAAAACTGCTGACATACAATGCGTTTTAAGTTTTAGAAAATTAAGGTACGTTTAAATTTTTGTATTTACAAGCGTTTACAAACGGATACATCCGGCTGTAAATGACTAATCTCCGACTATCGCTTTCCGGCCGTTGCATCTTTGTGTTGTGATTGGCAAACAGCCTTTCCGAAAAACAAAAAACAATTTTAAAACCGCCCGATGGGCAAAAATTTACAGCTATGTACGCATTAAAAAACAAAGTTCAACTGATTGGAAATTTGGGTAACGCACCGGAAGTAAGAAACACAGAAAGCGGCAAGAAGCTGGTTCGGTTTTCTGTAGCCACTAATGAAAGCTATCGCAATGCGAAAGGCGAGAAAGTGACGGAAACGCAATGGCACAATTTAATTGCCTGGGGATCTGTGGCCGAGATAGCAGAGAAGTTCCTGCAGAAAGGTACAGAAGTAGCCATCGAAGGAAAATTGGTGAATCGCAATTACACCGATAAAGAAGGCAACAAAAAGTACATCACAGAAATACAGGTAAACGAGTTGCTGCTCCTGGGAAGTAAGAAAGTTGCATAATCTCCAGAGAAGAGGCTGTGTAAAAAAAGCGTATCAATCAATGTCATCTTTCGATAAACGTAACTGGAGCATGATTGGTCTTTTTCACACAGCCTCTTCTTCCTTCTTCACCCACCTAAAGATGGTTTACCTTCATGTCCCACTTTTTTATTTTTAAATCATCCGCACAAT
>DGQO01000064.1 GCA_002400445.1 Chitinophagaceae bacterium UBA4412
ATGAGCCCCCGGTAATATCCGGCAATGAGACTATGCGGAAATCCTGGCGGAAGGGCTGTAAAATTCCAAAAGCCGGGAATGTCTGATAGTAGTGTAGCTAACTGCCCCTTTACCAGGAATGCTCCTTCATGATGCCCCAGCAGCAACTCGTTATTGATTTCAGTAAGCTTCCAGTTTTGGCCACGGGTATTAGCAACGGGTACAAAATTGCCCTTGCTAAAACTCAGGTCCTGCACCGGCTGCAGCGGCACTGTAAATAATGCGCTCGATGTACCCAGGTATAATTGATTTTGGTGAATGAGGGCCGTGTAGCCCGATCCGCCTTCCCGCCCGGGGTTTATTTGTTTAATCGGACTGTTATAGCCTATGAAATCTATACCATTGTCCAGCCCGAGCCAGAGATTTTTCTGGCGGTCTAAAAAAATGCTGAGTACATTATTATTCTGTAATCCTTGTTCAAGGGAGAAAGATTGGATAATGTTACCCTTGTGATCTACAATGAAGACACCCTTATTGCTGGTAGCCAGTGCCAGCCATTGATCGTCAATAATGGTAGCTTTGTAAATTCTGGCATTCTCCAAAATGGCGTTATTTGGTGATTGGATCTTTACGGCAGCTTCGCCAGAGAGTAGGAACATGCCGGTTTTTAAGGTAGTAACAAGGATAGTGTCTTTGCCGATGGAGAGCATCGCTGTTACCGGGCTATTCAAAGGTACGCTGAAGCCGGGCACAAGGAACCATGCCCCGTTTCGCAATTTTTTAAGACCGGCATTATAATCGTAGGCATACAATTCATCGTTACAACTGGCCAGAAAAGACCATTCCTGTTCTGGTAGGTAAGCGTGGATGCCCGTGGGTGAAATCTCCAATATCCTGCTTGATGAGCGAACAAATATCCGATCCTTAAAGGCCAGGATATCCCATACATCACCCAGGTTCCGGTCCTGAAGTTCTAGTTTTGGTATCAGGTTATGGTAAACAAGTTCTCCATTGGCGGCCGGGGCAAAATATCCCAGTTCATCCTGGCCACCCACATAGATATGATGGTCTGGCGCTATCTCAATAGAGCGTACAATGGTTCGGTTGGGAAGAGGATAGAGGTTCCAGTTCCTCCCATCAAAGCTTAATAGACCTTCGTTATTAGCAGCGTAAATGATCCCGTTTTTGTCTTGTTTGATATCCCAATTCTGCAATCCTGCTCCATATGCCTGTTTACTATAGTTGATTACATCAGGGAAAGCAATGGTATTTTGGCCATATCCAGAAAGCGGAAAAAGCAGCAGAAAAAACAAATGCCTCATAAACTTGATCATTGGTAAAGTGAAAGTACAATCTTTTGCTTGATGTAGTAAAGTTGTAGAAGAACCTTGTTATTAATCAATAGATTAGTTTTAGTGATGTAGTAATGTTGTAGGTATTTTTTAGGTTGTAGTAGGGGTAAGGCCTTATTTTTACGATATTAATTGCTCACAGTATTTTAAACCAAAACGATTGCTATATGAAAAAAGTCTTCGCAGGGTTTTTCCTATCATTTCTTTTATGCTCCAGCTTTGCCTCCCTGGCTCAAACCAAAACGGTTTCAGGTAAGGTTATGGATGGTGCAGGAGTAGGAATTCCCAACGTATCCCTCGTAGTAAAAGGTACCACTACAGGTTCTTCTACCGGTACCAATGGTGATTTTACCATTACTGTGCCGGCTTCTGCCAGCACTTTAACCTTCAGTTCAGTGGGATATCAACCACAGGAAGTGCGTATTACCAATGCTTTCCTTACAGTGGTACTCAAAAAGATTGAAGGAAATCTTGAAGAAGTTGTTGTAGTAGGTTATGGAACACAGAAGATTACGAAAGTTTCTGGTTCTATTTCTACGGTAAAAGCTGCTGATATTGAGCGGCTCAAACCACAGAGAACGGAAGAGGCGCTTCAAGGCCGGGCTTCCGGTGTAAGCGTAATTCAAAGTGGCTCACCAGGATCAACGCCTACTGTATTAATAAGGGGTATTCCCTCTTTTAGTGGAACAGACCCCATTGTAATTATAGATGGTGTCCCACAGTCGCTCGTAGACCTTAACTCCGTGAACCCATCTGATATTGAGTCCATCAACGTTTTAAAGGATGCGGCCACTACCGCTATTTATGGTGTAAAAGGTGGTAATGGTGTAATAGTAGTAACGACCAAAGGAGGCAGAAAAAACCAAAAGCCAGAAATTACTTTTGGTGCAAATTTCGGCATGCAGGAAGTGATGAATAAAATTGCTGTATTGAACGCTACTGAATATGCTGCCATCATCAACGAAGGCAGTACCGTGGGCGGTGGAAATATTATTTTCCCCGACCTGTCTATTTTTGGAAAGGGTACCGACTGGCAAGACCAGATTTTTGAAAGGGCCCCGATACAATCACACAGTATAGGTGTAAGAGGTGGTGCAGAAAGAATGACCTACTTTGTTTCTGCCGGTTACCAGAGCCAGGGTGGTATAGTGGGTGGCTACGATAAATCCAGGTTTAACCGGGGAACTTTTACGGCTAACCTCAGTTTTGACCTGAGCCGCAAATTGAAATTTTTGCTCAATACCACCGGGGTACTTTTGGATTCTAAAGGCATTCAGGAAAATTCATTTAATAGTGTAATAGGTAGTGCACTCAATTTTGATCCCACTGTTCCTGTTTTTAACACAGTGCCAAATACAGTGGGCAAATACGGCTTTAGTAATTTATTGTTGTCAGAAATATTTAACCCCCTTACCAAGCTAGACAACACTTATAACAAAAGTATCGGCAGCAAACTCTATGGAAAGTTTGAATTGCAGTACGACATCATTAAAAACCTTAAGGTTTCTTCAAGATTTGGTTATACCAAATACGACGATAATTCTAAAAGTTTTACACCATTGGTTTTCTACGGTCCTTTAAATGTGGAGAACACCATGAATGCTGATGGAAGTACGGTGGTGGATAAACATAACAGTGTTTCGCATAATAAGACTAGCAACTTTAATTATACCTGGGAAACATTTGCTAACTACAATTTCAAGCTGTTGGAAGACCACAACTTCGATGTAGTGTTGGGCACTTCATTTGCCAGGGTATCCGGAAACGGCGCATCTGCCTCACGCCAGGATGTACCTTTTAACTCCTGGGAATTTGCAGATTTTTCTGCTGCAACAGGAGCCAATACGCCTACCAATAGCAATGCACGGGATGGTAGCTATTACCAATACTTTAGAAAGAATATGTCCTATTTCGGTCGTTTAAACTACGACTTTAAAGACAGGTACCTGGCTTCCTTCTCTGCCAGGAGAGACGGTTCTTACGCATTTGGTATTGATAACAAATTTGCAAACTTCTATTCTGGTTCATTAGGCTGGATTGTAACCAAAGAAGATTTTTTCAAAGCAGATTTTATTGATTTCTTAAAAATAAGGGGAAGCTACGGTAGCATTGGAAACGAAAACGTATCTCCTCAGTTTGTAAGTATTTCAACCGGCGGCCCAAGCTATGGTAATCCTCCAAATAGTAACGGTTACACTTTTGGGAATGTGTTCTATCCCGGATCTACTGTTGGTTCCGCTGCTAATACCGCACTCAGATGGGAAAAGCAATTGCAACTCAATGCAGGTTTTGACATCACTGTGCTGAAAAATAAATTATCACTTTCTGCAGACTATTTTGAAAAGAAGGTTGATGGTCTTCTGTTTACGCCAACGGTATCTGTTTACCTGGGCACAATACCAGTAGCAACTGCCAACATCGGTTCTACAAAATCTTCAGGGGTTGATCTTTCCCTTACTTATGTCGAAACTATCGGTAAGAGTTTCAGGCTGAGCAATGGCTTCACTTTCACCACTTCAAAAAATGAAGTGACCGCAACCAATGAAGATGGCACGGCTAAATATACAGGCGGTGGTTACTTTAACGGGCAGTCTCAAACCGTAACTGTTTTTGAAAAAGGATTTACCCCAGGTTATTTTTATGGATATAAAACCAACGGGTTATTCCAGAACGAAACTGAAATACGGTTAAGTGCTGTACAAGGAAGTATCAGAACATTACCCGGCGGTGCAAAAGACACGGTGTACACTGCCAAACCAGGGGATATCAGGTATGTGGATGTGAATGGCGATGGTATTATCAGCGCTGCAGATCAAACTAAAATTGGTGACCCTTTCCCCACCTTTACCATGGGCTGGAACCTTGGATTCGATTTTAAAAACTTCGATTTCAACATGTTCACTTACGCTTCTGTAGGCAATGACATCTACCGGGCTTACGAAAGAAATGCAAACTATTCTAACAAGTTCAGATCTGTGCTAGGCAGGTGGACCGGCGAAGGCTCAACAAACGATGCACTTACACCACGTTTCACTTTCAATGATGCCAATAGCAATATCCGTGTATCTGACAGGTATGTAGAAGATGGTTCTTTTATAAAGATCAAGAACATTCAGTTAGGTTATACTTTCACTCAACCCGTTGTGAAAAAAGTTTTTAAAGGACTTAGATTATATGCACAGGTAAAAAATGCTTACACCTTTACAGAGTACACCGGCTACGACCCCGAGATACCAGGTGGTATCCTAAACAGTGGTGTAGATCGTGGTGCTTATCCACAAGCAAGAACCTATGCAGTAGGTATTGATGTAAAACTTTAACTGATCACAAAAAATTTATGATAATGCAACGTACATATCTAAAAATAATAAGTTTATTACTCATCATCTCGGCAGCTACTTCCTGTACAAAATGGGTAGACTACGATCCGAAAGATGATTTTAGAGTAACGGATTTAGATTACCTGAGATCTGAAACCGATTACCGCACTATGGCCATTAGCACTTACACGCCGCTACAGTGGTTAAACCAGGCAGTGCCCATTAGTGATATTGCTTCTGATAATGCTGTTGCCGGTGGAGAAAACTCCTCGGATGTTTTGCCCTTGCAGCAGATAGATGACATGACCCATACTCCCGTGAACGATCAACTCCTGGAAATCTGGAGAGCTTGTTACGAAGGCATCAACCGGGTAAATTATTTGCACCAGTTTAAAGCGGCCAACCCTGCGGGTGTTGAAGTAGCTTTTGCAGGCAAAGATGCCCTCTATGGCGAAATTTATTTCCTGAGAGCCTACTACTATTTTACACTCGTGAAATTCTTTGGTGATGTACCATTTTTTATAGACAGGAGATTGGGCTTCACAGACTCACGCACATTGGGAAGAACAGCAAAGGCAGACATTTACAAGCAAATAGAAATAGACCTTAACACTGCAATAGGCGTATTGCCTCCAACCCAGGCGCAAAAAGGCCGGATCACAAAACCTGCAGCACAGGCCATGTTGGGTAAAGTACTTGTTTACGAAGGCAAGTTTGACGCCGCAGTTCCTGTATTGGAATCCGTAATTACATCTAATCAATTTTCCCTGGTGCAAGACTTTGCATCTATATTCCTGGCTAGCGGAGAAAATGGACCAGAGTCCGTATTTGAAATTCAATATTCTAACACTTCTCCTTATTACAATTGGGGTGGTGTTACCCGTGGGCAGGGTAATTTAAATGTACAGCAGTCTGGCGTACGTGGTTTAAATGGAAGTGCTGCCATGCCTTATGCCGCCGGCTGGAGCACAGATCTTCCTACGCAAAACCTGGCCAGTGCTTATGAAGCAGGCGATCAACGAAAAGCGGTTACTGTTTTAGACATTGAAGCTTACAAAAATGCCAACCCATCCTTTGGTATTACTTACCAGGTGGCTCCTTATAAAAACACGGGTTTGTACAATCAAAAGTATTTGCCACGCAAAGGAGAAACTTCCGGGCAGATAGAGCTGAATTATTTGAATAATTTCAGAACCCTTCGTTATGCAGAAGTATTGCTCCTGGCAGCAGAAGCTAATAACAGGGCTACAGCGCCAAACGATGCAAAAGCAAGAACTTATTTAAATCTTGTAAGGCAGCGGGCTTTTGGAAACACTTCACACGATATCACTTCTTCAGGTTCTGTATTGCTACAGTCCATTTGGGATGAAAGAAGATTAGAATTGGGTATGGAAGGCGATCGCTTTTTTGACCTTGTGAGAACCGGTAAGGCTGCAGCAAAAATCACAGGATTTGTAGCTGGTAAACATGAATTATTTCCTATTCCACAGGAAGAAGTTACCATTTCCGGACTTCCTCAAAACCCAGGGTATTGATCATTCCTTATCCATTCATGCTAAAACAAAACATAATGAAATTTATAAAATATTTATTAGGCGCTGCCTTCTTGCTCGTGCTGGCTACCGCTTGCAAAAAAGAAGTGTATGACGATGTGTCTTTCCTGGATACTGCCGCACTTCCTGCTAAACTGGGATTGATGTTTGACATTACCCAGGATAATACTGGCCGTGTAACCATTACGCCGAATGGCGAAGGTGCAGGATATTACAATGTATATTTTGGTGATGCTACTGCAACACCGGCCAAGGTATTGCCTGGTAATAATATAGTGCATGCCTACCGGGAGGGATTGTACTCCGTAAAGGTTGTAGCTTTTAATGTAAACGGTAAATCTGTAGAGCTTACAAAGCAACTCACCGTTACTTTCAGGGCACCAGAAAATCTTGAAGTAACTTCTGCTATTGACCCATCTAACAATTTAACGCTGAATGTTTCTGCAAAGGCTTTGTATGAAACCAATTTCAGGGTTTTCTTTGGTGATGTAGCCAACGAAGTTCCCCGGTCATTTTTGGAAGGCGAAACGGTAACCCATGTATATCCTTCTGCAGGCACATATACCATGAAAGTGGTTGCCGTGAGTGGCGGTGCAGCCACAACGGAATTAACAAGGGTGATTACCATTGTAGATCCTTTACTGTTGCCCCTCACTTTTGAGTCTCCAACCTTAGCTTACAACTTTTCTAATTTTGATGGGGGCAATACCACGGTTATCAATAACCCTCACGCCAATGGTATTAATACCAGCGCTAAAGTGGCTAAGATGGTTAAATCTGCCGGACAGCCATGGGGCGGGAGTGTGATCAGCCTGAGTTCGCCTATTGATTTTTCGGTGAACAAGATTTTTAAAATGAAAGTTTATTCTCCAAGAGTAGGCGCAAAAGTTTTATTGAAAGTGGAGAATGCAACAAATGCTGCAATCAATTTTGAAAAAGAAGTTACTACAACTGTTGCCAATGCATGGGAAGAACTGGAGTTTGATTACAGTGCTATAAACACTGCTAATGCNNTTCCTGCTGGATGATATCAGGCTTACTCCACCGGTACTGGGCATCCCGCTTACCTTCGAATCATCAACGCTCAATTATGATTTTTTCAATTTTGACGGTGGTAATACAACCATTATTAATAATCCGCAAATAGGTGGAATAAATACAAGTGCAAAAGTGGCTAAGATGGTTAAATCTGCCGGACAGCCATGGGGCGGTAGCGTAATCACCCTCACCAATTCCATCAACTTTTCTACACTGAAAACTTTTAAAATGAAAGTGTTTTCGCCAAGAGTTGGTGCCAAAGTTTTGCTCAAAGTGGAGAACCTTACTAATGGAGGTATTAACTACGAGAAGGAAGTGAGTACTACTGTTGCCAATGCATGGGAAGAGCTCACGTTCGATTACTCAGCTATTAATACTGCCAATTCCTACCAGAAAATTACATTGATTTTTGAATTAGGTACAATGGGTGATGGTTCCGCTAATTTCACCTTCCTGTTTGACGATATCTTGTTAACCAACTAAAATTAAACCCATGTTTAAAAATATAAGATTATTAACCTTAATAGCGGTGGGTGCTTTATTTATGCTCAGCAGTTGTAAAAAAGATGAGTATTCTTTTGGGGAGCTTAAAACACCAACCAACCTCAGCCTGGCTGCAGTAATTGCCGGGGTAGATGCCACCAACCCTTTTGGAAACGGTACCGGTAATGTTTTGATAACGGGTAAAGCAGATCAGGCCCTCACGTATAAAATTGATTATGGTGATGGCAATAATGCAATGGTGCCATCGGGCAACATTATGCACAAATACAGTAGCCCGGGTACTAATGATTATACCATTACTGTAAATGCAATTGGCACAGGTGGTGTTACCTCAACACTGAGCAAAGTGATCCGTGTGTTTGTAGCTTTTGAAATTCCTGCCAATATACTGAGTGCTCTTACCGGTACGGGTTCTAAAGTTTGGATGACGGACAGCGATGCTCCAGGCCATTTTGGTGTGGGCCCCGCAGATGCTTTTAATTCTATATGGTATGCTGCTCCACCCAATACACGGGAACCTTGCGCTTACGACGATGAAATAACTTTTTCCAGGGATGTGCTCAACAGGGTTTCTATAAAAGTAGATAACAAAGGCAATTCGTTTTCAACTGGTGCAGCTACCTCTTTTTATGGTGTTTCTGGTGGGGATGGTTGCTATCCGATCAATACCGGCGGTACTAAAATGCTCACTTTTATGGGAGCCAATTCAGGCTCTACGCCGGCACAATCCACCGGTGTGCAATTTGCTGTTCCGGGTAATGGTATCGTGAATTTTGGTACAGGTGGTACCACTTACGAGATTTTAGAAATTACCGCTAGTAGCGTACATCTTAGGAACATTGGTGCAGATGGCAATTCCTGGTACCAGAAATTAAGACCTAAACCCTAACGATCTCACAAGCATATCCGTTGCCTGCTTAAGCGGCAGGCAACGGATTGTTTTTTTAAATGTATGACCATGAAGCGTATGTTATTATTTTTATTTCCATTGCTGGCCGTTTTCTCTTCCTGTGGAAAAAAAGAAGCAGCACCTCCCGCTACACCAGCACCCACTAATATAACATTGACTGCTGTAGTAAATCCTGATAAAAGCGGAAATGTAAACTTTACCGCTGCGGCAAATAATGCCACGACTTATGAATTCGATTTTGGAAACGGAATATACCAAACGGTACCGAGTGGAGTCGTTCTTTACAGGTATCCAGCTTCGGGAACATATACCGTAAACGTACTTGCAAAAAACAGCGGTGGGTCTATTAGTAAATCTGTTGTAATCATTGTAATCGTTGAGCAATCTTTAATATGGTCAGACGAGTTCAATCAAAATGGCGCACCCGATCCCGCTAAATGGGGCTATGACCTTGGCGCAGGTGGATGGGGCAACCAGGAACTGCAGTACTACACAAACCGTTCAGAAAACGCAGTCGTGTCTAACGGTACACTTAAAATAAATGCGATCAGGGAAAATTACAGCGGAAGTATTTTTACGTCGGCAAGGCTATTAACGAAAGATAAATTTGCGTTTAAGTATGGCAAGGTGGAAGTGCGGGCAAAAGTGCCGGCAGGCGTGGGCACCTGGGCAGCCGCCTGGATGCTGGGGAGCGATAATGCTACAGTGGGATGGCCAGCTTGTGGCGAGTTAGATATTATGGAGCACTTGGGGCGGGAGTTGAACAAAATTTACGCTACACTCCATTACCCCGGAAGGTCGGGCGGCTCAGCCGATGGTAACTCAAGAATGATCACGAACGCCAGCACAGAATTTCATGTGTACAGCGTAGACTGGACTGCAGCATACATCAGGATTTATGTAGATGACCTGCTCATTCATTCTGTGACCAACACAACAGCCATTCCCTTTAACCATAACTTTTTTATCATCCTCAATCTCGCCATGGGCGGCAATTTTGGCGGCCCGGTAGATCCTGCTGTTACAGGGGGCACATTGGAAGTAGATTATGTAAGGGTGTACCAATAATTTTTTTATCTCTAAAACCTTTGCCATGTATAAAATGATTTCTGTGTGCTTGCTCAGTTGCCTGCTTGGTGCATGCAGTACACAACATAAATTGCCGGCAGGAACACCTCAATCGGCTAAAATAGCCGGATGGAATCTCGTGTGGAATGATGAATTCAACCAGGACGGATTGCCTGATGCTAGCCGCTGGACTTATGAAACCGGAGGCCATGGTTGGGGCAATCATGAAAAGCAATACTATAAAGAGGCGTCTCTAAAAAATTCCTTTGTGCAGGATGGTATTTTTAATGTCGTAGCGCTCAAGGAAAAGTTTGAAAACAACGAGTACACTTCTGCCAAGCTTACCACCTATGGTAAGAAGCCGGTACAGTATGGCAAGATAGAAGTGCGGGCAAAATTGCCAGTGGGCAAAGGCACCTGGCCGGCTATTTGGATGCTGCCAGAAACCATCCAA
>DGQO01000150.1 GCA_002400445.1 Chitinophagaceae bacterium UBA4412
GCCCTGTTCAATTCATCTTTGTAAGGAGAATTGGCACTCTTGCCAAGATCCCACAGCACAGAAATATAATAGTAGGTATTATTACCTGGCTGCCTGCCACTGGCCAAACCCGGACCAACCAAAAGACTGCTAGCATTAAGCCTCTGCCTTTCTACCGGCGCACCAGAATTGGGCACGGGGATATATTTATACCGGATGAAATTGTACTCATACTGCGCCTGCGCATATAAAAACTTTACCGGAAATACCCGCACAAACATGCCTGGACCAAAAATGGTCTGGCGCAATTTATCATTGGCATTGTAATAAGAAATATCCCGCTGAGACTGGTAATTAACACCAACGGTAACCGCTACATCCAGGTATTTATTGAGGCTGTAACCAAAATGTGGTGTGAGCCCGAGTGAGGTAAACTGGCTTCCAAAAGACGCATTTACAGAGCCCCCTGTAAAGAGATTTTCTTTTTTAAAGCCCGGGCGATCATCCTGCGCATTTGCCTGCAGTGCAGCCAGGAGAACGGATAGAAAGAGCAATTTTTTCATTGTACCTGATNNAATATCCATAAATTCTTTTTGTATAAGCCCAATGCCGTGTTCGCCGCTGATGGTGCCGCCCAGGCTTTTTACCAGTTGGAATAAAGCCTTTAGGGCTGGAATTACTTCAGGGTTATGCAAGCTGAATTTGCTGCCTTCTTTCCTGATGCGCACATGCAGGTTTCCATCCCCGGCATGGCCATAACATACCACATCAAAATTATAAGCTTCTGCCAGGGCTTTCACGCCTTTGATTAACGCAGGCAGCGATGCTCTTGGAACAACCGTATCTTCTTCAATGGTAAAACCCGCAAGCTTTACCGCTTCTGCCACCCTGCGACGGAGCTTCCACAACTCTGCTTTTTGCTGGGCATCATCTGCAAAAAATATTTCACCACAATCAAAACCGGTAAGTAATTCTCCAATGGATTCCATTTCCGTCATCAAGGTATCCATATGATTTCCGTCTACCTCAATTATCAAATGCGCAGCTATGTCGTCCGTTACAGGTACTGCTGTGCTTTCTACAAAATGGCTTACGATCTTTAATGCATTTATTTCTACCAGTTCTAAAGTGCTTGGCGTAAAGCCCGCCCTGAATATGGCACTCACTGCCTCGCCTGCTTTTTCCAGGCTATAAAAAGGCACCAGCATCAGGAGGTCGTATTTAGGAAAAGGCAGGAGCTTTAATACAATTTTTGTAACCATGCCCAGCGTACCCTCGCTGCCCACCATGAGTTGGGTGAGGTTATAACCCGTAGAATTTTTTAAAACATTTGCGCCGGTCCAGATAATATCTCCACTGGCCAGCACAACTTGCAGGTTAAGCACATAATCTTTTACTACACCATACTTCACAGCTTTTGGGCCGCCACTATTTTCGGCGATATTACCACCAATGAAACAACTGCCCCGGCTACTTGGATCTGGCGGATAAAACAATCCTCTTTCCTTTACCGCATCCTGCAGTACTTCTGTAATTACACCAGGCTCTGTGGTCACCTGCAAATTAGCTTCATCAATTTCAAAAGAATTCATCCGCTCAAATGACACTACAACTCCACCTAAATGTGGCAACGCACCGCCGCTTACTCCTGTGCCGGCACCTCTTGGTGTTACAGGAATCCTTTCTGCATTACATATTTCCATTACCGCTGCAAGTTCTTCTGCTGTGCGGGGCTTGATCACGATATCTGGTAAGAAATGAAGGTTCTCCGTTTCATCATGTGCATAGGTATTGAGGCTATCTTCATCAGTAAAAACAAAAGCATCGCCCAGTATTTTTCTAAAATCCTGGAGATGGTTATGGAAATTTATTGTAGCAGTAGGTTGAGCCATATTGAAAAAAAATTTCGGCAAAAGTCGTGAAAAAACCAGGATCAGCCTTTGCAAGTTTTCCTTGTTTTAAAACCTGGGGCACATAGATTGGCGACCAGCACTGGTGGGGTAAAGACCTTTTTTAACCAGCGTAAATTCGCTTGCGCCACGATAATTATTAAAATTATTTACGTTACTGATGGTGGCATCGTAAGAAAAAGTAAACTTGAGGTTGTTGAGTTCAAAGCCCAGCATGGGAATTACAGCGTCTTTGTGGCGGTAATATAAACCGGCCACAAACTGTTTTTCTCCAGCTTCACTTAAATTGAAATTTGCTTCCATTCCTGCCGTGAGTTCTGTGGCTTTGGCCTGCATCGAAAAATAAGCATTCGGGTTAATGATCACATTATCCGCTACTTTAAGCAGTGCATTCACAAAAGCAATATGCCGCATGGGCACAATGCCGTTTTTGGAATCATCTTTATAAAAAGTTTCTTTCGGACGGTTCACATGATGCACAGAATACCCTGCATTGATGTACACGTTTTCCTGCGGAAAATAAGCGTAGTTCATGCCGACCTGCATATCAAAGTAACTCACATTATTATCCAGTGGTAAACCTGCAGTAGGCAAATTGCCATCAAAGAACTTTCCATCAAACTGATCGGGAAATTTCAAATTACTTGGATCAATCCGCTTATTAGCCCAGCCCAGGTTAAAGCCCGCACTAAGCAGGCTGCTATTGCCCAGCATTTGATGATAAGCAAGTGATCCATATATTTTATTGGACTTAAGGCTTCCACTGCCTGCTACATCACTTAATACTACAAGCCCGGCGCCCATCCATCCATTCTCAAAACGATCTCTGAACATTTGTACATCGCCAGAAATACTCATTGTTTTATAAGGCACGGCCATAATGGAGCTCCACTGATTGCGATAATGGGCCGTGAGCCTGTAGTCTGCATCAGGTAAGAAGCCTGTGTTAGCAGGATTGGTCGTAAGTGGCGAATTAAAGAATTGCGAAAAATGCAAATCCTGCGCACCCACAGATAATCCTGTGCCCAACAGCGCTAAAAAATACATACTTAAATACTTCATCTCATCCTCCTTTATTAATTATCGGAACAGCGTTATATCTCCTGTTTGCCTTACTTTTTCTCCGTTTGTAAATTCTACATCAAGCGTATAGGCGTAAACATCCATGGCTTGCAATTTGCCTTTGAACATACCATCCCAGCCTAAATCTTTTGAGGTGGATTCAAATACCAGTTGGCCCCATCGGTTATAAATTCTCCACATCATTTTCCCAATACCAAAACCTTCTACTTTTATGACTGCGTTGCGGCCAGCTTGTGTAGGTGTAAAAGCATTGGGCACGGCTAATCCTGGTACCACAATCACATTTACGTCAAGACTTGCGGTATCTGCACAACCATCGTTATTGATGGCAATAAGTGTAGCATTATACGTTCCTGTAGCGTCGTACTGATGCACCGGATTAGTTATCGTTGAGCTTGTGCCATCACCAAATTCCCACACATAACTGGCAGCACCAGAAGATGAGTTGCTGAACGTAACTGGTGTATTTTCCCGTGGTGGATTTGGCCCCCAAGTGAATGCTGCAGTAGGATTAGGCACTACCGTAATAGCAAATATAGCAGAGGTATCTACCTTGTTGCAGGAAGAGGTGTCTATAGCAATCAAGCGTACCCTGAAAGTGCCAATATTGTTGTACGTATGGGTGGGACTGATAGCAGTGGATGTGGTTCCATCACCAAAATCCCAAATGAAATCAGTGCCGGCCAGGGATGAATTGTTGAAAACCGCTGTATAAGGAACGCAACCTCTTGGAGCAGTTTCAAATTGTGCTTTTACTAAAGGATTCAGGCGAATCTGTTGCATTACGGTATCTGGAGAATTACAAAAAGCAGGATCATACAGCGTTAAGGTAACATTATAGGTTCCGGGGGCAGCATAGGTATGTGTACGTGGACCGAATCCAGTGGTATCTTTTGGCGATCCATCTCCATAATCCCACACAAAGGATCTTGGTCCAAAACTTCCGGAAACCACCGTGGAAGTATTGGTATACTGCACCGCAAGACTCTGGCAAGGGGGCAATTTTGCAGAAACAAAACCCAGGTTTGCCTTATTATTACCCACTCTTATGCTTACATAGGCGGTGTCTCGCACGTTACAGGTGGTGCTGTCTTCAGCAATCAGGCTTACCGTGTACAAACCTACATTATTAAAGGTATGAGAAATGGTGGCCGTGGTTGTATTCACTATGGGAGAACCATCACCAAAATTCCAAATATATTTTTTTCCTTTTAAAATGGTATCTCTAAAATCAACCGTAAGGGGCACGCATCCGGCGGTATCATTGGCCACGCCAGCAATAGATGCTTGCACACCTGCTCCTACGCCGGCAAAATTCATTTCGATTTTGATGGCTGCCTGGTTACAGGCCATACTACCATTTGTGGGTGACCAGGAGCCCGGAGTAGTAGGAAAAACAGCTCCCCTGGAACAATTGGCGCAGATGGCCTGGTAGATAACGCCATTATCATCAAAGCGACTTGTACCGCCATCCACATGATCTCCAAGACCACCATTTTGACCAAAGTGAGAACCAAAGAGCTGGCTGTTTGCATCTCTTTCCAATACGAAAAAATAAAAATCTTTGCCATCTGCAGCAGGAATACCTGGCAGCGGATTTACTTCTGAAAGCCCGGCGGTAGTGCCCGTTGTATATTGCTGATCTACATTGATACCGCCTCCCCAGCCAGACACATACACATTCTCGCAACGATCTACAAGGAATGCAATAGGAGAAATATTGGGTACAGTAGAGTTTGTGCCAAATACTGTGGAATAAACATAAGCGGATAAATCGGGTCGCAGTTTGGCAATAAACTGCTTTGAATTTGCCTGGGAAAACCTCGCATTTACAACCGGCCATGCTCCTGTAGTTGTGCCCATGATATAAGGAAATCCTGCCCGGTCAAATTTCAATCCGTATACCAAATCAATTCCGGCAGTTCCCTGGTAAGTCGTTCTGATGATGGCACTACCATCTCCACGCAATTGCGTGATAAAACCATCTGCAAGCCCACCGGCAAAAGCAGGTTGCATAACACCCGCAGTACTACCAGGCAAATTAGAACTTGTAGTAGCGCCAGCCACATATAAATCGCCGGTAAGTGGATTTGTATTTTGCACGAAACAGGCATCATCTCCACTACCACCAAAATAGGTGCTGAAAAGCTGCACAGAAAGATTACCATTAAACTTCATGATTACGCCATCTTGTGCGCCACCCAAAGTGGCCTGCACCGGGTTAAGTACCGGAAAATCTGTAGAACTGGTGCAAGAAACGAGAGATATATTTCCAGCGCCGTCCAGCAATACTTCACTGCGGGCGTCATCACCATAATTTCTGCGCAAGCTCACAGATGCCGGAACTTCTCTTGGATATTTTGACCTGATGTTCACACCATCTGCACCTCTCCCTCCCACTTTTACTGATCCAAGCAAAGCGGTGCCCGTAGCGTTAAATTTTGTAATGATGATATCGTAGCCACCACCCGGACCGGGATTGCCGGCAAAGGCCCTTGTTGGATAATCAGTAGATGTGGTTCTCCCGGCAACAATAAGATTACCGGCGTTATCTACCACCATACTATGAGGCTGCTCCAGGCCATTACCACCAAGGTATGTGGCATATAAGCGGTTTGACCCATTGGGTGAAAATTTGAAAATAGCGATATCATAACCGCCTATCTGTTCAATATCTGAACCGCCTGAAAAAGTTGTTTGAAATGCACCGGGTGAAACTTTGTAACCCGTGCCAAAAGAAATACCCCCGGCATAAAAGGATCCATCCGGACCTGGAGTGGCCGTATAGCCCCAGTTGTCTGTTGTGCTTCCGGTAAAAGTAGAAAATATGATGGAAGGATCAATTACAAGCGTTTCCTTAGGATTATATCCTGCCACTTTAAAAGTGACCACGTTTCCCTTTACCACGTACTTACAATCCACTGTTGTTTTGCCTGTAGAAAGTGTTTGATAGGAGTAGGGCGAAAGTTCCTGCACA
>DGQO01000280.1:0-2501 GCA_002400445.1 Chitinophagaceae bacterium UBA4412
AAAGGCACGCATCGGATGAATAATACCTGTGCCGCCAAAGCCTGCAGGACCACCCCCTAAAAATAATGGTATGCCGTTACATACACTGGTATCTCTTCAGGCATCAGCAGTTAAGGTTCCCTGCGGAGCAGAAACTGTTACAGGAATAGTGTAAGAAGTGTCTTTACAACCGGCTGACGTGGTGAGTATCACATCGTAATTCCCGGTCTGGCTGGCAGTAAAAGAAACCCCTGTTCCTGCAATATTTCCATCTCTTCTCCATTGATAAGTATTGCCTGTAGCGTTATTGGTTACCTGTAAGGGAACCGTACCTGCGCTGCACACCTGCAGTGAACCTGTAGCGGCGATATCAACCCTGCAAAAGACAGGATTTTGTGCGGCAAGCACGGCGTTCTTTGCATTCACCATACCATGCCCAAGCTCTGAAGTCCAGGAGCCATTGGGCTGGCCGATAGCGGGGGTATAAGTGTAACCACCAACCTTACTGGTTGTTCTTTCCAGAATTTCTCTTACTTGTACCTGTGTAAGATTACTATTTACACTTAATACTAAAGCAGCTACGCCGGCTACCGTGGGTGCGGCAGAGGAGGTTCCATTAAAGTTTAAGGTATAATCTAAATTAGGCGATGTGCCTGTTCCCGTAACTTTTGTGGTGGCAATGCGCACACCCGGTGCGGAAATATCCAAACCGGTACCATAATTAGAGCCCCAGAAAGTTTCTCCATCGCATGAACTTCCGGACTTTCTTTGGTAACACATGCTCATAGCGCCTACTGCAATAGCTTCGGTGAAGCAGGCCGGCGAAGCAACTCCTGCATTGTTATTTCCGCTTGAAAATATTACAATAGCTCCTTTGCCGGCACGGCCCAGGGTAGTTGCCCTGCGGATGGCATCCTGTATTAAGGAAGAAGCGGTACCACCACCCCAGGAGTTAGATAATACGTCTGCCCCACCTTCGTTCCAGGCCCAATCTGTAGCCTGTGCAATCTGAGCAGAAGTTCCAAAAGATCCTGCGGTGTTAACCGTAATATTAACCGGAATAATTTTACTCATCGGCGCTATACCTGCCACCCCAATATTATTGTTGGCTTCTGCGGCTATGATACCTGCGCAGCTAGTGCCATGAGAGCGGGTATTGGCTAAAATATTTCCTGTTGTAGCATTGCCCGCCGTTAATCCAAACCCGAGCGGATCAATATTATTAATCAAGTCGGGATGGGTTCTTTGCACCCCCTCATCTAAAACAGCTACCCTTATGGTAGGGCTGCCCATGGTAATATCCCAGGCTTCATCTACATCTATATCTGCTCCTGCATTACCGCTGCCCTGGTTAGCAGCGCCGGTATTTAAATGACTCCATTGCAAATTATACAAAGGGNNAAAGGGTCGTTTGGTACGGAATGCAAGCCTTCCAGCAAGCGAAAATCCGGTTCAGCATATTCAAATAATGCACTCTCAAAAAAGATATTGGCCATTTTTAGACCGTCATAATTATTGGCGGCGCCTGCTTTAAGCAAGAATGTTTTGTTGTTGTATTGATATGCTTTTTCAATTACGCAATTTTTTTGCGCAGCAAGGCTTACCAACTGATCATAGCGAGTGCCTGTTTTTAATTTTACGTAGAAGCCCTCATCTATGACCACTTCTTTTCCATCATTGGCCACCAGCGCCGGCCTTGCCAGCAGGTTTTGTGCATTGCTGCGTGCAAAATCTATGATAGCAGCAGCATAGGAACTCTTGTTGTTTTTGGCCAGGTCTACCACGATGCTCTCCTCGTTCTGGAGGCTGGTAAAAGATTGCGCACCCAACTGGTACTTACTATCCAGCGCCTGTTTTATAGCCGCTACTTTGGTAGCAGTCACCCGCAGGTACAAAGTTTTTTTACTCTGCTGCACATATACTTTCTGCTCACCAAAATAGTAGTACAGGTTGCCATTAACTGGCCCCTGGGCTATGAGCGTCATTGTAAATACGAGCAGCAAAAGAGATAGTAAACCTTTTTTCATATTAGAACATTTAGTTTATAAAATTCTTTTAAACATATCAAATTCTTTCTCCTCACATGGCAGTAGTTCACTCGTATTGAAAATACCTGAATGGAAGTAGGGTGGCCGAAACTTATTATCGTATTTTTCCTGAAACTGTATGGAGATGAGAAAGGCTTGTTTTTTTTTATTACTAACTGGTACGCTTACCCAGTATCACCACGCCATGGGGCAAGTAGTACCAGGCAGAAAGTTAGATAGCCTTAAAGAGATTGCCTTTGTTGCCCGACCTGATACGAATTCCCTCAGTGCTTTTGCTGAATTACAACGTTTTTATTTTAACCTCGGCCGGTACGACTCGGCCTTGTACTATTGTTTAGCATCTGTAAAGGCTGCGCAAAAAGTAACAAACCCCTCTAAAACAGCCAGGCTTTATTACAACACCGGATTGGTATATACCAATTTAACCCGTTATGATAGTGCCAAAATTTATTTAGATAAAGCAGAACAAACAGC
>DGQO01000280.1:2560-2710 GCA_002400445.1 Chitinophagaceae bacterium UBA4412
ATAGCAGAAAATCAATTAGAGAAGGGTATTGCTTATGAGAAGAAAGCGCTGTTGATAAAAAATTATCCTGACGAACAGCGTTACCGAACCATGCTCCACCTGGATATTACGGATGCCTCCATTAAATTGAAAAATATTCCGCAGGCTACA
>DGQO01000280.1:2758-5309 GCA_002400445.1 Chitinophagaceae bacterium UBA4412
GCAGCAGATAATGTTGCCCGCATTTACCTCAGAATGAAAAGCCCTGAGCAGGCGCAAAAATTCGCCTCACTTGCAAAAGAAATTGCTATTCGTTTGCAAAACTTTAAAGTCGCCGCCAGCAGCTATGAAACTTTAAAATCATTAGCTGCAACAAAAGGAGACTACAAGGCTGCCCTCCTTTTTTCAGAAATGCACAAGTTGTATGCAGACAGCGCTACCAACACTGAAACACAAAAATCTGCAGTGTACCTTGATGCTTTGTACCAAAACCAGGTAAAAGAAAATGCGATAGCCAGGCTAAAGGTTTCTAACGCTGACAAAGAACTCGCTGTTGTAAAAAGAAACCGGATGTTACTTATCGGTGGTACTGTGGCTTCTGCATTATTATTATTAATGGGTTTATTGAATAGGTATGGGCGTGCGAAAAGATTGGTGGCAGAAAAAGATGTGATGTTAAAACAAGAACATGTTAAGTTTTTAGAACGACAGCAGCAAGTTGTTTCGCTCAAAGCGATGGTAAACGGGCAGGAAACAGAACGCAGCCGGATAGCCAAAGACCTTCACGATGGTTTAGGAGGATTGTTTTCTACTATTAAAATGTATTTCAGTACGCTGCAACACGATCAGCCGAAGTTAAAAGAAGAAGCCATCTTTGTAAAAAGTTATGAACTTGTGCATTCTGCCTCGGAAGAAGTGAGGCGCATTGCGCACAACATGATGCCGGAAGTATTGATAAAGATTGGCCTGTTACAAGCCGTGCAGGAACTGTGTAATAGTGTGAGTGCTGGCAAACTACTGCGTGCAACTTTGCAAAGCTATGGCATGGAAAAGCGCCTGAATGCCTCCACAGAAATCATGCTTTTTAGAATTATACAGGAACTTCTGAACAATATTATTAAACATGCAAAAGCCACTGAAGCCATCATACAATTTAATAAGGAGGGCAATAGGCTAAGCATTATTGTGGAAGACAATGGGCAAGGATTTAACCTGGCGGAAACAGGCGATGGCGCTAAAGCGGGCCTGGCTTCTGTGGAAAGCAGGGTAACATACCTTAATGGTAAATTTTCAATAGATTCACAAAAAGAAACAGGCACAACGGTGATGATGGATTTTCTATTAAATGAGTCTGCCGGCGATGCAAAACATAAATAATTGTATGATTGAAATACTCATAGTAGACGATCATCCACTGGTAAGCGATGGCGTAGCGGCGATGGTAAAAGATGTGCCGTATTTAAATATTTGCGGCGCCTGCAAATCGGCAAAGGAAGCCCTGGCTTTTTTAGCACATACTGAACCGGATATTATTTTACTGGACATCAGTTTGCCCGATATGGACGGGCTGGAACTTTGCAGCCAGATAAGGCAGCTCCATAAAAAGGTAAAAATTATCGGCCTCACTTCTACAAACGAAGCGGGTATCATCACCCAGTTTTTAGCCAGGGGCGGCAATGGTTACCTGCTTAAAAATATGGAGAGAGATGAACTGCTGGCCGCTATTGATGAAGTGATGAACGATAAAATATTCCTTAGTAAAGCTGCCAATCAAAAAATACTGGAACAGTTTCTTACCATTGGCGATGCTCTTAAAAGTACACCTGTACTCACCCGGCGTGAAAAAGAAGTTATACAATTATTGTATGAAGGTCTTACCGGCCCGCAGATTGCAGAACGTTTATTCCTTAGCCCATACACCATTGAAACGCATCGGAAAAATTTGCTGCAAAAGCTAAATGTAAGCAGCACGCAGCTCATGCTTCGCTATGCTAAAGAAAACAAACTCATCTGAGCTGTATGCCGAATACGTTGTGGAAAAATAGGTTTCCGTTTCAATCTCTTCCTACCTTGCAGTAAATTTTTACAGCATGTTCTCTATTCGCTTTTCTTCACGCCAGGAATTTGACATTGTTACGCTTACAGACGAGAGCAGTAAAACGAAAGTTGACATTATTCCGTCCTGCGGTGCATTGCTACACGCTTTTACGGTGTTGCAAAATGAAATTGAAATTAATGTAGTAAGCGGCCACAAAAACCGGCAGGAGTTTGATGAATCCTTTGAAGCAACGGGTTTTAAAAGTGCTAAACTTTCGCCTTTCGTATGCAGGCTTAAAAATGGTAGCTACGAATTTGGCGAAAAGAAATACCGTATCGAAAAATTTTATCTTGGTGAAAATGCTATCCACGGTTTGTTGTACGACAAACCTTTTACCATACTAAGCCAGCAAAGCAATGCGGAAAACGCCAGCCTCGAATTATGGTATGCGTACCGGGGCGAAGATGCAGGCTATCCTTTTCATTACGATTGCAAAGTGACATATAGCCTGAGTGCAGGCAATCGTTTAAGCATCAGAACAGATATCATTAACAAGGATGCAGGTATCATTCCTGTTGCAGATGGGTGGCACCCTTATTTCAGCTTTGGTAAAAAGATAGACGAATGCCAACTGGAATTTCAAAGCAAAGAAATGCTCGAATTTGATGCGGCGCTTATCCCTACCGGAAAGTTATTACCCTACCAGGAATTTGGATCCATCAAAACAATCGGCAA
>DGQO01000035.1 GCA_002400445.1 Chitinophagaceae bacterium UBA4412
CGTCTTACATGAGCATAGGCATTAATGCAGCGCAGTCTTAAGAAAACTCTTCATATCATTCCATGAAGCCGTATCGGCAGCAGCATTGTATTCAACAGGCATATTAAACTTCTTGCCGATGGCGGTAGCTTCCGGATTAGTAAAAGAATGGGTAGCACCTGCATAGGTTTTGAAAACATAATTTGCGGCAATGGAATCCATCTGTTTTTTGAAAAGATCTACCTGGTTTTGCCCTACAAAAGAATCTGATGCGCCATGGCAAACCAGTACCGCTGCTTTAAGCTTTGCTTTATCGGGTGCAACACCGAGGAGATCCCCATGGAAACTAACCACTGCTTTTAATGGCTCACCCAACCTGGCTAAATTTAGTACCTGGGCTCCGCCAAAACAATATCCAATTGCGGCCATCCTGCTCGTGTCTGCCATAGGCAATTTTGCAACTGCCGCAACTAGTGCGTCAAAGCGGGCCTTTGCCAATAGTGGATTTTCATAAAAAGGCGTTGCAAATTTTTTGGCTTCATCCGGATTTGCTGCCACCGCAGCATTACCGTAAAAATCTGCAACCACTGCCAGGTATCCCAGTTTAGCAAGTTCTGTTGCCCGCATTTTGGGATATTCGGTAAGGCCCCACCATTCTGGAACGACAATAACGACAGGACGGGCACCGCTATCAGGAGCATTAAAAGCAGAAAAGCCATGCATCTTTACACTGTCCAGCTCATAATCAAGCACAGCAGTCTGTACGGTAATTGTGTCTTTTCTGTCTTTATTAGATTCATCGCTCTTAACGGTTCCTTCATTACAGGCAGAAGCTAGTAAAACCGCAAATCCCAGGAATACGGGATGTTTAAAAAATTGCATATTTATTTTTTTAGGTTGTTGAAAATGCTGCATCTACATCATTTCAAAAAGATCTTTGTATAACGCCCAGAAAGCATCAAGGCCAATGATACGCTTTTTAAAAAAACTTATTAATTCGGGCCAGTCTGCTTCTTTAAACACCGACAGTGCGAATTTGGTTGCGGAAATACTGCTGTAATTCAGGCCATGTTCATTTGTATTGGTTTCCTGCCAGTCCCAATCCTCGCCGGCATATTTCCTAAAAGCCGGGGCAAGTTTTACAAAAGCCTGGTAGTATAAACTCCTCTTCGCAAAATCTGCAGCTGAAATTTGAATGGAAATGGAGGCCATTTGTGCACCCGCATCCATTTTAAACACAATCCCTTTTACACCTGTTCTATAATTTACCCAATTCACTTTTTCTGTTCCTGCCGGGGGAACAGGCGCCATGTATTGGCCAAAGCGGGTCCAGAATTCCTGGCGGAGATAGGATGCTTGCTGGTTTGTATACATTTTTGGGATTAATTAGCCAGTACGAAATCGGGCCGGCGTATAAAACTACTGTTGTATTTAAACAACAGTCTCGTGGATAGTTCTACTTTCCAGTTTTTAAAATCACCAGGCATTTTCGGAAAATAGTATCCCCTCAACTCAACTGTGCCAAAAACGAGGTTTTCATTCCTGGTGCGAATTCCTCCGCCAATGGCAGAGTAAGCCTCTGATTTGCTGGCAGGCTGATCAACGGGTTGAAGCACGGAAAGATCCCCAAAGACAAATGGGGCAAGGCGGAATCCGAAGATGCTGTTCGTATTGTAAAATACGGATTCAAGACTTGCAGATATACGACGTTCTCCATTAATATAGAGGTCACGATAGTATGGTATCCCAAATTCCGATTTTAAGTAGAGGGGCTCATTTAGAAAGGTTTTATATTGGTGGGCATAAGACATTCCGAAAAAACAGCGATTGAACCATTTAGCGCTTAACCGGTTCAATTTGGTAAAATGATTAGCCCGTAACAGTATATTAATATCCTGCATTTCATGTGCATCTACAAAAGCTCCCGTTCGTCCAGATAAAGAAAAAAGCCCTTCTTTCTTTGTAAACTGAGACCAATCCGTTTCCAAACCATAATAGGCACGCCGCACACCTACCTTATTGATAAATCCCGCTACAGCCGTGGCATTAATTCCCTCGGGAACATCTTCATTTCGGCCAAAACCATAGATAAAATTTGTGTTGTAAAAGTTCTGTCGGTACAAGCTGTAAGAAAATAAAACACCGGAAATATCCGCATAACGGGAATCGTATTGCTGCATGTATTTTCCGGGAATTTTAAGGAAATTATTGTAAAAACCACGGGCGGCTACAAAATGTCGCAACCTGTTTTCTGAGTCTCTGGATTTGCCCCGCTGATAGCCAAAATTAAAACCGGCCCAAAGATCAGTCCTTAAGTACTTGTATCTAAAGTCGGCACTGTATAAGGAATCTCGCAAATAGCCGTTGAGGGTAGCATGATAAGAAACCTCCGAAGCGCCGGTGATAGCAGTATAACGGCTTACCATTGGTTTTTCTACTATGGAATAAATGGCTACCTCTTCTAGCCTGCCACTGTTAAATGTAGGCGCAAAGCTGTTGAAGCCGTTCGACCAATTGATAAAGCTGCCCTTGATGTTTCTGAGAACAACTTCTGCACCCAGGCCTTGCACAGGCTTCCTGTCTCTCTCATAAAGACCAAACAGGGCCACTCTGTTTCCTGAACCGTGAAAGTTTTCTTCCCGCAATTCTGTTTTTACTTTATCAAACAAACTACCACTAAACTTTCCTCCAATACTGAATACATCCCGGGTGAGCACAATTACATCCACAGAATCCGGAGCATAGGCAGCAGGCGCAACCACAATCAGGGCGTCTCTCAAAAAAGGCTGCTCACGCAGGTAGCGTTCGTTATCTGCTATCACCAATGGATACAACCGTTGGCCTTCTTTAAAAAAAAGATTTTTGTATAAAACGCTTATCGAGGTGTTTTTGTGTAAGCCATTGGCAACCCGGATGGGAAAATTGTTCTTCAGTGGGGTGGTATCATTCAGGCTATAGTTGAACCCTACCGGATCTATTACAATTGTGCGGATGATTTTACCATGGTAGGCTTTATACTTGTTTACCGTTTTTACCGGAACTGAATAGCTTCCGCTCACACTAATGGCACGGGCAAGACGGCCGAGAATTCCTGTTTTACCAGACAGAAAAAAGCTATCTGAAGCAGGCTTGTCCTGCGCAAAAAGGTATCCACCTTCAAAAACCTGGAAAATAAATAAGCAAGAAATAAAAAGGTGTTTGTTCATCAGCTCCGGCAATTTACAAAGCAGCATTGAATTATTCATCATGCATAGCGGCTACTTTCATGCCAGCGGCCACTTCATGCCCCAGGTATTTTTCGATAGCGTAATGTATGAGGTAAATAGCAGGTGTCATAATGATTGCTACTATAAATTTGTACAGGTAATTTCCCGTAGCTGCAGTGAGTAACTGACTAATCGTCCAAGGAGTGCCCTGGCCAGGCTGAATTCTCTTGCCAATATAAAAAGCAATAAATAATACGACAAAACTATCGATCAGTTGAGACACCAGTGTAGATCCCGTGGCACGGAGCCAGATCCCTTTTTCGCCTGTTATCTTCTTTATGCGATGAAAGATAACGACATCTATTACCTGGCTAAGGAAGAAAGCCATCACTGAACCTAGGATAATCCAGAGGCCCTGGCCAAAAATTCCTTTAAATGCATCGTCAGGATTTTCAATACCATTACCAATCGTAAAGTATTCAGAAGGCTTAAGAAAGATAGCAGCCTGGTATACAAAGAATGAGAAAGATATGAGTCCTACGGTGAGGTAAGATAAAAATTTGACTCCTTTAGGTCCGTAGTATTCATTGATGGTATCCGTCATTACAAACACTACCGGCCAGAGTAAAACACCCGCTGTAAGATGGAAGCTAAACTGATTTCCAAGTATAGGAATGTTTGCCCGGGGAATGTTTAGCGTGTCTTCCAATGAAAAAATCTTTACACCGATCACTTCGGCAAGCAGGGCATTAGCAATAAAAAAACCGGCTAATATGATAAAGAGCCGGGTGCTTTTACTACGCATGATATCTTTAATCATAGATTAGAAATTTGTGAAGAAAAAATACCAAACCTGTACAGGCAGCATCAACAAATTAGTCATTACTACCCAGGCTGGGAGAAAGACCGGTTTCCTCCTGAGTTTCTTATACATGAAAACACAGAAGAATGCTACGCTGAAAAAAATAGCACTATATCCAAGCACAATAATCGTAGACTCAAGAGGTTGAAAAGGAATGGCTGAATCAAGGTTACCCGTAGTTCTACGGCTCAGTTCAATGAAACGAAGGATCACTGAAGCCAGGAAACAAATATTGCACACAAATACAAATTTTGCAAAAAACCTCATAAACGAAAATTGAATAAAGCCGTACTTATCAATGTAAAACATTTATCAGTTATGATGGCAAATGGATGCGAAACAGAACGGTAAGGAAA
>DGQO01000099.1 GCA_002400445.1 Chitinophagaceae bacterium UBA4412
CTTTCGGTATATGACATCCGCTACAACAACAGTGCAGATTTGCCCGGCAATATTGATGTCGGTTTAAGCCGCAGTACTGATGGCGGCACTACCTGGGAGCCAATGAAAGTGATTATGGATATGGGGGCACCGCATGAAAATAATGGCATAGGTGATCCTGCCATTTTATTTGACCCCATTACAAAAAAAATATGGGTAGCTGCATTGTGGAGCAAGGGCAATCGTTCTATTGCCGGTTCTTTGCCTGGCTTGTCGCCCGATACAACCGGGCAGTTTGTGTTAGTGAGCAGTGCCGATGATGGACTAACATGGTCGGCTCCGCATAGCGTTACTCCACAGGTAAAAAACCCCGCCTGGCGATTATTTTTTGATGGTCCCGGTAGTGGTATTGCCATGCAGGATGGGAAATTGGTTTTTGCTGCTCAATATTGGGATGAAAATAAGATGCCTTTTTCTACCATCATTTATAGTGATAATCACGGCAGCACCTGGAAAGGAAAAATAGCAGGACCAAAATCAAATACTACCGAAAGCCAGGTGGTGGAAACTACACCCGGCACATTGATGCTGAATATGCGTGACAATCGGGGAAGTTTCAGAAGCATTGCCACAACAAATAATTTAGGAACAAGCTGGACGGAACATTCAACTTCATACAATAGTTTGGCCGATCCTGTTTGCATGGGAAGTTTGATTAAGGTAAAAGTGAAAGTAAAGGGTGTGATGAAAGAGGTGTTATTCTTCAGCAATCCCAATACTACATCAGGCCGCTACAATATTACCATTAAAGCAAGTTTGGATTTAGGCGAAACATGGTTACCAGCTAACCAGGTGTTGATTGATGAACGTCAATGTTATGGCTATTCTTCATTGACAAAAGTGGATGATAATACGATTGGTATTTTATATGAAGGCATTAAAGATTTATATTTTGTAAACGTGAAGGTGAATGACATTATTAAATAAAACTGCTAATGGCATATTCTAACAAAGACTTAATTGCTTTAAAAGATTTTTATTCAAATCAATTATTGAATGATACGGTTCCGTTCTGGTTTCCCCGTTCTTACGATAAGGAGCATGGCGGTTTTTTATTAATGAGAGATGCAGATGGTAGTTTGATTGATGAGGATAAAGCAGTTTGGATACAAGGAAGGGCAACCTGGCTGCTGGCAACTTTATACAACACCGTGGAGAAAAAGCAAGAGTGGTTAGACGGCGCAAAGCTTGGTTATGATTTTCTCAATAAACACTGTTTTGATGCAGATGGGCAAATGTTTTTTCATGTAACACGAGACGGGCAACCTATACGCAAGAGACGCTATTTCTTTTCTGAAACATTTTATGTGATTGCTGCGGCAGCTTATGCAAAAGCAAGTGGCGATGAAGAAGCTGCAGATAAAGCCAGAAGCGTTTTTGGTGAGTGCATTGCTTATGCAACCGGTGAAAAAAAGCTGGCGCCAAAATTTACAGGCACACGCCCATCAAGAGGAATTGGAGTGCCCATGATTATGATGAACACGGCGCAGCAACTGAGGGAGACCATTGGAGATGATCGCTGCGATACGCTCATAGATCAATGGATAAACGAGATTGAAACTTATTTTGTAAAAGATGATATACAATGTGTGATGGAGCAGGTGGCGCCCGATGGCAGTATCATTGATCATATTGATGGACGCACCCTTAATCCCGGGCATGCTATAGAAGGCGCCTGGTTCATTTTACATGAAGCAAAACATCGCAATAATGACAAGCGATTGATTCAACTGGGTTGCAAAATGCTGGATTATATGTGGGCAAGAGGATGGGATGAGGAGCATGGCGGAATTTTGTATTTCAGGGATGTGTACCATAAACCCGTGCAGGAATACTGGCAGGATATGAAATTCTGGTGGCCGCATAATGAAGCCATTATAGCCTGCTTGCTTGCCTACTTAATGACAGGCGATGAAAAATATGCAGCCATGCACCAAAAAGTTCATGCCTATGCGTATGATCGTTTTTGGGATCCCGTGCATGGAGAGTGGTACGGCTATTTACACCGGGATGGCACGGTGGCACAAACGGCAAAAGGAAATCTTTTTAAGGGGCCTTTTCACTTGCCGAGACAGGAGTGGTATTGCATGAAATTACTCGAAGCCTATAGCTGATGAATATCATTCGTTTTCGGGGAAATCGCTGCGTATCTTCAACCGATTCGACGCTTCTTCATAGCATCCCGCAGATACACTAAAAAATGATTTCCCCAAATTTTCCTTTTGCTAAGGATAATTTGGGCTGGCACTTAAAAGTAACTGGTGAAAAACATTTTACTCTTAATACTATGCTCACCCTTTGCAAGCAATGCCCAGTTGCAGCCCGCCAGGATATTCTCTGATCACATGATTCTGCAACGAGATAAGCCGCTGCATATTTGGGGCAGAGGAATTCCCGGCATGCAAGTTTCAGTTTCTTTTGCAAAAAACAATGCCAGCACAAACATAGAGGATGATTCTACCTGGAGCATTACCCTTCCTGCGCAGTCTGCGCAAACGATTGCTCAGGTTCTTTATGTTAGAAGTGTCCAAAAAACATTTATTTTTAGAGATGTGCTGGTGGGCGATATCTGGATATGCACCGGTCAGTCAAATATGGAATTTCCACTCTCATCAGAAATGCATTTCAGTCAACAAACTTCTTCCCTGCAGCAGCCGCTTATTCGATTGAATAATCCTGCACCCGTAGGAAGAAATGTGTATGGTGTGGCTTATACAGATTCAATGTATCAGCGACTGACCCGGCATGATTTTTACGAATGGAAAAGCTGGCTGGTATGCGATAGCGTAAGTGCTCCGCCCATGAGTGCAGTAGCCTATTACTTTGCTAAAAAAATAGTGCAGGAAACAGGTGTGCCCATCGGCCTTATTAATCTCTCCATTGGCGGTGCGCCCCTGGAAACTTTTATAAGTGCGGATGCCTTGAAACAAGATCCTGTCTTTTCTGCAAAACTGCAGGGCAACTGGCTTTACAATGATGCATTGCCNNGGTTTTGCTTTTGCCGCCGGAGTTGAGCCCCTGCTTCCCCTACCCGTAAGAGGCGTTTTACTTTACCAGGGAGAAAGTAATTCGCTCGAAATGCAGAGCGTTCAGGAATACAAAAAGTTAATGCTCTTGCTTATCCGGGATTATCGCAAGAAATGGCAATCTCCTTCCATGCCTTTTTATTGGGTACAACTTTCGTCTATAGACACTACGAAGTATCAGTCCCGCTATTGGCCCATGTTTCGGGATGAGCAGCGCAAATTGCTTAAGGAGGTATCGCATGGCGGTATGGCCGTGAGTAGCGACATTGGCAATAAAACAAACGTGCATCCCACCAATAAGAAAGACGTAGGCGAGAGACTTGCCCGCTGGGCATTAAGGGATGTGTATCATCAGAAAATAGTTCCTTCGGGGCCATTGCCTTTGCAGGCAAAATTTAGCAGAAATAAAGTTGTCATCCGTTTTCAATATGCCCANNGCAAAAATTAAAGGTCGGTTCATAGAAATCTCCACCCTCACAAAACCTGTGTTTGTCTATTATGCCTGGCAGCCATTTACCGATGCAAACCTGGTGAATGCAGATCATTTGCCCGCATCCACTTTTAAACTTAAAGTACAATGAGAAAAATCTTAACGGCAATTACACTCATCATTTGCTGCGCAAACATGGTTGGCGCCCAGCAAAAAGTACCAGTTTTTGTTTCAGGTACCGAAGGTCATAAAAGCTACCGGATACCTGCCATTGTAAGTTTAGGCAATGGAGATCTTCTTGCATTTTGTGAAGGACGTGTAAATGGTTCCGGCGATTTTGGCGATATCAATATCGTAATGAAACGCAGCAAGGATAAAGGTAAAACCTGGACTGCCCTAAGCACCATTGTAGATGCAGATGATTTGCAGGCCGGCAATCCTGCACCTGTAGTAGATCGCACAGATCCTGCTTTTCCAGGTGGCAGGGTATTTCTTTTTTACAATACGGGAAATAATCATGAAGGCGAGTTAAGGAAAGGCAATGGCTTGCGGGAGGTATGGTACAAAACTTCTGCAGATGGCGGCCTCACCTGGAGCGAAGCGGTAAATATCACTGCAGAAACACATCGTCCTAATCAACCTAAAATAAATCCGGCTTACCAGTTTAAAGAAGATTGGCGAGCCTATGCAAATACGCCCGGGCATGCGTTTCAATTTTTTTCCGGCAAATACAAAGGAAGAATGTATGTAGCCGCTAATCACTCTGCCGGCAATCCACAACCAAGATCTATGGATTATAAAGCACATGGCTTTTATACAGACGATCATGGAAAAACATTTCACTTATCTGAAGTGGTGAATATGCCAGGAGGCAATGAATCCACGGCTGCAGATCTGGGCCACAATAAGCTGATGATGAACAGTAGAAACCAGGAAGGCAGCGTGCGGGCAAGAATTGTAGCCATCAGTAGCAATGGTGGCCAAAGCTGGGATACCGCTTACTTTGACCGCACTTTAATTGACCCTGTAAACGAGGGCAGCCTGCTTCGCATTGGCACAAAAAAAGGAAAAGCAGTTTTGGCATTTTGTAATGCTGCAGATGTAAAGCGCCGGGATAACCTTACCCTGCGCATTAGTAAAGATGATGGACGCACATGGACAAAAAATATTGTGGTAGATAGAAGCCCTGAAAGTAGCAAAGGAGATTTTACGGCATATTCTGATATCGTAAAAATATCGAAACATAAGATTGGGGTATTGTACGAGCGGGACGGCTATAAGCAAATTGTGTTCAGTATAATCAAATGGTAGTAAAGATGAAAAACAACAAAAAATATTTCCCGTTTGCATTCCTGGTTGCAGCACTGGTGGTCTCTTTGCCACTGTATGCACAAGATAAGGCAGAAACAAAATTGCCCAATATCATTTATATCTATGCAGATGATTTAGGCTATGGTGAGTTGGGTGCTTATGGTCAGCAAAAAATAAAGACACCCCACCTGGATGAGATGGCGAAAGAAGGAATAAAATTTACCAACCATTATTCAAGCACTCCTGTGTGTGCACCTGCAAGATGCATGTTGCTCACGGGTATGCATGGTGGCCATGCTTACATCAGGGGAAACCATGAACTGGGTGGTTTTGAAGATAGCAACGAGCGTGGGCAAATGCCTTTGCCCGGTAGTGCATATACTATTGCAGACATGATGAAAGAGGCGGGCTATGTTACGGGCATGGTGGGCAAATGGGGGCTTGGTATGTATAACAATGCAGGAAACCCGAATGAACATGGTTTTGATTATTATTATGGGTACCTGGATCAGAAGCAGTCACATAACTACTATCCCACACACTTGTGGGAAAATGGTAAATGGGATTCGCTGCGCAATCCAGTAATGAGTGTGCATCGTCCTATTCCTAAAAATTCCCCGGATAGTGCTTTCGATTATTATAAAGGGAAAGATTATTCCCTGGATAAAATGGGAGAGAAGGCCATCTCTTTCATCCGGGAAAACCAAAGCAGGCCTTTCTTTTTATACTTGCCTTTTACTGCGCCACATCTCTCGCTGCAGGCGCCAGATGCAGCCGTAGCCGAGTACATCGGCCAGTTTGAAGAGCAACCTTATTATGGAGATAAAGGTTATGCACCTTGTAAGTATCCGCTTTCTACCTATGCCGCCATGATTACTTTAATGGATAAAAAGATTGGCGCCATTATGCAATTACTTAAAGAACTAGACCTCGATGAAAATACGCTTGTCATGTTTTCCAGCGATAATGGCGCAACTTTTAATACGGGTGGTTTTAATCCTTCTTTTTTTAACAGTAACGGGGGTCTCCGGGGTGCAAAACAAGACTTGTATGAAGGCGGTATTAAAGAACCCTTTATAGCCCGATGGCCTGGTAAGATTGCAGCCGGCAGAACCACGGATCTCATTTCTGCACAGTATGATTTGCTGGCTACTTTAAATGAGATTACTTGCCAGCAGAAATTAAAGACAGATGGTATTTCTTTTTTACCCGAATTGATGGGCAATACAGCAAAGCAGCAAAAACACCATTACCTCTATTTTGAATTCCCGGAAAAAGGAGGGCAGGTAGCCATACGCTGCGGCAAGTGGAAAGGAGTGAAAAGCAATATGAAGAAAGATAAAAGCGCAGCCTGGGAAATTTACAATTTAGCATTTGATCCCAAAGAAGAAAAAAATATTGCAGCGCAGCATCCCGCATTGGCGAAGCGCTTTGAAAAAATGATGCGCAAAGAACATATGCCGGCACAACTGGCAGAGTGGGAATTTATTTTGGCAACAGACAAAAAATGAGAAACAAATTAATTAGCAAAAAACAGCAAGACTATGAATAGAAAACAATTTATAAGAAATACCAGTTTGGCGGCTGCTTCTTTTGCCATAGCACCCGCAAGTGAGCTTTTTGCCGGCACTAATGATGTAAAAGTAAGATTGGCTCTTATTGGTGTTGGTCTCCGTGGTCAAAACCATCTGGAATTGGTTTTAGCCCGTGCTGATGCAGAGCTCGTTGCTATTTGTGATGTAGACGATCGTATGCTGGCTACGGCAAAAGAAATGATTTCAAAAAGTGGAAAGAAAATGCCACAGGTTTTTACCGGTGATGTTAATGCCTGGAAAAAAATGCTGGAGCTCAAAGGTATTGATGGCGTTATTATTTCAACTCCCTGGGAATGGCATAAGCCCATGGTAATTGGCAGCCTTGAAGCAGGTATTAAATATGTGGGTTGCGAGGTAATGATGGGCATCACTTTACAAGATCATTGGGATGTGGTGAAAGCTGCAGAAAAATACAATGGTCATGTGATGATGCTGGAAAACGTTTGTTATCGCCGGGATGTAATGGCCGTTTTAAATATGGTTCGCCAGGGTTTGTTTGGCGAAATGATGCACTTGCAGGGAGGTTATCAGCATGATTTAAGAGAGGTGAAGTTTAATGATGGTGTGCACCCTTATGGCCATGGTGTTGAATTTGGTGAGAAAGGTTTCTCCGAAGCTAAATGGCGTACAGATCACTCCGTACATCGCAATGGAGACTTATATCCTACCCATGGTATCGGGCCAATAGCGCAGTACATTAATATTAACCGGGGCAACCGCTTCCTAAGCCTGAACTCTTTTTCAACAAAGAGCCGCGGCTTGCATAATTATATCGTAAAAAATGGAGGGAAAGATCATCCCAATGCCAGCGTAAATTTTAAACTGGGCGACATTGTAACTACGCAACTGAATTGTGCAAATGGTGAAACCATTTTATTACAACATGATACTAACCTGCCACGTCCTTATTCATTAGGTTTCAGGGTGCAGGGCACAGAAGGTATTTGGATGGATGTAAACCATGGTATTTACATTGAAGGAAAATCTGCAAAGCCGCACAGTTGGGATGATGCCAAAGTTTGGTTAGATAAATATGATCATCCCTTGTGGGCAAGATGGAGTAAAGATACTGCAGGCGCAGGCCATGGTGGAATGGACTTTTTTGTGATTCATGCTTTTGTAGAATCTATTAAAAGAAAAACAGCCACGCCCATGGATGTGTATGATGCGGCGGCCTGGAGCGCCATTACCCCATTGAGCGAGCAATCCATCGAGCTGGGTAATGAAACTGTAGAGTTTCCAGACTTCACGGGTGGCCAATGGATGTACCGCAAACCGGTGTTTGCATTAAATGATGAGTATTGATTTATTAATGATTAAGTGAATGAACCGATGAAAAAATTACTGGCCTTTTGCCTGCTGTTGTCTTTTTGCATAACGGTAAGCGCACAAAAAAATAAGCACCAATTTACCCTTGGCAAAACTGAGTTTTTGTTGGACGGAAAACCANNTATATTTTTTGGAATCACCATGAAACATCGCCAGGTGTTTTCGATTTTAAAACCGGCAATAAAGATGTGGCAAAGTTTGTACGCATCTGCCAGGAAGAGGGAATGTGGGTACTGCTTCGCCCCGGCCCGTATGTATGTGGAGAGTGGGATTTTGGCGGCTTACCACCATACCTGCTCAAGATACCAGATATTAAAATCCGCTGTATGGATACCAGGTACCTCACGGCTACCATGAGATACATCAACAAACTGGCAAAACAAATGGTAAACCTGCAATGCACAAAAGGCGGCCCTATTTTAATGGTGCAGGTAGAAAATGAATATGGAAGTTATGGAAACGATGCAGCGTATATGGATGCCTTAAAGAGAGCGTGGATCAGTAATGGAATACAGGTGCCTTTTTATACTTCTGATGGGCCTACGCCTTATATGCTGGAAGCTGGAACTGTGGCCGGTGCGGCCATTGGCCTGGACAGTGGTGGCGATGCCGCCGCCTTTGCTACCGCTACAAAGCACAATCCTGATGTGCCATCTTTCAGTGGCGAAACTTATCCCGGCTGGCTTACACATTGGGGCGAAAAATGGGCGAGGCCAGATAGTGCTGGTTTGAAAAAAGAAGTGACCTTTTTATTAGAAAACAAAAAGTCTTTCAACTTTTATGTATTACATGGTGGTACCAATTTCGGGTTCACTGCCGGGGCAAATGCATTTTCACCTACCGAATATCAACCCGATATTACGAGTTACGATTACGATGCGCCCATTAACGAACAAGGTGAGCCTACGCCAAAATTCTTTATGCTGCGCAGGCTCATTCAGCAATATGTGGATTATAAAATACCTGAACTGCCAGCGCCCATCAAAGCCATTGCTATACCTGCAATTGACATGAAAAAAGCGCATAGCATCTGGGATTACAGTCTGCCATCTACTAACTCGCCTCAACCCCGGCCCATGGAAGACTACGACCAAAACCAGGGAATGATTTTGTATAAAACAAAACTGATTGGCCACAAAAGCGGCAGGCTTAAAATATGGGAACCGCATGATTATGCACTTGTGTTTCTCGATGGAAAATTTATTGATACCGTTTTTCGCAGCGGCGGTAATTGGGAAGTGCTGCTGCCTAAAACCAATTCGGCATTTCCGGAACTTTCTATCCTGGTAGAAGGAATGGGACATATCAATTTCGCCCAGTTTATGATTGACCGAAAAGGCATAACAGACAGGGTGACTTTAAATGGTATGACACTCATGAACTGGCAAACAACACTCCTGCCAATGGATGAAAAATTTATTGCTTTGCCGCAGCCTCAAAGAAAAGCGCTCAGCGGCGATGAAACCTGTAATTTCTTTGAAGGAGATTTTGAACTTACAGAAACCGGCGACACCTATTTCGATCTAAGCCC
>DGQO01000245.1:0-7520 GCA_002400445.1 Chitinophagaceae bacterium UBA4412
GAGTAGGGCGAAAGTTCCTGCACATCGCCCACAGGTGTTTTAATGATGAGTTTCCTGTCTTTAATAAGCAATTCTTTTGGGCCATCATACCGCATAGCAATATATTCCGGGTTTCCGCCGGGATGCACAATAAAATCATATTTCAATCTTCCTGCATCACTGTAATAGCGCACATCAATATTCGGGTACACATCAGCGTAAGTAACTGCCGTGTACACTTTGCAATCGCCGGCCCAGCGGGCAGGATCATTTCCCAGGAAATAATTTTGATGTGTAGGAAGTGCTTTATCAGGCCTTGGACGAAGTTTTCCATTGGCACCCAGAAACTTCATTTTATAAGCAAAGGAATTGAGAATGGTGTCCTGGCTCGTTCCGGGTTTTGCCGAACCAGACTCAGCATGGCCATGCACTGTGGCAGAGAGCCGCTCCAGGTCCTGTGCATCATGCATTACTACGGTAAAACCATTATTCTCCAGGAAAAATGCGCCGGCATTAAAATCACCTTTAAACAAAACATTGTCATGCCACTGCCCCTTATTCTCTACAAATTCCATTTGAGCCTGTGAAAAATAAGGAAGAAGACTAAAAATAATACTGGCGATAAAGGAGTGAATAACGGTAAGCTTTTTCAAGGCGATTTCTTTACAATTTAAACATTATAAACGTAATATTCTACAGGCTCGTTTTCGCATAGGCTTTCTTTCAAAATCTTTAACGTATAACAATTGTTATGCAATTTTGCCCCAGCCGGTTTTGTGTTTATGCGCATGCAGGTGATTCTTTATCAGCAAGTTTTCAGCCATAACCAGGTCGGGGTCCTGCTCCAGCAGTTTTTCTACTTCTGTGCGGGCCACTTCGAGCATGGCTTTATCTGAAACAATACTTGCCAGCTTAAAGTTCAGTGCGCCACTCTGCCGGGTACCTTCTATTTCTCCCGGCCCTCTTATTTCAAGGTCTTTTTCTGCTATTTTAAATCCGTCATTTGTGGCCACCATAATGCTCAACCTTTCTTTGGCATCCCTGCTCACTTTATTTCCCGTGAGTAAAATGCAGTAACTTTTTTCTGCGCCGCGGCCCACTCTGCCCCTGAGTTGATGCAATTGGGAGAGGCCGAATTTTTCCGCACTTTCAATAACCATCACTGTTGCATTAGGTACATTTACGCCCACTTCGATTACGGTTGTGCTCACCAAAATTTGCGTGTCTCCTGCTTCAAACCTGCGCATATTGGTTTGCTTCATTTCGGCCTCCTGCCGGCCGTGCACTTTACTGATCCAATATTTTGGTTCAGGAAAAAAAGCCTTTACTTCTTCATATCCTTTTTCAAGATTTTCATAATCCACTTTACTGCTTTCTTCAATAAGCGGATAAATAATATATGCCTGCCGGCCTGCATGAATTTCCTTCCTGATAAAATCCATCACAGAAGGGCGGGCCGTTTCATGGCGATGAAAAGTTTCAATAGGCTTCCTGCCCGGCGGCAGTTCATCCATAACACTATAGTCAAGATCGCCATAAGCAGTGAGGGCAAGCGTTCGGGGGATGGGCGTGGCCGTCATTACCAATACATGCGGCGGCAGGCTGTTCTTCTTCCAGAGTTTTGCCCGCTGGGCTACACCAAATTTGTGCTGCTCATCTATTACAGCAAACCCAAGATTGGCAAACTTTACTTTTTCTTCGATCACAGCATGAGTTCCTAGTAACACATGGATACTACCATCAGCACATCCTTCAAGAATGCGGCGCCGTTCTTTTTGTTTAGTAGAACCGGTGAGAATTTCAATTTGCAAGGGTAAATCCTTCACGTATTCCCTGAGGCTTTGGTAATGCTGCCGGGCAAGTATTTCTGTGGGCGCCATCATGGTACTCTGGAAGCCATTGTCTGCCGCCAGCAACATGCACAAAAGCGCCACCATGGTTTTTCCACTGCCCACATCGCCCTGCAGCAACCGGTTCATTTGCCTTCCGGTAGCAGTATCCTGTCTTATCTCTTTAAGCACTCTCTTTTGTGCGCCAGTAAGCTCAAACGGGAGAAATTCTGCATAAAAGCGACGAAACAAATCTCCCACTTTATCAAAACGAAATCCTTTACTAAAGCGGTGCCGCTCCAGTTTGATAAGATTAATTCGAAGCTGTGCAAAAAACAGTTCTTCAAATTTGAGCCGACGTAGCGCCTGCTCGTAATGTGCCAGGGTTTGTGGAAAATGAATTTGGTTGTATGCCTCAAAACGGCCCATCAGCTTATAGGGCAGTAGAATATAATCCGGTAAATTTTCGGGTAAATCTCTGGGCGAAATTTTTCGAAAAATTTCCTGGGTAAATTTTGCCATCATGGCACCATTGATACCCCGTGCCTTCAATTTTTCTGTACTCGGGTAAATAGGCTCCAGGTGAGGCTTTCCGCCGGAGGCCATCACCGTGAAGCCTTCAATATCCGGGTGAGACATCTGTGGGCTATTCATGAAAAAACCGAGCCTGCCAAATACCAGGTAACTGTGGCCAACATGTAATATTTTTTTTACCCATTGTATGCCCTGGAACCACACCAATTCGATAATGCCGGTGGCGTCCTGCAATTTGGCTACAAGCCGCTGACCTCTTGCCTGCCCTATCACTTCTGCGCTGATAAGTTTGCCGCCTACGTAGGCATACTCTTGCTGGGGGCTCAAGGTAGCTATTTGATCTACCCTTGTTTTATCAATATGCCTTATGGGAAAATGTTCCAGAAAATCCTGGAAGCTGTGAATGTTCAGCTCCTTGCGCAGCATTTCGCCACGCTGTGCAGAAATACCCGTGAGGTACTCTATAGGACTGTTTAATATTTGTGGACCGCTGCTGATCGTTCTTTTTTACAAATATAATTTCAGAGCGGGGAATGTGCCTAGTTATGCCGGTTGCTGCCTTTGTTAAAAAACTTTTTCTTCCCGGAAGGTCTTCCGCCACCTAATGAAGCCATCGGTGTATAAGGAGGTTGTTCTCCCAGCGTTTCCGGCACGCTCGCTTTGTTTACTTCTTTGCCTAATAGTCTTTCAATAGCATGAAACTTCCGCTGCTCTTTTACGCTCACCAGCGTATAGGCGCTTCCTTCGGCTTCAGCCCTTGCCGTACGGCCAATGCGATGCACGTAATCTTCACCATCATGCGGCACATCAAAATTAATAACGAGGTCTATATTGTCAATATCAATTCCCCGGCTCAGGATATCAGTAGCCACAAGTACCGGCAATCTTCCGCTCTTATATTTCATTAAAATTTCTTCCCGGTGCGCCTGCTCAAGGTCACTATGAATTTCTCCGGCATTTATTCCGTTTCTTTTTAAGTCACGGGTAAGTTGCTTCACATTTAATTTGCTACTGCAAAAAACAAGTACCGTTTTAAAATTTCGCTCTTTAAGAAGATGAACAATCAATGGGATTTTTTGAGGCTCATACACTAAGAAAGCCTGCTGCACTATTTTTTCCGGCGGTTTACTGATAGCGATGTTTACCTCGGCCGGCTGGTGTAAAATCTTACGAGCCAGGTCTCGTATGCGGGCCGGCATAGTGGCAGAAAACAACAGGTTTTGTCTCTTCTTTGGCAGGTGATCAATGATAAACATAATGTCATCATGAAAGCCCATATCCAGCATACGATCGGCTTCATCTAATACGAGGTACTGCAGCTTATCCAGCTTTACATATCCCATCTTGATATGCGCCATCATTTTTCCCGGGGTGCACACCACAAAGTCGGCGCCTGTACTTACGGCTTTCTTTTCCTGCACAAATGCATTGCCATCGCCACCGCCATATACAGCAATAGAACTGATAGAAGTGAAATAAGATAATCCTTCCAGGTGCTGCGCAATTTGCACAGCGAGCTCCCTCGTGGGCACGATCACCATTACGGTAATACCATTAGTGTCATGCGGGTGTGTGAGTAAACTATTCATGATGGGCAGGAGGAAAGCGGCTGTTTTGCCAGTGCCCGTTTGCGCAGAGGCAATCAGGTCTTTTCCTTGCATGATAAGCGGAATTACCTGCTCCTGAACGGGGGTGGCTTCCTGGTAATTAGAGGCATCGATACCTTCCATCAATCGATCGTCGAAACCAAATTCGGTAAACTTCAAAATATTTAGGGTTAAGGTTATTTTTTTTAAAGATACTTTGATTTGAGTAAACGGCGATGGAAGAGTCATATTTGTCTATTGCAAAGCCTGCGGCTGAAGTATCTTTGCGATCTCAAAAAAACCTTCACCCATGATTGCAGCAGGAGAATACCATACCATGAAAGTATTGCGGGCCGTTGATTTTGGCTTGTATTTAGACGATGGCGCAGAGGGCATCCTGCTACCTAAACGATTTATACCATCCGGACTTAAACCCGGCGATAGCATTAAAGTTTTTGTGTATCACGACAGTGAAGACAGGTTAATTGCTACAACACAAACGCCTAAAGGCGTAGTAGGTGATATTGTAAAACTAAGGGCGATCAGCACCACTGAACAGGGTGCTTTTTTAGATTGGGGCTTAATGAAGGACCTGTTTGTACCCGTATCTCAGCAACTTGCCGGCATACGACCCCATGCAGATTACCTGGTAAAAATTTACCGGGATGCGCAAACAGATCGTATTGCCGCCACGGAAAAATTTGCTGATACGCTAAGCAATGAAAACCTTACGGTTAAGGAACTTGATGTGGTTCATCTCATCGTGTATCGTCGTACGGATATTGGTTATGTAGTAATCATCAACGGCAAGCACACAGGTGTTTTACACCATAATGAGATATATCGAAGTATTGGTGTGGGAGACCAGTTTGAAGGATTTATCAAACATATTTACCCGGACAATAAAATAGATGTTGCTGCAGGACGACCGGGCTATCAGCGTGTGGAAGATGAAGCCACTAAAATCCTGAGATTATTACAGGAGCATGAAGGTTTTCTTCCCTATCATGATAAATCATCGCCGGAGGATATCTATACTTTCTTTGCGATGAGTAAGAAAACTTTTAAAATGACCGTTGGTAATCTTTTTCGCCAGAAAAAAATCCTGTTGGAGAAAGATGGTATTCGGCTGATTGGTTAATGCCCTGAAAAAATTCCCTTGCTCAGGTGACGATAAGCTTCCATGGCGCCCATGTATTCGCAGGTTCTGGCGCCGGCTGTGTTTGCATTAGAAATCAATGGCGCCCAGGCTTCGGCAGAAAAAGACTTCGCCCGCTCTGCGCCTTGTTCCAGTAATTGCGCCAGCACAGCGCCTACAAAGGCATCGCCTGCCCCCGTAGTATCGATGGCTTTGGCAGATACGCCAGCCACCTTTTTCAATTGCCCTTGGGCACCAAGCAAGGCGCCGTTTTTTCCCAGGGTAATGGCAAGTACACCGGAAAACTTTTGCATGAGCCAGCCTGCCGCAGCCTCAATGGTATCCTGTGCAGAAATTATCATCGCCTCTTCTTCACTCATTTTATAAAAATCGCAGTGCTGCAAGAAATACAAGCTTTGGGTAACAAAACTTTCTTTTTTATCGCCATAAAGCAATTCCCGGTAATTTGGATCAAAACTGATGAAACAATTTGCTGCTTTTGCACGCAGGAGCATATCACGATACGCATCTTGCAAGGGCCCGGGTAAGAATGCGGTGGCCGATCCAAAATGCGCTATACTATAATCTCCAGGCAAAAGTGTACTGAGGTCCTGGGCACTCAGGAGCGCATCAGCACCACGATTAAAATAAAAATCCCGCTCACCGCTTTCCATGAGCGATACATAAGCAATGGTGGTAAATGCATTTGCATCCCGCCGCACATACTTTGTATCTACTGCAAAATCATTTAATACTTCGATGAGATGATCGCCAAAGGGATCCTGTCCTACACAGGCAGCAAGGCTCACTTGCCCACCCAAAGCAGCGATGGCTGCGGCTACATTCGTGGGTGCCCCGCCAGCTTTCTTTAAAAAATGATTCCCGTCTTTTAAACTTTGGTTTACATCCGTACAAATCATATCTATCAGCGCTTCGCCAATACATAAGATTCCGGAAGATGTTTTTTGAGGCTGCATATCCAACAATTTTTAGCCGTGATAAAGAGAGGCTATCTTCAAATTACGCCATTTTAAGGGCATAAAAAAGCGGAGGATCAAATGATACCTCCGCTAACCAACGATTGCTATTTACCAAAACAAAAACTACTGTTTAATAGAATTATTGTTCGTTTAGAAAATCAATGTTTGAATGGCATGTGCTTTAATGACCACTGGTGCTGCATTTAAACCTTCGCAAAGAAAGTAGCTTACTTCTTTATCTGTTGGGTTCATCACTACCGTAACTACTTTTCCATCCGGATTGCGGAAGGCCGTGGTGAGTAACTGACTCCGGCTAGCTACACTGCTGATGCGGTGTGCACCCTTTGTAATAAATTTTGAAAAATGCCCCAGCATATAATAGGATGGTGTAAATATCAAAGCACCGGTTTGTGTATTGGCATGCACGGGTGCAAAACAAAAGTTGCCTACATGATTGGGACCGCCATGCTCATCGAGCAGGATGTTCCAATCCGTCCAACCCACCGTTCCGTTATTAAAATCATGAATTAGAGACTTGCCATAACGCTCTCCATTTGCCCAAAGCTGGTAATTGGCTGCATCAAATTTTTCTACACAGCCTTCTGTAAACATCAGGTTTTTATCAGGATACATTTCGTGTACTTTGCCCACGTTACCATACATGGGTTCTCCCCCACTCCAGTTTTCATACCAGTGAAAACCCATGCCCCATGCGTACTTAGAAGCCTCTTTGTCTTCAAATATTACGCTCGCCCGCTGCGACATCAGGTCACGATTATGATCCCATACGATGATTTTTTTATCTCCGAGGCCTGCTTTCTTAAGGGTGGGCCCGAGGTATGTTTTCAGGAAATCTCTTTCTTCTTCGGCAGTAAAAATACAGGACTCCCAGCGTTGTGTAGCCATCGGTTCATTTTGTATAGTAAGCCCCCATACATGAATGCCTTCTGCCTGAAGGGCCTTTATATATTTCACATAATAATTTGCCCATGACTGCCTGAAGTCTGGTAGCAACTTACCGCCACGCAGCATACTGTTGTTGTCCTTCATAAATGCCGGGGGGCTCCAGGGGCTCACATAAAAAGTAACATCTTTACCGGCAACAGCAAGTGCCTTCTTTAAAAGCGGTAAACGATATTGCCGATCATGATCGATGCTGAATGATTTTAACGCAGCATCGCCTTCATTGATATAGGTGTAGGAACCACTGCTAAAATCGCTGCTATGGATTGTTGTTCTTATAATGGAATAGCCAATGCCTTTCGTTTTTGAATAATAAGCATCCAACAATTCCTGCTGCTGTGCGGGTGCAAGTTTTGCAAATACTTCTGCACTTGCATCGGTAATTGCGCCGCCAATGCCCATAAAAGTTTGAAAAGTTTTCCCAGGATTTACAAATACACAAACCTGGGTTTCCAGGGGCTGTTTCAATGTTGCAAATACTGCATCGGCTTCACGACTCAGTTTAAGGTCA
>DGQO01000245.1:7533-8456 GCA_002400445.1 Chitinophagaceae bacterium UBA4412
AAAAAAATATTCGCCAGGTAAAGGAGCACAACAAAATTTTATGGCTGAAATGTTTCATACATATTTAAGTAATGTCTCTTCCTGCAAGTTAGATGCAGGCTCTATTTTGCCTTTTCATAAATGCGTACATAATCAACCTGTAGCGTGGCGGGAAAAATACTATCATCTACTTCTCCACCCCAATCGCCACCTACGGCAAGATTTAGAATAAGGTAATATGGCTTATCAAAAGGCCAGCCTTCATTCGTAGTTACATGACCATCCTGGCCTTTGCGGGATTCGAAAAACAATTTGTCATCAATCAAAAACCGGATGTATTCTTCTGTCCACTCAATACCATAGCGGTGAAATTCCTGGCTTACACCTGGGATTCTTTCAAAATGGGTGACTTGTGTTTTTTTCACATGATTGTACAAGGCGGAGTGCAGTGAAGTATGCACCATACCCTGGTCTCTGCCCACGTGTTCCATGATATCGATCTCGCCACATAGCGGCCAGCTTTCTTTATTGGTTTGGATGGTTTCTGGCAGCATCCAAATAGCCGGCCAGGTGCCTTTGCCCACTGGCAATTTTGCCCGCACTTCTATCTTGCCATACTGTACCGGCTTCTTACCATAGGTGGTAAGCTTGGCAGAAGTGTACTCGTTGTTTTCAAACTTTTCCTTGAGCGCTACGACATTTAAAATACCATCCTGCACAAAGGAATTTTTTAGAGACGCCTCTTTATAGTATTGCTTTTCATGATTGCCCCAACCATGGCCTCCGGTTTCATAAGTCCAGCGGCTAGCATCAGGCAATCCGTCCTGGTTGAATTCATCATTCCACACGAGATTCCATCCGGCTATTTTAGCCGATTGAGGTGTTCCTGCCGGCAATTTATGTTGTGTACTGCATGCACCAAGCAGGCAACTGAGCAAGCACAC
>DGQO01000022.1:0-8140 GCA_002400445.1 Chitinophagaceae bacterium UBA4412
CGATAAGTAGATGAAAATGGGCCGTATTGCCCGAAGGCTTTGCCAGGCTTTCCGCTTAGCATTGTTATGCCCGTCGCTGAATCTATCAAATGCCAGCCAGTTATTTTTTGATCATTTTTACTGCACCACACGGCTGTTTTTACAGCATTGGGAAGATAACCAAGTTGGTTAATGCGTATCCATGCTTCCTCCTCTTTTGGTTGTGCGGCTGTTTGCGTTGCCTGCAAAAAGAGCAGGGTTAACAAAGGCAGCAAGATCAGGCTTATCTTTTTCATTGCATTGTGATTGGATGGGCCAATATTGGTCGTTCATTAACTGCTAAGGTAACCTGCGTTTTGCTCCCTACGGTTATTAACTCTTTCTTCCTTCAAAAACTTGAAGAAATGGGAGATTTTGCAGCTTAGGGGCAGCGACTACTGAAAGTCGGTTCATGGCTAAAAAATAAAATAGCCCTGGCTTTGAATCTTTATTTTAATGTATTACTATTAATGCCGGTTTCTTTTGGGACATGTCTTTTTTTACTAAGCATTATATTTTATAACTGCGCTCATAAACAATAAAGGTTAATGAAAAAACTAATGATACTGGTTTTGATGGCTTCTGCTTTCAATTCATTTGCACAGGACTGGCCACTCAAAAAAATGGTAATGACTGCAAGAGAACATCAAATCTCTTTTCTTGAGATACCTGCCCTCACCTTTATGGATTCGAAAACATTGACGGGCCGGGGAAAGTACCAACGACTAAAATTAGATACCGATTTTCTACATCAACTTAGCGTACAAAAGCCCGAGGCTATCCGGGTAAGCATACCAGTGAGCAGAACAGAAAGCATTACCTGCGAACTGGTAAGATATAGCCTGGGAAATATTAAATACACGGAGAACAACACGGGTATTATCGATAATGTAAAAATTCCATTAACCTATCGGGGTATTGTAACAGGTGAACCAAATAAAAATACGGTAGTGCTCACGGTAAATGAAGAGTACCTTTCCTTTCGTGTATCCATGCGAGACAAAGTATTACAGGTAACCAAAGGCGATGAAACAAGCCAATCTGCCTACCGCCTATACAATAGTTCCCAGGCTCAATTTCCCATCACACCCGTGGATTGTGGCACAAAGGAAGTATTGCAGTCATCAACAGCAAATGGCATTTCTATAGATGGCTCCGCAAACAGGACATCAGCGGTTCAGGATAAATGTGTAAATGTATTTGTAGACTGCTTTGACAGCTTGTTTCTACAGCAGGGCAGCAGTAAACAAAGAACAATTGGATTTGTATATGAATTATTCAACGAGGTTGCTACCGGATATTACAATGACTCCATAAATATTCAAATAACCACAATCAATGTATGGACCACCGCTGATCCATTTAGGGGTGATAGCAGGGAGAATGCATTGACAGATCTTGCTGATTACTGGAAGGATAATTTTTGGGGAAATATTTGTGTTGGCCTGGATTGGGGCACTTTTGGCAGATCAGGAAAGGCTGGCGATATCGGAAGAGTAAAAGCAATATCTGCCAATACCTGCCCGGCTTTTTCTCCACCAGCTAATGCCTGCAGCTATTGTGATATGAATTACAACGTTGTCGTAAAAAACTTTCCGGTTGGTCCTAATACTACCGGGCAGCAAGTTTACCTGGTAATGCACGAAATCGGCCATTTGCTCGGAGCGCACCATACCCAGTGGTGCGGTTGGAAACTGAGTAGCAACCCGGATGTTTATGGTACCATTGACAGTTGCGGCACCATTGAAGGCACTTGTGCGCAAGGCCCGCCTCCGCCTTCAAATGGCGCCACTATTATGAGCTATTGTGTTACGAATGCAACGAACGGAAATTTTGTAAACTTTTATAACGGCTTCGGCGTGTTACCTGGTAATGCTATCCGCAGTTTTGTAGCGCAGTCCACCTGCCTGCTTAATTGTACAGATTGCTTCGGTTACATCAACAACATAAGCGTGAATAACAATTATGCATTTCAGAAAATTGTACAGCGAGGTTTACAACAAAAAAATGAACCAGAACGAGATAACAGGAATACAGCTCTGCCACCTGAATATATTCTTGAAAACAAATTACTACTTACAACACAAAAAGTAAAACAATGAAAAAAATATTCAGCGTTGTTTTATCAGCATTTGCTTTAACCGCATCCGCACAGTGGAGTAATACGAGCAATTATTTTGAGGATAGCTTGCACATGCCTGTAACTACAGCCACGGGCGTGCAGAAAAATCCCATCATAGTAACCAGCTATCCGGATAACGGGTATTTTGTGATCTGGGAAGACGACCGCAACTATGCTACTTTAAAGACCGATATCTATGCCCAGAAATACGATGGTGCAGGTAACGCCCTGTGGGCAGCAGGCGGCATACCCATCGTAAGCGGGCCGCATAACCAGCATTATACATTTTCATCTAACCAGGATTACCGTAACCGTAGTTTTGCTGCCACAGATAGTGCAGGTGGTTTTTATATTTGTTATTCAGATGATAGCGTCTCCAATTATGTTTGGGAGCGAGCAACAATACAGCACATTCGTAGCAATGGAACGGGTGTGTTTCCCGGCGCCGGTTATATTATCATTCAATCTGCTGTGGCTAATTTGGCTTTAGCCGCACAATTAATTGCAGATGGCAATAAAGGTTTTTTTATTGCTTACAGGTATGCCTCCGGAAACGATTTCATCTATGTATATGATTACAAAGATGAAAATGGCTCGCTTAAATTTTACGGTGGTGGTAAAGTGAATGAAAATGCCCAGCAAACAAGTAACATTGCGCCTTGTGGAATAAAAACCAATGTGATATATCCAAGTATCACCGTTAGCGATTATCATATCTGGGGCGACGGACAGGGAGGCTGTAACATCGTTATCAGTATGAGTGCAAACGGCACACAAGGTAAAATGCTTGCGTATAACCGATTGTGGAGGGCGAAAAAAGACGCAATCGTCAAAACTTTTTTTAGAAATGTATCTGGCTCCGCCTGTCCAAGAACAACGGAATACAACCAAGGAGATGTGTATTTGCTATACAAGTTGTCAACAGATTTTCAAAGAGTGGTATGCGGCGGCGGTAGCGGACCCGTGTATGCATATACCAATGACCGCCTGATTTCTAATGGTTTTCAATTGGTAGATGAGCAAGCTTACGATTACAATTTTCCGAAAGGAGTTACCCTTTCATCCAGCGGTAATATAAACGTTGATCTCCTGGCCGTCACGAGAAGGTCTCTTGTCAATAATACGCTATCAGACTTTACCGTACAGGGCTATTTAATCAAATCCGAGATCTTCGACAGTATCCCTTATCAGCGCTGTTCTTTCAATAATCCTGATTTTGGCTATAACACTACTTCTCCCGTGCTAGACAAATTAAATTTTTTCAGAGACACTATCCTTGCATTCAGTAGTTACTACCCTGATTTTTCCTTAGCGGCTGGAGGTAATCGAATATATGCCACTGCATTGATGGGTAATTCGGGCAGCAGGCTGGTCCGGTTGCAAGAACTGCAGCTTAACCGAAAAGCGAGCGACTCCTTTGCACTTGAATACAAAACAAATATTTTAAGCATACCCCAGAAAACCGGGTTGGCCATTGGAAGTGAAATGGCAGATATTAGCTATGACCTCCCCCATATAACTTTTGCCAAAAATGGTCAGGCGCTATTTTACATTCGTGAATATTACAGGTACGCAAGGGTTAGTCCTATTGGAAGCGACGCACAACTGCTCTGGGGTGCAATGGGCAAACCTATTGGCACCGGCTTTGCGAACGGAAGTTATTACAGGCCAGAATTGCCTTATGTGTCGCTAGACAGTACAGGAAGCCGTGGACTGATTTGCTGGCAGGATACAAGAAACCTTCCGGGAAACACCAATGATAATATTTTTATGCGCCACCTGGATAAACTGGATGTGTTCAACTATTTACCACCAATTAAGAAAGTGAAACTGATACCAAATCCTTATGGCCCAACGTATGTAAATCCTACTGTTCTATTTGGCACCACTAACCGTTATACGACCCTGGATGTTTATGACGGTTATGGAAGCGACCCGGGTACATCTCCCGTGATAGACATCTTAGACAATAATTATTTGGGCCGTACAAGGGTGAGTGTTTTTCAAAACAGTACAAGTATTCGCAAGTATAATAACCAGGCCTATCTCAATAGAAACTATACTATGAAAACCGACAGTTTACCTGCCGGTGCTGAAATTGATATGTTATTGTATTTTACTAAAACTGAATTCGATGCATTAAAAGCCGCTGATTTTTCCATTGCCAGCCCCGATTACCTTACGGTAGTAAGACAACCTTCTACCACCGATGCCGCACCTGCTGCGTACACACCTGTGGCCGGTGAAGAATTAGTAACGCCCGTTACCTGGGATTCTGTTTCAGGCGGCTATTTCATTAAAATTCTCGCATCGGGTACAGGAAATTTCTTTATTCAAAAAATAACAACCAAAACTTCCTGCGCTGCCGTGGCCACTTCTTTTGCTTCCAATATTACAGGAGCCACCTACCAATGGCAGGTGAGTACTGGTGGAAATTTTATTAGTCTTTCTAATGATGCTAATTACAGTGGTACCAATACCGCAACGCTTCAAGTCAATAATATCCCTTCTGCTTTTAATGGGTACCGTTATCGCTGTGTGGTGGATAACACAAAAGTGAGTAATGCTTTTTACCTGCAGATTGCAAATGTATGGTCGGGAGCTGTAAACAATCTCTGGGAGAATCCTGCTAACTGGAGCTGCGGTACCGTACCAGATGCCAACACAGATGTGATTGTAAATTCCGGAACCGTGACCGTAAACTCTGCGGCCGTGTGCAAAAGCTTGCAATTAAGCCCAAGCGCAAAGCTGTATGTAACAACAGGCTTTAACTTAAATGTTTTAAACTGATAGATTGATTTGACAGTGGAGATTAAGGCCTGAAATAAGCCGGCGATATGGAAAGCATCTGCGCTCCGCAAAATGCGTGGACGCAGCTATGATCCGTCATCGGTTTTAAACTTAGTAACAGGTATGCTAAAACGGTATCGCTAAAACCTGAATCAAAGGCCTTAATACCGTACTCCAATCTCTTTGATCTCACTCTCATTCCCGCTTCTGTCCACAGCAGTTACCGCTACTTTTGTAAACACAATTTGCGGAGTTATCCCTTCTTGTGGTGGTTGAATCGTAAAAGATCGTTGATCACTGTTTACAATCGTATAACTCCATTTGCCGCCATAGGTATAGTAAACCACCCAGCGGAATACATCTTTTTCATCAGGATGATGCCAGTTTATGGTAACTGCACTTCCTTTGGAAGAAACCGTAACCTCCGGCGCTGCANNGTGCCTTATGGTCTAACCAGGGACTGGCAGGAACCAATGCCTGTTGCAGGTAAGGGCCTTCAACGAGTGCTTTTGTTGTTTTCGGATTTTTTGTAACAGAAGAAATACTCCAGAATACCAGGCCCGGATCCGTGGGCAACATGGCCCGGCTTATCATTAATTGGTTAATGGTCTCCGTCATGTTTGCGGCCGTAGTATCTCTGCCCACGCTGATACCTGGCCACAGGTGCCGATGCATGGTATTTTCGCCAGACCACCACCCGAGCAAAACAGGAAAACTTTGGTTGAGCCTGCTAATGGGCCAATACAATTGTGGAGTAAAATAGTCAACCCATCCTTTGTTGAGCCATAGTTTTGCATCAGCATACAACTGCTCGTACTGATCAAATCCTGATACGGATGCCGGATAGCCGGGCCGCCAGATTCCAAAGGGACTGAGCCCAAATTTCACGGTGGGTTTTGCCGCCTTAATTTTTTTATACAATTGTTCTATAAAAACATTTACAGCATTTCTTCTCCAATCTCCTCTTGACAGTTTTCCACCTGTTTGCTGGTACAACTTCCAACTGGCGGTGTCCGGAAAATCTGCACCTTCATTGTAAGACGGGTAAGGATAAAAGTAATCGTCAAAATGAACACCATCAATATCATAACGATTCACAATGTCCATCACCACCGCGGTGGAATGTTCCTGTGTGCCTTGTTGCGCAGGGTCGAGCCACCAATACCCTTCTTTCAAAAACAAGGCGAGTTCAGGCCTTTTTTTAATAATGGATTGTTCGGAAATTTCTTTCCCATCTTTATGGTGCGCACGGTAAGGGTTGAGCCAAACATGTAATTCGATTCCCCGGCTGTGCGCTTCGTCTATCCAAAACTGTAAGGGGTCGTAAAAAGGTACGGGTGCTACACCCTGCTTGCCCGTAAGGAAATAAGACCAGGGTTCAAGGTCACTTTTATACAAGGCATCCGCTTGCGGCCGCACCTGCAGAATAGCAGCATTAAAATTATTTTTTTGCAAAAAGTTTAATAAATCAATCGCTTCGGCTTTTTGTTTTTCCACAGTAAGGCCGGGCTTACTCGGCCAGTTAATATTTGCCACGCTGGCAATCCATGCAGCTCTGAATTCCCTGAGGGCCGCTGGTCTCTCCGGTACTTCCGTTGCTCTAAGGGCTTGTTTAGTAGAACTGCAGGCGCCCAATAAAAAAAGGAAGCAAACAAGTGATAAGGTTGATAAATGTTTATTTCTCATACAATTGTTTTAAGCTTACTAAAAATAGAAGAAAATCGGTTATGCATTTGCTTTTATACTACGACGTTTCAAATGCAGCCTTCAAAAACAGGAATTGAAAAATACATCAATTTAATTATGATACGCTTATCTCCATTCTCTGGTAAGTTTCCTAATTTCATAGGATATTTAAAATCCGCTATGATCAGTATAACCAATCGCTGCGCCATCGTAATCCTTATTCTATTTTGTGTTGAAACCCTGGGCTATGCACAGGAAAAAATAAATCCCTTTGCATCAGAAGAAAATTTGCCGGTAGCGCTCCGTAAATTATTGAACAAAGGTTCGGTGTATCAACTGCTGCCAGCCAGACTGGAAAAAATCATTCAGGAAAAACCGCAACAAATTGATCTCCGGTTATTTTTTGAAAATAAGGAATGGACTGTTGTTTTAAAAAGAACAAAACCTCTTTCTCCAAATTTTGTAGCCCTGGATGCCACTGGCAAAAAGATGAACTACGCTGCCGATGAAATGCTGCATTATGCTGGTACCATCATGGGGAAACCACATAGCCTGGCTGCCATCAGTATATCAGCAAATAAGATGGTAGGTGTGCTGGCCGATGAGCAGGGAAATATTAATATGGGTGAGTTGCCGCAAAATATTTCCCAAAGAGCAGGACAATATATTATGTACCGGGAAGAAAATTTAGTTACAGCCAATAGTTTCATTTGTGGAACGGAAAACCTGCCCCATACCATGAATGAACTTCTTCCCGGCGCATCCACCATTCAGCCGGAAAATTTGAATACTACGGTAAATGCAGAGCCGGTAGATATTTATCTTGAAGCAGATTTTCAATGTTATAAAAACAACGCCAATAATATTCAACAAACCATCAATTGGGCAACTGCGCTTTTCAATATTGTGCAAACCTTGTATAATAATGACAGTGTGTTTGTGCAAATGAGTGGCATTAAAGTTTGGAACCAGGCGGATCCTTACGTTGGGCTCACAACGACCAATACTGTTTTATATGCTTTCGCCAGTAACATGACTTCAGGTTTTCCGGGAGACCTTGCTCATCTACTATCGCAACGAAGCCTGGGAGGGGGTGTCGCTTTTTTAAATGTTTTGTGCAGCTCAGCTTATTACAGAACGGGTTTTAGTGCCAACCTTAGCAACAGTTTTAATAGTTTACCTAATTACAGTTGGAGCACCATGGTGGTTACGCATGAAACCGGACATAATATGGCCAGTAACCATACACAGTGGTGTGGCTGGGTGGGTGGCGCTATTGACAATTGTTATACTACCGAAGGTGGCTGCCCGCCCGGACCTGCACCAGTAAACGGAGGAACCATTATGAGCTACTGCCATCTCACTGGCTATGGTATAAATTTAGCCAATGGTTTTGGCCCGCTACCAGGAACGCTGATACGCAATACCGTTCGCAACAATAACTGTATTTATCCCCGCATTAGTTTCAGCAAAAGTTCGGAGTCCGTTTCAGAAGAGCTTAGTCTTTTCCAAACCGGCTGTAAT
>DGQO01000022.1:8153-10024 GCA_002400445.1 Chitinophagaceae bacterium UBA4412
AATTTTACGCTTAATGATACTACTCCGCAACTCATTACCATAAAGATCTATGATGATGCGTATGTAGAGCCCATAGAAACGATGCGACTGGATTATAGTCTTGCCGCTAATGGTTGCAATGCACAAAAGTATGGTACCTATCTTCTCCAGATTACCAGTGGAGATTATGCGCCAGACTCTGTAGTGAACCAGTTGATTTTTGAAGAGAATTTCGAGAATCCCGGAGCTGGTTTAGGTTCATTTACAGAAAATTTAATTTACGGCGCTTCTTCTCCTAACCGCTGGAAAGTTTTACAAGCCGCAGATTCGATGTTTTTAAGTAAGGCGGCTGTAATAACCAATAATGGCCTAACAGCTACCTACAGTGGATCTCAGCTTAGCGATTCTACGATAACCCGCTTAGAATCCGTGGCTATAAATACAACCGGCTTTAAAAAAATGAAATTGAATTATCGTTTTAAATGTGTGGGTGAAGGCGTAGGGCAAGGTGGAACCACAGGTGGAACGGAGGGTACTGATGCAAAAGATTTTATGAGAATTCTTTATTCGATTGACAATGGTGTGAATTGGGTTACGCTGTTGGATAATATTTACGGCAGAAGTTATCCTGCCATGAACGGCGTAGACATTCCTGCAGTCGCAGAAAATAAATCTTCGGTAAAACTGGGGTTTGAATGGCATAATAACAGTTCTGTGGTTAACCTGCCTTCCTTACTTTTAGATAGTATATCCCTGGTGGGTGCAGGTAGTAGCGACATACAATTTTTAGCAGATGCTAATAATAAGTATGAGGCACAGATCGGGCCGTTTGAAACCGTGCATTTTTACAATCCGGTTACGAAAAACATTATGGCTAGTTTAAGAAATAAGAGCAGCCATAATTATGGATGCAGCACTGTAGAACTCGTACGTACGGGACTGGGCGCTACCGCAGCCTGGCCTGGCCTTGCAGCAGAATTTGTGAGCAATAAGATATTTAAATTTACCAGTGAGTTTTCTGCAGGCACAAACGAAATGGAATTTCAACTGTATTATACCAGGGACGAAATGAATGCCTGGGCAGCAGCAACGGGTAATGCCATTGCCGATGCTGCCATAGTGGCTTCTGTAAATAATCTAACATCTGGTATAGCTGCAGAAAGTGCACAGTTTGCCACTGAAGCCATCAGTGCTGGTTTTGGCGTTAAAAATGATTTTATTTTTAAAGCTGTGTTTACCAATGCAACCTGGTTTGGCCTGGCGAAACCCGGTATTAGAAAATTATGTGAGGGCAGTAATAGTTTGATGCTCGTGAGTGAAGTTACCGGCACTACCTACCAATGGCAGATCGACAGTGGCGCTGGTTTTACGAACCTGGTGAATAATGCTAACTATAACGGCGTACAATCTTTACAATTGCAAATGACTAATTTAGCCGGCCTCAATACCGGCAATGTCTATCGCTGCCGGGTGCAGACGGCACAGGGAATAAAGTACAGCGTGGCTTGCACAATTAAATTCACTGCCAACTGGACGGGTAACATTAGTAGTGCATGGGAAGATGCGCAAAACTGGGATTGTAATGCAGTACCAGGGCCCTACACAGATGTGATCATAGGTGGCGGTACGCCATTTGCCCCGGTATTAAATAATGATGCAAGTATCAAATCTTTAATCATAAAAGCTGATGCGAATCTGACGATACCATTGGGTAAGCTTTTAAATGTGCAGAAGTAGAAAATTTGATCGGTTAAACAAATGCTACAAATTTTTGTTTAAGGAAAACCGGATTCAAAAATGATATTTTACAAATAAGGCCTATGAAAATCTATCTGATCACGCTTACCCTTTTCTTTATCGGAATGTTCTTTTCGCAATGCAACAATTCCAGT
>DGQO01000087.1:0-2226 GCA_002400445.1 Chitinophagaceae bacterium UBA4412
TAATCTTGAACTGACTGAACTCGTAAATAATGCCCTGGGTTTTATAGAAGACCGGGCATCCCTTGACCAGGTAGAAACCGCTGTGCAGGGAATACACGAAAAATACAGTTCGGAATTTTACGCTTTTGAATTGAAACAAAGCGGCGGCGGCTGGCAATTTCTTACCAAGCCCGAGTATCACAAAACGGTAGCCCTGATTAACGGCGATAAATTTATTAAAAAATTATCGACCGCAGCCCTTGAAACCCTGGCCATCATTGCCTACAAGCAGCCCATTACTAAAAGTGAAATGGAAGCTATCCGTGGTGTGAATTGTGATTATGCCGTGCAAAAATTGCTGGAGAAAGATCTCGTGATCATTTCCGGGCGCAATGAAGATGCAGTGGGCAAACCATTGATTTACGCTACATCAAAATCTTTCATGGATTATTTTGGTATCAATAGCCCGGAAGATTTACCCAAAATAAGGGAAGTGCTGATGGAAGAAATTACAAGGGCCACCCTGGTAAACCAGGCAGAAGATGAAGACGAGGCCATCCATTCTGCAGCAGAGGAAGCAGAACCCGGAGAAGATGAATTGATCGAAGTTATTGTTCAGGAAGAAATCGTGCAGGAAATGGTAGTTTCTACCGGCGAAATCATTACCCCGGAAATTGTGCAAAGCCAGGCTGATGAAGTTGAACACTACGAGGAGATAGCAGAAGAAGAGATCGAAGAAAAAAGTGAGGAAGCATTACCGGCAAATCCTTCAGCAAAAGCCGACGAAGAAACTGCAACTAATGATGAGGCAGAACCTGCTTAAGCAGAATCTGCACTCATTAAAAATATCGAAGGCATTACATCTTGTATGCCTTTTTTTACAAGCAAAAATTTTAAAAAGCAACCATGCTTTCAGCAGAACAGTTAATCAACCTTGCCGGTATACATGGTACGCCCTTGTATGTATATGATGCAGACCAAATCAGTAACCAATACGCTTTACTTAAAAAAGCATTTGCAAAGACAAATACAAAATTCTTCTACGCCTGCAAGGCGCTTACGAATGTGAATGTGCTCAGGCACATCAACAAAATAGGTGCTTCGGCAGACTGCAGTTCTATAAACGAAGTAAAACTTGCTTTAATGGCAGGTTTTGATCCAGGGAATATTTTATACACTTCCAACGGCATCCATTTTTCTGAAATAGAAGCCGTAAAAGACCTTGGCGTACATATTAATATAGACAGCCTGCACAACCTGGAGAAGTTCGGGAAAAAATTTGCCGGCAGTTATCCCATTGGCATTCGCCTTCGGCCAAATATTATGGCCGGCGGCAACCTTAAAATTTCTACCGGGCATGATCGCAGCAAGTTTGGTATTCCCATAGAGCACCTCCCGCAGGTATTGGAATATATGCATCAATACAAGCTGCACATTCAGAACCTGCACATCCACACAGGCAGCGATATTAAAGATGTGGCCGTTTTTGTAAAAGGTATTGAAGTGCTTTTAGAAATTATACCACAGTTTCCGCAACTCACAGCTATCGACCTGGGCGGTGGTTTTAAAGTGCCTTATAAAAATGATGAATGCGGCACAGATATACAGGCATTGGCTGATGCCGTGCATGCCGCATTTACCCATCACAACGCTACATCTGGCAAAGACCTGCAGGTATGGTTTGAGCCGGGCAAATTTTTAGTGAGTGCAGCCGGGTATTTACTGTCTCAGGTAAATGTAATTAAAGAAACACCTGCCACTACTTTCGCCGGGTTGAACACAGGATTCAATCACCTGATAAGGCCTATGTTTTACGATGCCTGGCACGATATTAAAAACCTCAGTAACCCCAATGGCCTGGTAAAGCCTTATTCCATCGTGGGCAATATTTGCGAAACAGATACTTTCGCCTGGGACAGGCCGATGCCCGAAATGCGGGAAGGCGACATCATTGCTTTTTATAATGCCGGTGCTTATGGTTTTGAAATGAGCAGCAACTTTAACAGCCGCTTTAAACCCGCAGAAGTATTGGTAGAAGATGGAAACGCCAGGCTTATTCGCCGTCGGGATAATTTCGAAGATCTCCTGCGCAACCAAATTATAGCGTAAAATTTTAACCCGCAGTCTCCTGGCAGTAGATCGGATAACTTCCTGCATCGGCCCTGGTCACTTCAGTGGCAGCAAGGTGATTCCTGTTTCATGATGGCGCATGTTCTGCGGTTCCTATTTTGCATTAATCCTCGCCAC
>DGQO01000087.1:2278-5287 GCA_002400445.1 Chitinophagaceae bacterium UBA4412
GAAGAATATTTATACACCCGCTTCACTCTTTTACCCGGCCCCGTAATATTTGCATTCTTACGATGATCGTTAAAATAGATGCGGAGTGCATTATTCAGCGGCAAAATTCCAACACTGGAATAATGAGGTTCAGGTGTNNAAGCCAGCTAAGCGAACCATCTACTTGCATTTTACTCATAAACAAATCCCCATAATCCCAAACCCGGTAAGTGGTTGTGGTTGTTCGGCCAGGCATTCCATTGGTTCCGGGTGAATAGCTCGTACTCATATAAGTATAGCTATGAAATTCTTCTGCCAGTATGATGATACCACCATCTGGTGCAGGTATAAAACTTTTAAACTTCAAATATTTTGAAAAGCCTTCATTTTCATCCTGACTCTTTTTTAATTCCTTACGCTCTGCCTTTTCCTCTTTTGTTTCAGGTTCATCGTCATCGTCCGCTTCGGCAATCATGCCCTTGTCAAGCTCCTTACTTTGGGTAGATAAAACTGTACCCGTAAGTGCATTGATGCGTTGTACCATCAGTCCGTTAGTTTCCTTTGCTTTTTTATGTGTACTATAAAAAGCAGCCAGCACCAGTTCCTCATCAGATACTTGTTGCACCTTTGTACTATTAAGCCAGCGCCCATCCACGGTAGTATTGATCTCATTCACTTGCTTACCGATAGCATCATAAAACCGCACCACATAATTCTGGAAATCTAAGAACTTAGCTTTGCGCTTTTTTCCTTCCTGGTAAGCGTACTCCCTTCCCACAAGCACCGTTGTACGTTGCTTTGTATGAATTACATCTTCCAGTTCAAAAGTGTTTCGCTCAAACTGGTTAGAAATTAAAATGGGCTTTCCCACCTGTTTCAACTTATTACTGAATTCCCTGATCTCATATTGCTGCTTTTCTTTCGCCGAAACTGTGCTCACAATAATCATAGAAGTACTATCTGCATTAGCTGCAACCTTATAATTGATGTTATCCGATTTTTCTTCTTTCTGCCAGTTTGTAATTTCTACGAAATCTGATTTGAGTTCGCCAGAACTCTTATCTACCTCTGCAGCCAGGAGCGTAAGCGTTCTCTCTTTCTTATTGTACACCCGGGCCATTAAAAACAATTTGTCTTTCAGCACAAAAAATTCATCAAATTCTTTACCCTTCAATTCCTTGTTGTAGTTTACCTGGTAGATCACATCAGATAAATTCTTATCCATTTTGATAAGCGTACCAGACTCCCGAACCGTTGCACCTATTACGAAATAACTCTTCATAGCCATATGAGATTCCTGCAGGTATATGCCGCTGTTATCAGAAAATAAAATCTCAAAGTCATAACTACCTTTTTTCAATTTAAAATCTTCGCTCCAGTCAATGGTTGTTTTTTGTGCAACAGCAAAGGAGGTATGTAAAGCGAGCAGGCAAAACGCCAGGAGAGTCTTCATAAAAGCAATTTAGGTTGGCAAAAAAATGGCTGCAAAGATAAGTAGTAGCCGCAAAAGCCAATGGGTAATTAAAACATACCCCCTGCAAGCATTCAATGCTTTTTAACTAAATAAGATTTCCCCGTCTTAAAAATTCGTGCAATATTTATAGAACATTTAAACCCTCTTGCATTATGCCCACATCACTGCTATTCAGAAATCCTAAACTCCTATTTTTTTCCGTTGTTTTAGCTGCACTAGCCTTAATTTTCTTTGTGCCTTCCTGCAGCAAGAAATCGGTGGGCTGGAAATCGGTTGACCCTGAATATGCCCGCTATGTGGAGGCATACACCACGGGCGTGGTTTCTAAAACCAGCAGCATAAGAATCAAGCTTGCCGCAGATGTTCCTACAACCCATACTGTGGGCCAGGAAGTGAAAGAAAAACTATTCAGTTTTACACCTTCGGTGAAAGGAAAAGCCTATTGGGTAGATGCCCGTACCATAGAATTTAAGCCAGAAAAAAACCTGGAAGCAGATAAACTCTACGAGGTAGATTTTGAGTTGAGTAAGGTAACAAAAGTGCCAAAGAAGTTTGAAGATCTGGTGTTCAACTTTCAAACAACAAGGCCGGATTATAAAGTAACGAATGAGGGATTGCGCAGCGATGGATCAAAGGATAAAATGTTTGTAGATGGTATCCTTCTCACCGCTGATGCAGAAGAAGACGCAGTAGTAGAGCAGATCCTGAGTGCAAGTAGCAGTGGGAAAAATACAGCCATCACCTGGGAGCATAGCGATAATCATAAAACGCACCGTTTTCATGTGAAAAATATTGAGCGGGGCACTGCAGAAAACAGTTTTGTTTTGTCCTGGAAAGGTGAGCCCTTAAAAACCCAGACGGCTGGTGCAGCCAAGCTTCTTGTACCAGCAGTGGGTGTGTTTAAAATTATGAATGTGGTAGCTGTAAACGATGCACAGCAATATGCTTCTGTACAATTCAGCGATCCGATTGCCGTTGACCAGGACCTTACGGGCCTGGTAACCATGAGCAACCAACCCGAACTGTCTCAAAGCATCAATGGCAGCGAGATAAAACTTTTTACCAGCAGTTCTTTAGACGGAAATTTTACCGTGAACGTTAATCCGGGTATCCGCAATAAATGGGGTAAAGCGCTGGAAGGCATGTATGCCAGCAACATCAGTTTTGAGAATCGGATGCCTTCCGTAAAAATCCATGGCAAGGGAAATATCCTGCCAAACCGCGGTAAACTGGTGCTACCCTTTGATGCCGTAAACCTCAGCGCTGTAGACATCAGTATTCTAAAAATTTATGAAAACAATATTCCACAATTTTTCCAGGAAAATGCGATGGGCGAGCAAAGCGAACTTCGCCGGGTAGCCCGCCCGGTGGTGCAACAAACGCTTCGCCTGGATGATGATAAAACCCTTGACCTGCACATTAAGCAGCGCTTTTCATTAGACATTGACCGCTTCCTGAAAGCAGAGCCTGGCGCTATTTACACCATCACCATTGGGTTTAGGCCAGAGTATTCCCTGTACAACAAATTATCTGATACCAGTAGCAAGAGCAAGGGT
>DGQO01000087.1:5371-6083 GCA_002400445.1 Chitinophagaceae bacterium UBA4412
GATAATAGTGTAGCCATTGCCGTAAGCAACCTGCTGAGCACCGAACCCATGGATGGCGTAGAACTGAATATCCTGGATTACCAGCACCAGGTAATTGCAACGGGCACTACCAGCGGCGACGGATTTGCTAACCTGAACATGAAGAATAAGCCTTATCTCCTCATCGCNNCCGCTTAGCCGGTTCAATGTGGGCGGCGAGGAAATACGCAGTGGCCTCAAGGGCTTCATCTTTGGTGAGCGTGGCGTGTGGCGGCCGGGAGACAGTATTTACCTCAATTTTATTATTGAAGATGAAATGAACAGCCTCCCTAAGGATCATCCGGTGGAGTTAAGCATATTCACACCGCAAGGACAATTGTACAGGCAGGCTGTGCAAGCCGGAGCGAGTGACGGCTTCTATTTATTTAAAACCAATACAGATGCAACTGCTCCTACCGGAAGCTGGCTGGCCAAAGTAAAAGTGGGCGGAGCCACGTTTGAGAAAAGGCTGAAAATTGAAACCGTGATGCCCAACCGCCTCAAAATTAATTTGGATTTTGGAACAGATCCGATACTGGGTATGGGGAATACTACCGAAGGAAAGCTGCGCTCGGCCTGGCTTTTTGGCACGCCTGCAAAAAACCTGAAAGCCAAGGTAGATGCATCATTGTACTCCCGTAAAACGGTTTTTGAAAAATTCGGCGGCTTCGATTTTGATAACCCGGCCACCGAC
>DGQO01000087.1:6281-7889 GCA_002400445.1 Chitinophagaceae bacterium UBA4412
GTGGGATGAAGATGGAAACAGCCTCAGCAATTTTACCCAGGATCAATATAACAAACTCATCAAAACAGAAGATATCACCCTTACTAACGGTAGAGGTCAGTGGCAGTTTAGCACCGGCGCCCAGGAATGGGGCAGGTATCTTGTGCTGGTAAAAGACAAACTGAGCGGGCACACTACAGGATCTGTTTTCTATATAGATGAGCCAGGCTGGCAAAGCCGCTCAGGGCAGGAAGACCAATCTGCCGCATCCATGCTCTCCTTTACCAGCAACAAAGAAAAATATGAGGTGGGAGAAGAAGTGGTGCTTAATATTCCATCCGCAAAAGGCGGACGCATGCTCGTGAGCCTGGAAAACGGCAGCAAGGTGATTAAAACTTTCTGGCAGGAAACACAACAGGGACAAACCCAGGTGAAATTTAAAACAGAAGCTGGTATGGCGCCCAATATCTATGCTACCGTAAGCTTGCTGCAGCCACATGCACAAACCATCAATGACCTGCCTATCAGGATGTATGGTACCATACCCATTTTGATAGAAGACAAGAATACCCTGCTCACACCTGTAATAAATACTGCCGCTACCATAAGGCCGGAATCTAAGGTGAGCATTGCCGTGAGTGAAAAATCTGGTAAGGAAATGACCTATTGTATTGCCGTGGTAGACGAAGGCTTGCTCGACCTAACCAATTTTAAAACCCCTGATCCGCATGCAGCATTCTATGCAAGGGAAGCACTTGGTGTAAAAAGTTTTGATCTGTATGATTATGTCATCGGCGCCTGGGGCGGCGACCTGGAAAGGATTCTCACCATTGGTGGTGATAATGATGCCGGACCATCGAAACAAAAAACAGCCAACCGCTTTAAACCTGTCGTTAAATTTTTAGGGCCATTTCATTTAGACAAAGGCAGCAAGCAAACACAAGAGTTTACCATGCCGGCTTATGTAGGCTCGGTTCGTATGATGGTGATTGCTGCACACGCCGGCATGTATGGCGCTGCAGAAAAGACAGTGGCCGTAAAAAAACCATTGATGCTGCTTACCACCATGCCACGGGTATTGTCGCCGGGCGAAAGTATCCAACTTCCCGTTACCGTATTTGCCATGGAAAACAACATTCGCAATGTGAGTGTAACCCTGCAGAGCAATAATTTCTTTGAAGTAACAGACGGCACAACACAAAACTTAAGTTTTGACAAACCCGGCGAACAACTGGCCTACTTTAATGTGCGCATTAAAAACGCAGTGGGCATAGGAAAAGTAAAAGTAACGGCAAGTGCCGGCAAGGAAACCGCAATGGATGAGGTAGAATTAGACATTCGAAACCCGAACCCCATCATTAATAAAGTGCAGGAGATGACGCTGAATCCCGGGCAGAGCTGGGAGGCCACCGCTTCGGCCATTGGTATCCTAAGCCAAAGCACCGGCACTGTGGAAATTTCTTCTATTCCATCTATCAATTTGCAAAAGCGACTTACTTATCTCATTCAATATCCGCATGGATGCCTTGAGCAAACCACTTCTGGCATTTTCCCGCAATTGGTATTGAAACAACTCACCGACCTGAGTGACTTTCAACGGGCAGAAATAGATAAGAATGTGAAAGCAGG
>DGQO01000087.1:7943-8358 GCA_002400445.1 Chitinophagaceae bacterium UBA4412
CAAGAGCCAATGCCTGGATGCCAAGTTCAACCAATTTTTATGGCGGAGACCTTACACAAGCCTATCGCTTATATACGCTGGCACTGGCAAAGGCTCCCGAACTGGGGGCTATGAACCGCCTGCGGGAATTTAAATACCTGGCGCCAGAATCAAAATGGCGGCTGGCTGCAGCGTATGAACTGGCGGGTCAGCACAACACAGCGCTTGATCTCATCAGCAACCTGCCGCTTAGTTTTGAGCAACGCAATAATCCGGGTGTAAGTTTTGGATCTGCATTAAGAGACCAGGCCATGGTACTGGAAACACTTACGCTCATGGGCAACCGCAGTAAAGCCGCTCAGGTATTGGCACAAGTGGCAGGGCAGCTTTCTTCAGAGAGCTGGTACAGCACACAAACCACGGCCTACAGCCTCAT
>DGQO01000079.1 GCA_002400445.1 Chitinophagaceae bacterium UBA4412
GTAAGCGCATACGCAGAAACGTGAGGGATATTATTTTGCAAAGCAATTTCAAGCGTCGTCAGCAGTTCCGCATCCCCGAGCAATGGTGATCCATAAATCAGGTCGATGGAAAAATTGTCAAAGCCCGCTTCCCGTATATCGCAAATGCTTTGCATGGCCTGGCTTGCATTATGCGCCCGGTTCATCCATTGAAGTTCTGCGGCAGAAAAAGACNNNCTTAAAATAATAACGAAGATGATCTAACAGCATGGTTATTTCTGCAACAGTAAGAATGCTGGGTGTGCCTCCGCCAAAATAAATCGTTTGTATTTCGGGCTGCCCCTTTTTTTTACTAGTCTCTATCTCCTTTAACATGGCCGCCAGCAGTTTCTCTTTACTATGCAATGACGTAGAGAAGTGAAAATTGCAATACGTACATGCCTGCTTGCAATAAGGGATATGAAGATAAATGCCTGCCAAAGTGTAGTTTTACGTTTATAGAATAGCGTTGTATATGATCATTTGCTGCTCCGGGATCTCTTTATCCAGGTTGATACTTTGTCTCTTTATCTATGGGCTTTTTACTGGCCAGGCAGCCTATGCGCAAAACCAGCGAAATGAAATACTACCTGTAAAAATGATCTATTCCTTTGCGGGCAAAGATAGCGGGTTTACGGCGGCTGCCCTTTCGCTTACCAGCAGTTTTTCGGCCCAGTCTGAAGCAGAGAAATATATCCGGCAAATTCCGCAAATGCTTGCTGCCAAAGGATATCCGTTAGCCTCCGTGGATAGCTCCTGGCAGCGGAGCGATAGTTTCTTTGTGCAACTTTATATTGGTACACTTTACAAATGGATTAGGTTAAATACGGATAGCGTACCCGCCAATATTCTCACTGCGGTGGGATACAGGAAAGCAAATTTTGAAAATAAGCCACTGGAATTTTCCAGGCTACAAAACCTGCAAAGCAATCTTGTAAAATATTTTGAAAATAATGGATATCCCTTTGCAGAAATAAAATTAGACAGTGTGCAACTGATGGGCGAAGCCATGTATGCCAGGCTGCAAATTAAAAATGGTGTATTATATCATGTGGACAGCGTCCGGCTTATTGGAAAAGCCAGCCTGAGCAAAATATTTTTGCAGCGCTATCTTGATATACAAAATGGGAGCGTGTATAACCGTAGTAAGCTGGAGGCGGTAGACAGGCGAATACTTGAATTGCCCTTTCTTGCACCTGTGCAGCCCTCAGACCTTACGATGCTGGGCGCAGGCTCGGTACTGAATGTTTATGCTAATGCAAAAAAAAGCAGCCAGGTTAATTTCCTCGTGGGCTTCTTGCCTTCTTCTACAGAGACTAACAAACTCAGGCTTACTGCAGATGTAAATCTTGACCTCAAAAACAGCTTTGGTTCTGCGGAAGAGATCCTGGTGAAATGGCAGCAATTACAGCCCAAGTCTCCTCGCCTTAACCTGGGTTTCTCCAGGCCATATCTTTTTAATTCTCCCTTTGGAATCTCGACCTTGTTTGATTTATTCAAAAAGGATTCAAATTTTTTACAAGTGAATGCCCAGGCCGGGCTACAGTATAATTTGTCAGCTTCTCAATCCGGAAAATTGTTTTTGCAGTGGCAGAGCAATACGTTGCTGGGTGGTGCTGTAGATACTAACCAGGTAAAACTGCTGAAGCGACTTCCGGCAAATGTAGATGTGAGTGCTGCTAATGTTGGTATCGACTATACGCTCCATACTACCAATTATCGGCTCAATCCTTCTAAGGGAAGCGAAATTTTTCTAAGTACGAGTGTGGGTATTAAAAAGATTAAGCGTAACAACGATATCATCAATATAAAGGATGCGTCATTTGATTACAACAGTTTGTATGACTCTGTAAAACCCAGGAGTTACCAGTTGCGTGTGCGCACCATGCTGGCACATTACTTTCCGGTAGGTAAAGGATCCACTTTTAAAACAGCGTTGAGCGGAGGAATCTACAATAGCCCGAATATTTTCAGGAATGAACTTTTTCAAATTGGGGGCTACAAGTTGTTGCGTGGCTTTGATGAAGAAAGTGTGTATGCAACTTCTTATGCTGTGCTCACAGCAGAATACCGTTATCTCGTTGGGCTCAACTCCTTTTTATTTGCCTTCTCAGATTTGGGACTTGTAAATAATAAATACCAGGAGTTGCGTGCAAAAAATGTATTTACGAGTATCGGGCTTGGTCTCGTGTTTGAAACGAAAGCCGGCTTGCTCAATGTGAGTTATGCCATCGGCAAGCGGGATGACTTGAAGTTTAACATCCGGGAAGCCTCTAAACTTCATTTTGGATACATCAATTATTTTTAGTTACAGCAATGCTTGTATTTTTGTCGTCCAAAAAATGAAGTTTCCTTGCTCAGATTTATTTACCTGTTCTTTATTGCACTGATGTTTTACGTGCCTTTGTCGGCGCAGGTAAGCGATAGCTTTCCCCAGCGTGACTCCGTGCCTGTTGCGCTGCAGATACCTGTGCAGAACGAATGGCAAATACTTGCTGGCGAGAATATGTACCTCAATTTCAAAGGCAAGCCTGAGTCAATTGCTGTGCGTGTGCGCAACCCAAAGGACAGCGATGCTTTGTTTTACATCATATTAGGCGTTGTTATTTTCTTTGGCATTATCCGCAGAGTGTATAGTCGCTATTTTCACACCCTATTCCGTGTCTTTTTTAATAGCTCTTTACGGCAAAGCCAGCTTACCGATCAATTATTGCAATCCAAATTGCCTGCACTTTTTTACAACTTCCTTTTCTTGTTTACTGCGGGCTTATACGCCTATTTGTTATTGAACAATTCGGGTAATCAAACTGGCTTAATTAACTGGACATTGCTGGGCCTT
>DGQO01000100.1:0-184 GCA_002400445.1 Chitinophagaceae bacterium UBA4412
GCGTATGTAAAATGTTTCTGCGCTACCATTTACAACGAGCATCTTTCCGTTTACGCTTGAAGCTGTGTGGTTGGGTGCATTATGCCATTCAGGCTTTTGATGCGTGCTATTAATTACACGGTAGTAATTATCATTCAGAGGCGTAGTACCTGCCTGAAAAATAATATTAACAACATCAGGATGG
>DGQO01000100.1:320-20533 GCA_002400445.1 Chitinophagaceae bacterium UBA4412
ACTGAGGTAAAGTAAAGCAATCCGTTAAATGCTGCGTAAAACTACTAGTTAGAATTTTAATAGCAAAATGTTTATTTTAATTCAACGTAAATAATATCAGGCTACGAAAAAATTAATATCTTGATAAAAGTATTAGTAAAAACTATTAATTAATTGGTAATCAAAATTTTGTTCAATTTTAGGAAATAACAATAGTCTTATAGAGTTCTCTTAATTTCTAGGATTTCTCCATATGAAATAATTTGTCAAAAGAGTTCCGTAATACCCAGGCGGCAGTGCCCAAGGCTTGTTGTTTGCACATCTTTGACCAAATTGATGTATCCGCTACTACTATTGGATACTTTGTTTTCCGCATTGGTTTTTTCAACTAATATCATCAGGGCTTTCTCAAACTGGTCATTGATTTGCCCGGTTTTGGAAGATCTAAACAGGATCATAAATTCTCCTTCTTTACCACAACCGGCTGCTTTGTCTGCAGCTATTGCAGTTTCATGCGATTTATTGAAATCCACAACAAAAGGCTTCACAAAATCATCCGAAACTGTTCCACAGCAAATACTGCCAAAGTAAAGACCGGCAGTGTAAACCGATTCCTTAGAAACGGTCTTCGTTTGCGATACAGAACTGGAGCAAGCGCCTAGAGAGATGATAAAAACGGAGAGTATGATTTTTTGCATATCGCTGATCTTTTTATACAATTAGAAAACTCAAACATGAGAGTCGTCAGTATTTACAGATATAGTGGCAAATGTAACATTTGTAACGGTTTGCCTTCTATCCGCAGCTTAATTTTGTGCTAATAAAATCAATACCAGAGTTTCACTTAAAATTAAATGAATTGATATGAAAAAAAATATGGGCAGCATTGACAGGATCATACGCTTGCTGGTTGCAGCAGTGGTAGCGGTGCTTTATTTCACAGGAACAATTTCCGGCACACTTGGCATTGTTTTATTGGTTCTTGCGGTCGTTTTTGTACTTACCAGCCTCGTAAGCTTTTGCCCTTTATATACGCTCTTTGGAATCAATAGTTGTAAAATAAAAAATAGATAGACATGGCACAACATGAAATAGAAACACAATGGATGGGTAAGATGCAGTTTAATACCCTAGTAAACGGACATACTATTGTTATGGATGCCCCGGAAAGAGCTGGTGGAGAGGATAATGGACCTATTCCCAAGCCCTTTGTTCTTACGGCGCTATCTGGCTGTACTGGTATGGACATCGCTGCAATTCTGCGCAAATCAGGTAAGGAAGTAGACGACCTTAATATTAAAGTAGCAGGCGAACTAAGTAAGCAAGCTCCGATGACCTATACTTCAATTCACCTGGTTTATGAATTTAAAGGAAACCCCGAAAACCAGGAGGCTGCTCTAAATGCTGTAAATGACTCGCAAAACAAATTTTGTGGCGTGAGTTTCTTGCTTAAAAAAGCCATTCCTGTTACCTGGGAAGTAAGTTATAATGGTATTTCGGTTTTTAGTAATGCAAAAGAAGAACTGATAGGAACTTAAACACTCGCTCGTAGTAAAGCTGAACAAAAAGACTTTCTCCATGATCCGGAAAGATAGAATCTGCTGGTAATCTTGAGAAAGTCTTTTTTTTGACAAGAATCATTTCGAAATCTGATCAGAATCAAATAGAAATAATGGTAAAAGGTTAAACAGAATATAAAATTTAGTATATTTGTGTTTCAATCGCTTTTCGCACAAGCAGTATTGAGTAATCCCCACCTAAAACGATCCTACTTCCATTCCTATTAATAACTGCATTTTAATCACTTTTAAATTGTAGATTATGAAACATTTCTATTCAAACACATTGGCAGAAACTTTACAGGCTGTTGGTATTATCGTTGGGTTTTATGCATGCATGACGATTATCGCATTGCTAGCCGGCTAACAATAGTAAAGCACGATTCTGCAAGACATTACAGGGGCAAAATGCCCCTGTTTTTTATTATAGCCATTCCCTGTTTTGTCTGACTTTTCAACCTGGGCTGCCACCTTCTTCAATTGGCTAAAACACTACAGCTAATTCGCTATTTTTCTATTATTTAAGACTTATTAAATATGTTCTTTTGAACATAGGACAGCGGACGATAATGAATGCTTCCTATTTAAATCTGTGCATTAGGGGGAGTGTAAGGGTTGACAAGCGTTGTCAACCCTTTTTATATCAATTACGCATAAACGCTGCGTTCTGCTACTTGCCTGTTGACGGGCTCCTAACCTCATTAGGGGATCGCTCGTTACCATCTATTCTACTACTTTCGCCTTACACTTTTTAAGGCTCTTTTGCTGCAGCACAGATAGTATTCATTTATAATCACTCAAATAATTTGCATGAAAAAAGTTGTTTGTATTTCCATCTTTGCGATTTTCCTTATTTCTTTCGTCTCGCATGCTCAGAATGTGGGTATTGGCACTTCAAATCCTAACAGTAGTGCTGCCCTGGATATAGCAAGTTCTGATAAATGAATGCTCGTGCCTCGTATGAGCTCAGCAAGCCGAATTGCCATCACATCACCCGCAATAGGACTTGCCGTTTTTGATACCAGTACCAAGACATTTTGGTTTTTCAGCGGTTCTTCCTGGGTGGAAATGAGTGCAACAACTCAAAACCGAAGGATTTACATTCCGGCGAGTGCCATGAATTATTTACCATTTGCCTACAATACCCCGGGGATGTGGGGGATTTCAATGACGCCTTCCGCAAACGCCGTAGGGTTCCTTGTTCCCAAACCCACAGACTGGGATAGTACAAAGGCGGTAAGTATTACTCTTTATTATACTTTCCCTACGGTAACCGCAAACAGCTTTGTAAGTTGGTTTTTAATTGCCGGAACAACAAATCTCAACGCACCACTGTCAGAGCTGCACACTGGTTGGGATAGTTATAATTATATTACTACGGAAAATGTACCTGCCACCCCCCATTTATGCATCGAGTTACATTAATTTGGCTACATCGGTTGCCTGGGTTGCCAAGTATTCTTCCAATTCAGGCACCTGGTATTTCGGCTCCGGTGTTTCAACCAATAATAAGCTTTCTGAATGCCCAATGTGGCAGTTCGGCTTTAAAAGGGGGGCCGCAGCTACGGGCGAAACTTACACTGCCAGCCTTAAACTAAACGGAGCATATATCAATTACCAGTCAAAATAATTGTCCTTCCTGCTACTTGATGTCTCCTGGTCCCGGGAGTGGTAAAGGGAGATGAAGGCCATCAAAGTATTCCTTTTTCACATTTTCATAAAACCATGTCACATCAGAAAGGTTTGCGTGCCCATGTGTATCTGCAAGTTTAAAAAGAAGGAGATAATACAATCCTCCACCCGTTATGGTGTGAATTTTATTATTAATGTAATCCCATTTATCATTTCCAGGAAGATTCCCGGTGCTATGATACTCACGGAATAAACCATATGACATATCATGCAACTCCACAGTGCGGTAAATCCTGTTGCGGCGTTCTGGCCAGTTCAATAAATTACTTCCAATTATTTCCATAGTTGCCATTAAGGAAACCACACCGTGGCGCATATGAGCAGGCTTGCCTGTAAGGGGGTGGGGTATTACCAGTGTTTTGTCTTCTTTTACTTTTCCAATATCGTGCAGGAGGGCCACGATGCGAAGTTCCTCATACACTTCTTCCTTTTTCAAATTCAGCCTTGGTATAAGGTCAAACATTTGCCCAAAGAATCCTTCATTTTTATATTGGAAGATGCGTTCTACATTTTCATGAACCGCAAGTAAATGGTCACTAAGCATAACGCCACTGTTATTACTGTAATGACTGTCCGGCGTTTCAGCAGCAAGAGCCCACCAATCAGATTGGAGGATTATTTTCTCGAGATGGAGGTGATCAAAAAACATGGTTGTTTTGCAAACCAAATAAATTTATTTCAAAGTACAACAGATTACCTTCCTAATCTCAATTTTGCATGGAAACCCGCACTTTCATTGACCATTACGGGAGAGATGGAAAGCCTGGCATCAGCCAGGTTTTTATTTTTATGCAGATGAGGTACAAGCACGCCTACAAGGGTGCCCATGGCTGCTCCTACCGCTACATCGGAAATAAAGTGCTGCCCTGCTTTCACCCTGAGGTAAGCCGTGGTAGCAGTGGCACCGGAAGCGATGGTATATAAGATCCATTTGTTGCGCATTTCAGGATGATAGTCTGCGTAGGTTTTAGCCATAAAGAAAACAGAGGTACCAACGAGCGCCACGTGACCGGCATAAAACGAATTTCTCACGCCACCTCTCGTACGCACGCTCATGGGAACTTCCGGATTGTATGCGTAAGGTCGGTAGCGATCGGCCAGCATTACAGCAGAAGTGTACAACATGCCTGTGATACCCATTGTTTCTAAATATAGTAGTCCCAGTTTTAACCCATCTTTTCGCATTTTTTTATCAAGCATTAAGATAAGTGGCATCGGCATACTACCATAGAAAAATTTATCACTCAGGTTTTTAGCCTTGAGAGAATAATTGCTGGTAATGGGCCTGTCAAGTTTATTGATGTTGCTTTTGTCTAAAGCAAGAATAGCAGCCTCCGATTGCACCGGACGTCCATAAATCTGACTCATGCCATAAATGCTATAGCCATCTGTTATGATCGCAATGGGAATATCTATCCCGGGCTTTATATGATATGGGCTGGAATATTCAGCGCTATCAAATTTCTTAAAACTGGAGTCTGGTTGTGCGGATGCCACATNNATTTCCTTGTCCTTTTCAAATGCTATACCACGCCACGAAAAGGGCTGCTTTATTGATAATGCAATGCAGGAAATGGGAGCTGTTGTAGAAGATTTACCTCAGGATACTAAGGAGCGAGGCGGGAGATTTTCCATTCATTATTTTCGGCGGAATACAAAATCCGGTCGTGCATACGGCTTGGCCTTCCTTGCCAGAATTCTATTTTCTGGGGCGTTACCCGGTAGCCACCCCAATGCGGGGGCTTGGGAATTTTGCCATGACTAAAGCGTTCTGCATAATACTGGTAGGTTTCCTTTAGCCAGGACTTTCCTGCTACGGCCATACTCTGCGGTGAAGCCCAGGCACCAATCTGGCTACCCTTGGGCCTGCTATCAAAATAGGCAATACTTTCCGCTGCGCTTATTCTTTCAGCCACGCCATTGATGCGCACCTGCCGCTCCAGTTCTTTCCAAAAAAAGAGGAGGCTACATTTTCCATTGGCATCAAGTTGTGCACTCTTTGCACTATTATAATTAGTAAAAAAAACAAAGCCCTTATCATTGAAAGCCTTAAGTAACACTGTTCTCGCTTCTGGCATTCCCTCCGGTGTTACCGTAGAAAGAATCATCGCATTGTGTTCCAATATTTGTGAGCGCTCAGCTTCTTCCCACCAAAGCCTAAATTGTGTGAGTGGATCTTTGGCCACTTCATTTTCATTCATACTATTTAAAGTATAATCTTTTCTCAGTTGGTAAATTTCATCGCCCGTCATATCAATTCTTTTGTGTAAAATTAAGACTTGGCCCGCACTCATACTGGTAAAATTGCTTCGGGTATCAATTGTATTTGTTGGGAGAAGGCTATTGCATCTTCATCACAATCAAACAAACAAATTTGAACACCCAGGGCTTTCAAAGGAGTTAAGGTAGCAACAGTTGCGGCTTTCTTTGAAGCCTTGATATTGCGGATATAAATGGCCTTAATCTGTTGCGGATGTTTAGCTGCGATGGCCGCATAAATTTGAGGATCCTGCTGAGAATTATCGCCAAAGAGAACAAAACGCTGTTTGGGGTATACCTCCAGCACCCTTGCAATGCGCACTAGCTTGCCATGGTGTTTTGTGCCCCCGGTTTTGAATAATTGATACCAGCGTTTTAATCCACTTAGCAGGAAAACACCTGATGGAAGTTTATTAAAGGAGAAAAATTCCAGGAGTTCATTATATAAATTCCACTCGCTGCTGGATACATAGAAGAAGGGGTTGGTCACATTTGGCTCTGCATAGGCATGGGCAAGCATCTGATAATGTTGTACAACATCTGCAAAAGCTTTTCGGGTACGGGGATTTTTAGTAAATAATACCCTAAGTTTTTGAAATGTAGCTGCTGAATGACTTATCAGGACAGTGTCATCAATATCTGAAATAAAAGCATATTGCGAAATGTGCGGCACAAATACGCTGGCTTCCGTGCTGGTGCAAGGATTATCCCGCAATGTAACCATGGCAGTATGCCAGCCTGCAGGAACATCCGTTTCTGACTCCCACTGAAACTTAAAATAGCCATCTTTCTCACTCACCGTCTTTAATACCTGGTTTCCCCAGGAAAGGGTAAGGGCAATGCCCCCCACAGGCTTTACAAAAAAAATACGCAGGAGCTGGTAAAGATTTTTAAAAAGATTATTGCCATAATATTTCCTGATAATTGGCTTGCCTTGCAGTGTATGCCCATAGAGCATCATGTTATGTTTATGGCCATACCCATGATACACTTTGATGTTGATATTTTGTAGTTGAGATGCTTTTGGCATAAGGTTTACAGTTCAATAGACTCCCATTGCAAAATTTAAAATAGGGATAATAACTAAATGCATACCATAATAATCATCAAAACTTACCTTACTGCATATTAAACCCATAAATAATGGCTTCCCCCAGCTTTAAAAGAATCTTATTTGTCGTAAATGCAAATTCAGGAACCAACGAAATGGATTGGGTGAAAGAGATTTCAGCCTTTTTTGATGAGCAGGACGAAGTGGAATTTTCTGTATTTGAATTACCAGAGAAATGTGATGTAAAAGATGTGCAAAATGAACTTGAATCTTTTAAGCCAAACCTGGCGGTAGCAGTAGGAGGAGACGGCACCGTGAAACTTGTGGCAGAATGCCTGTTGCAAACCGACGTGGCACTTGGGATAATACCTGCCGGATCAGCTAATGGGCTTGCAAAGGAACTCGGAATTCCGGCAAAGCCGGAGGAAGCGTTTCAATTGCTGCTGCAGGGTAAGCAGGAATCCATCCATGTGATTAAAATAAATGATGAACTTTGTGTACACCTTAGTGATATTGGCTTTAATGCAAACCTCATTAAAAAATTTGACGCCATGGATTCCCGGGGAATGTGGGGTTATTTAAAAGCTTCGCTGAAAGTTTTGTTTAATAATCCAACCATGGAAGTGCGCATGCAGGTAAACAATGAAACCACAATTATAAAAGCCGCCATGATTGTAATTGCAAACGCCACAAAATATGGTACCGGGGCAGTCATTAACCCGGTAGGAGAACTTGACGACAAAAAGTTTGAAGTGATTGCACTTAAGAAGCTTTCTTTAAGCGAGATTTTTAAAATGAGTGTGTTGAAAACAAAGCACAATCCCGGAAAGACTACCGTGTATCAAACATCTTCGGTGATCATTCATTCCAGGAAGCCGGTACACTTTCAGGTGGATGGGGAATACCTGGGAAAAGTGCGTAAAATTAAGGCCGACATTTTACCGGCAGCTTTGCAAGTAATCGTTCCCGCTCATTAAAAACAGGTACGGCATGTGATTTGAAACGATAAGTTTAAATAAGCGATTATGGACACAACAAAAACAAGCGGAGAAAATGCTGAAAATAGCAATGATATTTCTGCTACTGAAAGACGTATTCTTGATATGGGTTTGCAAACGGGCACAAGCCAGGACGATGAGAACCTGCAGCGTTCCATGCTGGATAATACGGATAAAGATGGCGAACCGCTCAACGAAGCTTCCAGTTCCGTAGATTTCACCGGCGAAGATCTTGATGTACCCGGCGCAGAGCTGGATGATGACAATGAATCAATCGGGGAGGAAGACGAAGAAAACAACAGTTATAGCCAGGCAGATACAAAATAACTTTACAAATCATAGATCAGCTTTGCCGCCCTGAAGCTGTTGCAGTGAGCTTCTACAATAATCCTGATGTCTGCAGAGTAACCACCTCCCATTGCCAATACGCAGGGGATACCGCTTTCTTTTAAATAATTTAAAACCAGTTCATCCCGCTTTTTGCATCCTTCTAAGGAGATATTCAGTTTCCCATACTTGTCTGTATGCAATATGTCTACGCCTGCCTGGAAGCATACGAGTTGTGGACGATGAACTGCAATGATCTGGTGCAGATGCATCGTTAAGAGATCAAGGTAAGCTTCATCTTCAATGCCATCTGGTAACCCTACATCAAGATCGCTTTCCTCCTTTCTAAAAGGATAATTGTGCTGGCCATGCATACTAAATGTAAATACACGGGGTTCATTTTTAAAAATGCTGGCTGTTCCGTTTCCCTGGTGTACATCCAAATCAACAACCATAATGCGATCCAGTATTTTTTCCCGGAGCAAATAATTGGATGCTATGGCAAAATCGTTTAGCAGGCAAAATCCTTCGCCTCTTTCCGCAAATGCATGATGTGTTCCCCCGGCTACATTCAGCGCCACCCCGTTTTTCAAAGCATACATTGCACAATCAATTGTGCCTTGCGTTATTTGTAATTCCCGGTGGGTAAGTGCAGGTGATTGCGGAAAACCTATTTCCCGTTGTTCTTTTGCACTGAGCTGCTGTAATTTTAATTTATCAAAATATTGTGGTGTGTGCGTGAGCAATACAACCTCATCTTTGCAAATGCCGGGTGAAAAAAAATTAGCATTCGTTAAGGTGCCTTCATGCAGTAATTGGCCCGGTATCAATTCATACTTGAGCATGGGAAATCGATGTTCCTCCGGAAGGTTGTGGGCATAACAAGCATCATATGCAACATGTAAACACTTTTCAGCCATGCTGCAAATATCTATGAAGATCTTTGAAGTAACTGCGTTCTGTGTGGCAGCAACTATATTGTACCATTCTTTGTGCGCATAGATAATATACATATAGAAATGCGGAAGAAACCCTGGCTGGAGTTAATTTCGTGCTATGCATTATTTATCAGTGACTGGAGTTTCAAGGGTGGAGCATGGTGGGTATGCGGTGTCGGAAGTATCCTTTGAACAAAGAGAAGGAGAAAAAATTGCTATAGCAGGTGAGGCAGGTTCCGGAAAAACAACTTTGCTTAAGATGGTGGCCGGGCTGTTGCAACCACAGGCGGGAGAAATTTATTTTATGGGTGAGCGGGTAAAGGGGCCAGATGAAGTATTAATACCAGGCCATAAAAAAATCGCCTACCTGAGCCAGCATTTTGAACTGCGCAATAACTATCATGTGTATGAAGTGTTGGATATGGCCAACAAAATAGAAGAGAAGGAAGCGCAGAAAATTTTTTCCATTTGCCGCATACAGCACCTAATGCAGCGCTGGACGGATGAACTCTCCGGCGGTGAGAAACAACGCATTGCCCTCGCAAGGTTACTTTGCACCTCACCAAACTTATTATTGCTGGATGAGCCCTTTTCTAATTTGGATGCCGGCCATCAGCAATTAATTCAAAATGTGCTTGAAGATGTGTCCGCCGATTTAAGACTTACTTGTCTCATGGTATCTCATGATGCTGCAGATATGCTTGCCTGGGCCGATCGGATTTTAATTATGCGTTCAGGAAAAATCATTCAGAGTGCCACGCCCCAGGAAACTTTTTTTTCGCCAAAGGATGCCTATTGTGCTGGCTTGTTTGGTGCTTATAATTATCTTCAGTTAAATGATCCTGCTTTGCTTCTTTTGCGGGAAAAACATCCAGGTAAAAACAGTTTATTTATCCGCCCTGTACAATTAGAAACTTGTTCTCCTCATGATGCTCATTTCAAGGCACGCTTACTCCATCAGCAATTCAAAGGCGCATATACTTTGCTGCGTGTGCACACCGGGCAACAGGAAGTGCTGGTTCAGTCTGCACTTGGTAATCTCCCTCCCAGGGCGGAAATCGGGATAAGACTTAGAGATTTACAAAATGCTACGTAAACACTAACAGCTTTATCAGTTTTTTATTCGAAGAAGATTAAAAATATACCGGGTCATCCACAAATAATTCAATTGCAAATGGCCCGGGATATTTAATGAAGATGTGGATTCAGAAGGTCTTGCCTGTAAAATGGATTTACTGCTTTATCAAAGCCACAGTATTGGGATTAAAACCCGGAGATACCGAAAAGGAAAATTTCTTTTTACCGCTCTTATCAAAACAGAAAACCTCGCCACTCGTTATATAATTTTTCGCATCGGTTACATACACATCTCCATTTGCCGGATCAATATTAAGTCCGTATGGCAGCGTAATGCTTGTACCGTCGGCTACGAAATTGGAAGATGCTTGTGCAAAATCTGTAGTGCTTAGCTTACGCAGGTTGGGCGATCCAAGATATCCCCCAGTAGCATATAATACCCCACCAAAAAACCGTATTTTCCCCACTGCTGTATCTGCAGATTTTACAATATTATATGTTGCAGTATTAATTTTAACTAACCTGGGTTTAATGCTGCCGTAGTTACCTGTGCAGCCTACATAAATATTGCCCCCATCGTCGGCAGTTATTGCGCCAGGGTTAAGACCCACGGTTATCTTTTTAGTTTCTGTAAAACTTAAAAGGTCTACAACAGATATGGTCGAATCCATCACTGGATTTAGCCCGCCAGAATTGGCAACAAATAGATTTGTTCCAGACACTGCCATTTGCTCCGGGTTGCTGCCTACAGCAATAAATTTTTCTATACTTAAAGAAGTGGTGTCTATCACTGCAACAGTACCATCATAGGATGAAACCAAAACTTTATTTTTATAAGCTACAGCATAGCGTGGTTGCCTCGGCACATTTGATGCAGTTTTAAAAGGAATTTTAGCGATGGACAATGCTGTTTTCGCATCGGCTACTTCCACATAACTTGAGCCATTCATCACAACATAGAGTTTGCCTCCGTAAAGCAAAAGGTCGTTTCCACTATCGCCGAGACCACTGCCGTTTTTATTTGCATAATAATCTGTAGTAGCTGTGGCGGTAGAAAAATTGTAAAAAGTTAATGTAGCGTTGTTGCTGTTATACAAACCTTCACTCAGCGCATACACGCCCGCAGTTATTTTCGGTGTTTCTACAGGATTGTCATTTTTCTTACAAGCAGCAAAAAATGTAATAAGTGCGAAGGCTGCGATAAATCTTTTCGTTTTCATTTTGATGATTAAAAGTTATTATAAATGATACTTATTGTGCACGACCTCCCCGGCATAGGGTAATAGCGCACAATGTCGTAATGGTTATTAGTAAAGTTGTTGAGTTCAAATTTGCATTGCATAGGATTTTGGCGAACGCTAAATTTTCTTGCCACAAACAAATCCTGTGTACCCCATCCCTTTAATTCATTGAACGGATTGTTTTCGCCAAGCGTGTAGCGGGTGCCGGAAAATAAAAGGGAATAGCCTGCTGTCCATGATTTCCATTGTGCCGTTAAGAGTACTGAGCCGGAATGATCGGGAGTATAAGAAATGCGGTTTTTGTAATTTGCTGCACCAGGATCGGTGATATCAAATGCATGCTGAAAGGTATAAGCGATGCGGCTAAACCAGGAAATATTTTTGAAGGCAATACCTTGCATTTCAGCAGCCACATCGAGTCCCCTAATTCTTACTTTTCCAAGGTTAAGCATCGTCCACACAAAAAGATTTTTATTAGGTACAGCTATGATCTTGTTATTAATGCTGTTGTAATAGACATCTGTACTGGCTTTAATTTGCCGGAGAGAACCTGTGCTTTGCCTGGAAAAGGTAATGCCTGCATTGTACTGTTTTGCCTGCTCTGGTTTTAATGAACTATTGCCAATGAAATTATAGTACAGGTCATTGAAAGTGGGCATCCGAAAAACGTCTTTGTAAAAAAGCCGCAGCATCCATGGGCTCTCTGCAGATGCTTTGGCACTGAGCGCCAGCGTAGGCGTAATTTTATTTTTCACATCGGCAGGCTTTGCAGATGTTGTTTCGTCGTTTACATGACTCCATAGCAGGGAGCCGTTAATACGAAATAAACTACCATCATAACCAGCAGCTATACTGTTCCATAAATATGTTCTGCGGGGCTGAACAAAATGGTCAACGTTTGCAGAAAGTTTTGAAAGGCTGATGTCTGAGGCAAGTGCAACTTGAAGAGCAGGCAAAATTTCCTGGCTGATGGCTGTTGTTCCATAAAACTCCTGCTGCCGGTAATGATTATCGAGACCACCCTGGTTGTTTAAAAAATCAGGATCAGTGTAGCGGGTATGCGATGTACTCGCTTTAGCAGCCAGGAGAAAATTTGTTTTTTTGTTCCATGTTTTTTTATACCGGGCTTGTGCAAAATAGTCTTCATTCCAAAGCTGTTGAACAGAACGATTATTAAAGAATACCACAGCTCCCGGCAATCCTCTTTTGGAAGCATAACCAGAAATCTTTAGTTGTAGTAATGCGCTGTCTTTGAATTGAGTGGTAAGATTGCCTTCGCCATGCAAGGACCTTACTTTAGAATTTTCTCTTTTTGTTTTTTGAGACAAATTTCCATTTTCAATGATGAAGGGATAATTGCCTCTCGTGCTGATGAACTCTGTATTAAAGCCGGCTGTTGTGTTTTTGGAGAGTGGAATCGATATGCCGGCAAAAGGACGAACCTGGCCAAATGAACCAGCAAAAATACCTGCCGTAATTTTCTTTTTTTGAAATGCTATGGGTGTAGATGAAGTAGTTTGAAGCGACAGGTAAGACGTAGCGCTCAAGGCCCTTGCGGGTTGTAGCAGCGCTTCCGGATTTGCCTGCGAGAGTTCGATAGATTGCAAAAAAGTACTGGAGAAGCGGCTCAGGTCGATTTGCCCAGACTGGGCGTCAGACACGGGCAGGCCATCATAACTCACTCCTGTGTGTGCTGCGCCAAGGCTTCTAACTGATACTGTTTTCAGGCCACCGATTCCGCCATAATCTTTCACCTGAACACCGGCAAAGAAACGTGCTGCATCACCTGCAGAAGCTGCATTCAATTGTTGCAGCCGGAGTTTATCCAGGTACTGAGAAGGCATGATCATTGTAAAACGATTTTTCAATTTTACTGCACTTACAGAAACTTTTTCCAATGCTGTTGTATCCTGTGCATAGCACGGACACGCCTGCGTAACTAAGGCGATAGCGGTGATCAACATTTTGAAAATAATACCCTGTTTCATCTGCGCTTTATATGATTCCTATAGCATACTCTTGTGTACACTGATGCGTTTGGTAGCAGCTAAATGCGGGCAATTAACTGCACGCACAAGCCAGGCCCTTGTTGTAAAAATGCCAGGAAGAAGATGTAGAAAACAAAGAGAAAGCCGATGCATTCACAAATGTTTCCAGCTTTTTCCTCGAAAGCTCTTAAACAACAATGTATGCGGCAGGTCTTCTGACTTGAAGTCCGGTTTGCTTTCCTTCCCATTGGCATTACCAACAGTGGAATTGCAGAACAAACCGTTTCACCCAAAGTGAAACTTCTTACAGCTGCGGGACAGTTCCGGATTTACACCGGATTCCCTTTTAATCCGCAATAAAATACCACTGCGGAACCGTTAACAGGTTGCGAAGATATAAGAATAAAATTGTGGCATACATAAATTTTATTCCATAATGATGAAGATGATGTTGAAAGGTATTACATGCTTGCTTTTTGCAAAATATAAAAGGACAGCAGTTTACATCTCATCCGTTTCTGTGAGCCTGCCTTTAAATGAATATTTTAAAGCAAGGAAACCGATAAGGCCAGCAATGAGTGAACTGATAAGGATCACCAGTTTTGCATGATCAATAAGCACGGCATCATCAAAAGCCAGCAGCGTGATGAAAATAGACATCGTAAACCCAATGCCGCCGAGAAAACCAGCGCCAAGGATGCTGCTCCAGCTAAGGTCTGCCGGCAGTGTGCAAATGCCTGATTTCGTAGCAAGAAATGTAAATAGAAAAATGCCTGCCGGTTTACCGATGATTAAACCTAAAGCAATGCCAAGGCTATAATTTTCCAGTAATGTTTGAGACAGGTTTCCGTTTAAAATAATAGCTGTATTCGCCAGTGCAAATAGGGGTAGAATAATAAAAGCTACAGGCTTGTGTAAAACATGTTGCAATACATAGGAGGGCGTTTTTTCTGCTCCATTGCCAAAGGGAATAACAAAAGCCAGCAGCACCCCAGTAATGGTTGCATGCACGCCTGATTGCAGCATAAAATACCACATGGCTGCACCTCCCAGCAAATATGGAATAAGGCTTTTTATTTTTAACCTGTTCAAAACAATCAGCAATACAAAAATTGCCAGGGCAATTCCAAGGTTTAGAAACGACAATGATTTGGTATAGAAAAAGGCGATAATTAAAATCGCAATCAGATCATCAATTACGGCCAGCGCCGTTAAAAAAACTTTCAATGATGTAGGCACTCGTTTGCCCACAAGGGAAAGAATCCCTAAAGCAAATGCGATATCTGTGGCCATCGGAATTCCAATACCAGATTGGGTATTAGTTCCATAATTGAAAAACAAGAATATACCTGCGGGAATGACTACACCTCCAATGGAAGCGGAGATGGGTAATAAGGCATCTTTAATATTCGAAAGTTCTCCTTTGTATATTTCCCGCTCCAGTTCTAAGCCAATAAGCAAAAAGAAAATGGCCATAAGCCCATCATTAATCCAATGCTGAATGCTGTGCCCGGCAAAATTGATATGCCAGAAATGCTGGTAAGCATTGCCCCAGAGGCCATTGGCCACTACTAATGAAACTGCAGTGCAAAAAATAAGAGAGAGACCTCCCGCTTTTTCACTTTCAAAAAATTCCCTGAATATTTTTGTTGCTTTCATACATTTTTACTTTGATCTGTTTTTTCAAATTAGTAACCAGGCAGGTCATCAGAGCTGATTCTTCGAGTCTTTTGTGCAATAACGTGAAAAGCCTGAAAAAGGATGCAGAAAGTTTTCCAAAGGAGTGTCGACCATCGTCGTTGCTTTTATGTAACCCTTTGGCTGTTTTGTGCAATAACACAAAGGGCACAAAGGAGGCACAAAGCTTCTCGAAGTTATGTCGACCATCTTCCTGATTTTTTGTAAACATCCGTGTTTTTTGAGCAATCACACAAACACCCACAAAGGAGTGATGAAGTGCCTCAAAGGGTTGATAGCTATTTTCTTTTTGTATGTACTTAGTTTTTTTGGAATACTTCGTAAACCCAGGAAGCAGGCACAACGTCCGTGAATCACTTTATCCCACAATTGGCTTTCCACCCCCAACCTATGATCCTTTGAAAGCATCGCTGATGTTGAATTCCAGGCAAACATATTGGTCGCTATTTCAAATTTGCGCAAACGTTTGCACTTTACAAATGTTAAACAAACACTTAATTTCACTTCTGTTATAATGTAATACATAATCCTCGTTTAAACCTATTTTTTATTAATCAATTGCCAATTGTTCCCTGTTATTGCTTCTTGTCAGGATTTCAACCGGCATTGTTTAGCCCCTATTTTGGGAGACGTGGCCAATTATTTAGAAGCAATTTCGATCTGGCCTTTAAGGCAATACGATACTTATCCGCTCCCTGGAAAGACCCTTTACCATCATTTATTTTTTCACAACAATCTGCTTATTCACTTAAAAAAATTACCAACGTATGAAAGTAGAGCTAGAATTTACCATTGCAAAACTTCGCCGCAATTACCGGTTGATTTTTTTGCCGGCCTTGCTCACCCTTCTTTTTATGACTTGTTGCGTAGACCAATTATTGGCTTACGACTCAGGTAAAATGAAGGCTGCCACGGCAAACTTTAAAAACGAATCAAGTCCCCTGGGCATTATCAGGGGTCGGGTACTGGATGCTGAAAATCGGCCCCTCTCCAGTGTTTCCGTTACCATCGCCGGCAAAAAGACCGGTACTTCCACCAATGCAGATGGAAGTTTTACCATTGATGCCGACAAGGGCGATGTGCTTATTTTTAGCCTTGTAGGATACAAGGAGATTTCCCTTACTGTGGCCAATAGTACTAACCTAACGGTAAAACTACTGGTAAATGCTACCGACATGAACGAAGTAGTAGTGGTAGGATTTGGTACTCAAAAGAAAGCTAACCTTACGGGTGCAGTTTCTACCATCGATTCCAAAGTGCTTGATTCCAGGCCGGTACAAAACGTTGGCCAGGCTTTGCAAGGCGTAATTCCGGGATTAAACTTTAATACTGCCGGTCTTGGTGGCGAACTCAATCAAAACCTGAGTTTCAACATCAGGGGTGGAGGTACAATTGGTGCAGGTTCTAACTCTTCTCCACTCATTTTGGTGGATGGAATGGAAGGTAACCTTAACGCCATTAATCCACAGGATATTGAAAGTATTACGGTACTGAAAGATGCAGCGTCATCTGCCATTTATGGTTCACGTGCACCATTTGGTGTAATCCTTATTACAACCAAAAAAGGTAAATCAGGAAAAACAAAGGTGAACTATAACAACAACCTCAGGCTCACAAGTCCATTGGGTTTACCACAAATGATGGATTCCCGCACATTTGCTACCTACTACAATGAAGCCGCTTCAAATGATGGTGAAGCTGCTAAATTTTCGCAGGAAGTAATGGACAGAATCATCGCCTACCAAAAGGGCGAACTTAAAGATGGCACCGTGCCAAATGGTACTGGTGATCGCTGGCAGTATTATACGGGTTCCAACGGCAACACAGATTGGTTTAAAGAAATGTATAAAAAATCTGCTTTTTCTTATGACCATAACATGAGCATTAGTGGTGGTACAGAGGCGAGTAATTATTACTTCTCTGGTAACCTTATGGATCAGTCTGGTTTAAATCGTTTTGCTAATGATGCTTTTAACCGGTACACACTTACGGCAAAGATCAATACAACATTAAGCAAGTACGCAAAATTCAATTACACTACTCGTTTCATCAGGGAAGACTACGAAAAAGCCACCCACATGAACGATTTGTATTATCACAATATAGCCCGCCGCTGGCCTACTGTACCGGTCAAAGATCCAAACGGATACTGGAGTGATCCAAGTGAAATTGCACCCCTTGAAACCGGAGGTCGTACAAATGACCAGAGTGACTGGTTATACAACCAGGGACAACTGGTGATTACGCCACTTAAAGGCTGGAACATTTTTGCTGAAGGTAATGTTCGCACTTACAATTACAACTACCATACGGATGTACTTCCAGCCTCTGGTTACGATGTAGCGGGAAACCCATATCCAGTTGTTGTGAGTTCTAACCCAACCAACTTTACAAGAGTGTACGAATACAACAGAAAAGACAATTATTTCACGACCAACATTTATTCTAACTATTCTTTTAGCATCAAGGATGTTCATCAATTTAAAATCCTTGCGGGTTTCAACAGTGAATTGAATAAATATCGTACGTTGGCAGGATCACGCACAGGGCTTATAAGTCCTTCGCTTCCTACCATCAACACGGCTTCAAATGATAGCAAAGCAGATGAAGGCCAATACCAACATTGGGCCACTGCTGGTTTCTTCAGTCGGCTTAACTATAACTACAAAGAAAAATACCTGCTGGAGGTAAACGCCCGCTATGATGGTACATCCCGTTTTATTGGCGACAAACGCTGGAACCTGTTTCCTTCTGTTTCTGCAGGTTGGAACTTAGCTAAAGAGAAATTCTGGACATTAGGAAGTACCATTCAGCAATTTAAACTAAGGGCATCTTATGGTGAACTTGGAAACCAAAATACCTCTAACTGGTATCCATTCTTCTCCACTATGCCAATTGGAAATGCCAATGGCGGATGGATGGTTAATGGCCTGCAACCAAATACTGCTGGCGCTCCCGGCCTCGTAAGTTCATTACTCACCTGGGAAAGAGTGGCCAGTACCAACTTTGGTTTGGATATGACTATACTGCGGAATAAGTTGAATGTGAGCTTCGATTATTTCAAGAGAAACACCTTTGACATGGTAGGCCCTGCGCCTCAATTGCCTGTAATCCTTGGCACTTCTGTACCACAGATTAACAATGCCGATATGAAATCTTATGGATTTGAAATTGAAGCAAAATGGCAGGACAGGATTGGTAAAATTAATTACTCCGTAAGAGGTGTGTTATCTGATGACCAACAAACCGTAACCAATTATCCTAATCCAACAGGTAACCTGGCTAACTGGTACAACGGCAGAAAATCAGGTGAAATCTGGGGATATACTTCTATCGGTATCGCAAAGACTCAACAAGAGATGGACGATCATTTATCTAAAGTGAATCAGAATGCACTTGGTAGTAAATGGGGCGCTGGAGATATCATGTATGCTGATTTGAATGGAGATGGTAAAGTAGATGGTGGTTCAGGCGTTCTGGGTAACTCCGGCGACAGAACAATCATTGGAAACTCTTCACCTCGTTATCGCTACAGCTTAGACCTGGGTGCAGACTTTAAAGGCTTTGATTTTCGCATGTTCCTGCAAGGTGTAGGTAAGAGAGATTATATGCCAGGTGGTCCTTATTTCTGGGGTGCTAATGGTGGTATGTGGCAGAGTGCAGGATTTACAGAGCATATGGACTTTTTCCGTGATGAGAATTCGCAAATGGTTAAAGCTGGAGTTGCTGGTGTAAACCTGGATGCCTACTTCCCAAAACCATACTTTAATACAGGAAAGAATCAGCAAACCCAGACCAGGTATTTGCAAAATGCATCTTATATCCGCTTAAAAAGTATGCAGGTAGGTTACACCCTTCCAAATGAAATCACTTCAAAAATTAAGATCGCAAAAGTAAGGATCTATGTGTCTGGTGAAAACCTGCTCACTTTTACAAAAATGATCAAAATTTTCGATCCGGAATCTATCGCCCTAAGTGGTTGGAGTGATGGTAAAACTTATCCACTGGCTAAAGTAATATCTGCTGGCCTTAGTATCAACTTTTAATTAAAAGCAACATGAAAAAAACAAACAATATTATACTCAAAGCTTTCCTGGGATTACTCATGGTGGCTGGCTTTACCAGTTGCAATAAATTCCTGGACAGAGAGCCCCTCTCTAATGTGACGCCGGATGCCTATTTACAAAACGAAGCTGACCTTGCTGCTTATACCATTGCCCGGTACAGCTTTCCCAGCCATAGTGGATTTAATGTGGGCACTTTTGGTAATGACAATAATACCGACAACCAGGCCAGTACGGGCTATAGTACCCGGTGGGTACCTGGCGAGTGGCGGGTACCACAAACAGGTGGTAGCTGGAACTTCAGCCAGATCAGGCAGGTAAACTACTTCCTGGAAACCGTGGTGCCCCGCTGGAAAGACAAGAAGATAGGAGGCAATACTGCCAATATCACCCATTACGTGGGAGAAGCATATTTTCTCAGGGCTTATGAATATTTTAATAAAGTGCAGGCGCTGGGTGATTTTCCCATTGTAAAAAATACACTGAAGGATCAATTGGAAGAACTTACGCTGGCGTCAAAACGCAGACCAAGAAATGAAGTTGTTCGCTTCATTCTTTCTGACCTCGATTCTGCTATTGCGCTTTTGCTTCCAAATCCTCCCGGTGGCAAAAACCGAATTAGCCAAACCGCTGCCCAGTTGTTTAAAGCCCGTGTTGCATTATCTGAAGGAACCTGGCTCACTTACCACAAGGGAACAGCACAGGTACCTGGCGGACCTAACTGGCCTGGCACAGGTAAAGTGGAAAATTTCTCTATCAATATTGATGCAGAAATAGACTACTTTCTTACACAGGCTATGGATGCTGCGGCTAAAGTAGCAGATGCCGTTCCGCTTACACCGAATAATGGCTCTGGCGGTTACAATTCTTCCGCAAATCCATACTTCAAAATGTTTGGGGATTTGAATCTCAATTCCTATTCAGAAGTTTTGTTGTGGAGGCAATACGATGCAACTAAAGGTATCCTGCATAACGTGAACCATTATGTGAACCAGAATGGTGGCAACACCGGACTTACCCGCCAGTTTGTAGACAATGTGCTTATGCAAAATGGCCTGCCTATTTATGCTGCTGGTTCAGGCTACCAGGGCGACGATAGTATAGCCGCTGTAAAAATTGGCCGAGACCAACGTCTCCAACTATTTATGAAGGCACCTGGTGACCTGCGTTATACTGATAAAACGGCAGCAGCCGGAGCACCTGTTCTTGAAGGCATCCCAGACATTGTAGGGCTTACAGAAACCCGCTATGTTACAGGTTATGCCATAAAAAAAGGCTTGTCTTATCTTGCTGCGCAATCTGAAGGCAGTTCAGGTACTACAGGTGCAATTGTGTTTCGTGC
>DGQO01000100.1:20569-25438 GCA_002400445.1 Chitinophagaceae bacterium UBA4412
GATTTTGCTGCTTATTCAAAAGGCGTGCTCCTGTCAGACAAAACTTTATATAATATTCGCAGGGAGCGCAGGGTAGAACTCATGGAAGAAGGAATGCGCTACGATGACTTGAAACGCTGGAGAGCTTTGGATCAGTTGAAAACTGCACCTCAGATCATTGAAGGCTTTAAAGTATGGGGCCCAATGCAAAATTGGTATAAGAAAACGGATGGCACTTCTATACTGATTGAAGCTGGCACGCCCGGTAAAACAGCAAACGTGTCTAAGAAAAGCGAAAGTCTTTACTTGCGTCCTTATCGCATTAACCTCACTAGTAGCAATTTTGTGAAAGACGGTTATAGCTGGGCTAACGCACATTATTTAGAACCCATCGCCGTTGAGCATTTTATCATTACAGCAGCTCCTGGTGCAGATCTGAATACTTCTGTAATTTATCAGAATCCAGGATGGCCAATTGAGGCTAACAAAGGAGCACTGAATTAACAATAAGTGATATCCAATCATCTTTGCAAAATGTGGCTGACCTACGGTCGGCCACATTTGCTTTTATCCAAACCGTATAAATGACGAGATAGAAAAAAACTTCAACCAAACCTGGAGCTCTGTAAATGTTCCTACATGTAAAATAGCAATATGATAAAGCCATTTCTTTCTCACCTTAGCATTGTCTTCTGCACCTTGTTGTTATTTACTGCAGGTAATATAACTGCGCAGGTAAACATCATTCCATTGCCCAGGCATTTAGTCGTAAAAGAAGAAGTCTTTATCCTGGATGCAAAAACCAGTTTAGATTATAAAATTGCAAACGATAGCCTGAAAACACTTGCAAATTATTTCACGGGGTATATCGAATCTATTTCTGGTTTTCGGCTGGCCCTTCATCAAAAAAAAGCAAAGCGTATTCAATTGGCATTTGCAAAAACTGACCTGGGTGCAGAAGCTTATGAGCTTACCGTTTCACCTGGAACTATACAAATAAAGGCCAGCTCCAACGCTGGATTCTTTTATGCATTCCAATCTTTATTTCAAAGCCTGCCAGCTATTCGTACCAATGATGTCTTGCGTATCCCTTGTATGGAAATTGCTGATGCACCTGCTTTTAAATGGCGGGGCTTTATGCTGGATGTAAGCCGGCATTTTTACAGTGTGGAAGCTATTAAAGAAGTGTTGGATTTGCTTTCCCTTTATAAAATCAATAAATTTCACTGGCATCTTACAGATAATGAAGGCTGGCGAATCGAAATTAAAAAGTATCCAAAACTCACTGCCGTTGGGGCTTTCCGGGAGGAGTATCCTGGCAATGTATTTTATAAAAAAGACAGCACACTTCCTGCCGGGCAAGTTTACCGTTATGGTGGATATTATACGCAAGAGCAGGCAAGAGAGATTGTGGCGTATGCTGCCGCAAGAAGTATTGAAGTAATTCCAGAGATAGAAATGCCGGGACATTCCGGCGCCGCATTATCTGCTTATCCGGAATTTTCCTGTAGCCATAAAGCCCGTGCTGTACCTACCGCAAGTTTTTGGAGTGGGAGAATCAATCCAGCCGATATGAATGTGAATTATTGTGCGGGCAATGACAGTTCATTCCTCTTTTTACAGAACGTCCTGGATGAAATAATGAAGATCTTTCCTTCTGCTTATATCCATATCGGTGGAGACGAAGTGGACAAAACATACTGGGAAAATTGTGAGCGCTGCAAGCAACGCATGCAGGAAAATAAATTAGGTACTGCAGAAGAATTGCAATCCTATTTTGTAAAACGTATGGAGAAATATTTACTGCTGCATCATAAAAAGTTGCTCGGCTGGGATGAAATTTTAGAAGGTGGACTGGCTGCTTCAGCTACGGTAATGAGCTGGCGGGGAGAAAAGGGTGGTATCGCTGCGGCAAAGCAAAACCACCCGGTGGTGATGTCGCCCAGCAACCCGATGTATTTTAACCGTTATCAAACCGATGCAGCCGATGAACCCTTTGCAGCCGCTGCTTCCATTAATACCTTGAGTAAAGTGTACAGCTATCATCCGCAGCCAACCGATTTAACCGACCTTGAGCAAAAATTAATTCTTGGTGGGCAGGCTGCCATGTGGACGGAATTTATTTCATCAGTGGAGCACCTGAAATATATGCTTTTGCCAAGACTGCCGGCTCTGGCTGAGGTGCTGTGGACGCCAGTAGCGCAAAAGGATTTCGGGAGTTTTGTGCAGCGATTAAATGCCTGGCACTTTATAGCCTGGCAGCAAAAAGGAATTCGTTTTCATCCGGGCTGGTTTAATAGCCGCATGCATGAAGCCACAGGAAAATAAATCTTTTCATTTAATAGGTTCAAAATGATACATCACAAATTAAAATGCTCACTCGTAACACTGTTGCTTGTTTCTTTATGTTGCAGTGTGGGGAGTGCCCAACAACTCAGACCAAACATCATCGTATTCCTGGTAGATGATATGGGTTGGATGGATACCTCTGTTCCCTTTGCAGATAGCGTAATGCCATTAAACAGGCAATATCATACACCAAATATGGAACGCCTGGCAAAAGAAGGTATGAAGTTTACGAACGCTTATGCTACACCTGTTTGTACCCCTTCCCGCATCAGTATGCTTACCGGTATGAATGTAACGCAGCATGGCGTTACTAACTGGACATCTCCACAAAAGAATAACAACTCAGAGTCGGCTGATGTGGATTTTAAACCAACCAGTTGGAAGATGAATGGATTGAGCCCAATCCCAGGTATTGAAAATACCGTGTACGCTACACCGCTTCCTCAACTCTTAAAAGATGCTGGCTATTTTACGATTCATGCCGGCAAAGCACACTGGGGTTCCATGGGCACACCAGGATCTAATCCTTACAATTTAGGATTCATGGTAAACATCAGTGGTCATGCGGCAGGGCATCCGCAGAGTTACCTGGGCACAGAGAATTATGGAAATAATCCGGGCAAAACAACCGTGCAGGCCGTACCGGACCTTGAAGAATATTTTACCACAGATACTTTTTTAACGGAGGCAATCACCCTCGAAGCCATTAAGACGCTAGCGGATCCTGTGAAAAATAAGCGGCCTTTTTATTTGAATATGGCTCACTATGCAGTGCACGTACCTCTAATGGCAGACAGGCGTTTTTACCAAAAATATCTTGATGCCGGCATGAATGCAGAAGAGGCTAAATATGCCACGCTTATAGAAGGGATGGACAAAAGCCTGGGAGACTTGATGGATTTTTTAAAGGCAAATAAAATAGATAAAAACACAATCATCATCTTTATGAGTGACAATGGTGGCCTGAGCCTTGCGCCACCAAGAGGAGGCGAGCCGCATACCCAGAATCTTCCTTTGCGGGCAGGTAAAGGATCAGTATATGAAGGAGGTATCAGGGAGCCCATGATTGTAAAATGGCCTGGTGTTGTAAGACCTGCATCGGTGCAGAAACAACCTGTAATTATTGAAGATTTCTTTCCCACTATTTTGGAAATGGCTGGTGTAAAAAATTATAAAACGATTCAGCAAATAGATGGAAGAAGTTTTGTGCCTGCACTAAAAAATACGAATCTAAAAAATGCGGATCGTCCGTTATTTTGGCATTATCCAAACAACTGGACCGGTAAGGATGGGCCAGGTATCAACTATTTTAGCGCCATCAGGCTGGGTGAATGGAAATTAGTGTACAACATGCGGCAGCAGAAACTGGAGTTGTATAACCTGCAAAAGGATATTGGCGAACAAAATAACGTTGCGCTGCAAAACTCAGGAAAAGTGAAGCAACTAGCTGCATTGCTTACCCATCAGTTAAAAACCATGAATGCTCCAATGCCTTTTTATAAAATTTCTGGAAAAGCAGTGCCGTGGCCAAACGATTTGCCCGGGATGAACTAAGCTGATGCTCTTTTAGTTCTGAAACACCTGCAACGAATTTGACTTTGCTGGTTTTTGGTACAGAACTGGCTTAAGGAGGGAAGGGACGTGAATTGCATTAGGCATTTTTTACATTAGGGAAAGTATAACAACTTCCCTTAAGTAATTTGAGCTTTAAGCACATCCTGCATTTTTATAACTACAAAATGAATGAAACATGAAAAGAATCTCCTTAGCAATAGTATTGGCAGCGATAATGATGGCCTGCAATACCAGCAAAAAGACTGTGAAAATACCTGAGGCTATATCTCTCACGGATACTTACTGGAAGCTGACAGAGTTAAATGGAAAACCGATGGTTACGGAAGACGCCAAAACGCTGCGGGAAATTTATCTCGTATTGTACAAAGAAGACAACAGGGTAGGCGGCAATGCAGGTTGCAACGGTTATGGTGGTACGTTTAAAGCAGATCAAAACGGTTTTAACCTCAGTTTTAAGCAAATGTTCCGCACGCAGATGGCTTGTGAAGGACTGGATACAGAGAATGAATACATGGCTGTTTTAGAAAAAGCTGATGCATATTATATCATCGGTAATGAACTTCAACTTATAAAAGCCCGGATGTCTCCGCTGGCAAAGTTTGTAGCTGTGCCTGGTAAAGCAGCAACACTCAAATAATTTTTTATAGCTTTTCATAAAAGACCAGCAAATTTTGCTGGTTTTTTTATGCATATCGCAGAATAAGCGTCAATCGGTTGCATCCTAAGTAAATTTTACACTTTTCGAGGGTTTTCCGCAATAAGGGGTTTTAAATTTCGTTTTACGCTTGTTACCCAAATAAATCCCTTTTTATGAAACCCTTTTTACTCCGAATCCCGGTGCTTTTTAGCATTGCGGTAATGCTCAATGCCTGCTCATCCGTCAACAACATTTATTCTACCACGGGCGATGATTCTACATCCTCCGCCAGCAATGAATGCTTTGTTCAACTAAAGAATGGCGAGATA
>DGQO01000231.1:0-1136 GCA_002400445.1 Chitinophagaceae bacterium UBA4412
GATGTTATTTATAATGTAGCCAAGCCAGGCGTAGATCCTAATCAGTACATGGACTTATACAGCATGATGAAAGACTGGGCTGGCAGTGATGATCCATCAAAAACAGAAACCGGCAGAGATGGCAATACGTTGAATATTTTCCCAACGAAGAAAGTAAGTGTGCCTGTAGATGAATCCGTGGTGCGCAGTAATGGTACAGTGAATGCAAAAGATACCGTGCTAAGTGCGATCCAATTTGAAATTCCACGGCAGGCATTGTATAAAAATGATGCAGCTATTTTGAATATCATTGCAGCAAATAAATGGAAGCGGCCCATTTACTTTACGTCTCCTTACGGTGAACTTGGTTTCCAGAATTACCTGCGCCAGGATGGGCTTACCTATCGCCTTGTACCTGTGGCAAAGAATGATGTAAACTTAGATTGGGCAAAGGATGTTATGATGAATAAGTTTCGCTTTGGCGGAGCAGATAAAACGGGGGTTTATTATGACGAAGAAAACCGGCGTCATTTAAATTCTATCAGGCTGGCTTATGCACAAGCGGCATCAGGCATGGCAGATGCAGGCAGAAACGAAGAAGGTTCTCAGCTTTTGAATAAGTGTGATAAAGGAATGCTTCCAGAGAACATGCCATATGGTATGGCTAGCCGGGGACAGCAGCACAACCAGATAGCAATGCAGTTCCTGGTAGCGGCTTATCGCTGTGGCGATACTACCCTGGCAGACAAGGTAACTGCTGCGCTCAAAAAAGATATGCAGCAGCAGGCCTCGTATTATGAAAGCCTGAGCCCCGACAAGCGGGATGCGCTGAGCAATGAAGAAGACCGCAACAGTTATTTGCTCCGAAACCTGCTGGGCCTTGAACAGCAGTTTAAAGCGCCGCAAAAACTAAACACTGAACTCCAACCTGGCCCTCAACCGGCGCAGCCGGCAGATAGCCAATAATCAGATTCAAAAAAAAATTTTAAGACCTGCATTGCTGCGGGTCTTTTTTTATGTGTAACCCCAACAAACAAGAAAGTACATTGTTATACATTTATAAATACACAATAGTGAATAGCCCACCGGTTTTACCTGCTTTGTAAGGTTCAGCTTTATTCATTATTCCAATAGACGATCATCTTTGGCAGGAATAT
>DGQO01000231.1:1279-9724 GCA_002400445.1 Chitinophagaceae bacterium UBA4412
ATCAAAATAACATCAAAAACAGAGCAGGGCATTCGTAAAAAAAGCCTGGAGGAGATTTTCGGAAAACTAAAGAAGACAAAGCAGGGCAACCACCAAACCTTTAAACCAGGTGGCGGCGATGAAATAAATCCTGAAACAAGACCTTTCCAGTTTGGTGATACCATGGAGCAGATAGACTTTACTTCCAGCATCCGCAATGCACAAATCAACCATGGTATAGAAAGTTTTCGAATGCAGGAAGATGACCTGGAAATAAGGGAAACAGATTTTAAATCGCAAACCTCTACCGTGTTGATGATTGATATTTCGCATTCCATGATTTTGTATGGCGAGGATCGCATCACCCCCGCAAAGAAAGTGGCAATGGCCCTGAGCGAATTAATACAAACCAAGTATCCTAAAGATACCCTGGACATCGTGGTTTTTGGAAATGACGCCTGGACAATTGAAGTAAAAGATCTCCCCTACCTGCAGGTAGGTCCCTATCACACGAACACCGTTGCCGGCCTGGAACTGGCGATGGATATCTTACGGCGGAGAAGAAATCCTAACAAGCAAATTTTTATGATCACAGATGGCAAGCCCACCTGCCTTAAAGTGGGTAAGAAGTATTATAAAAATAGTTTTGGCGTAGATCGAAAAATATTAAACCGCTGCATGAGTCTTGCTACGCAATGCAAAAAATTAAAAATCCCTATTACCACATTCATGATTGCCAGCGACCCCTACCTGCAGCGCTTTGTGCAGGAATTTACGGAAACCAATAATGGCAAAGCATTCTTTGCCGCATTGGATAATCTTGGTGCATTTATCTTTAAAGATTTTGAAAGCGGCAAGCGTAAAACAGTTTATTAAAAATCATATCAAAAGAAATAGCGAAAGCATCAGCATGAAAAAATTATCAACCACCCTGGGCGAACTTAAAAAATCGGGGTATACATCCAGATCCATTAAAGATGAAATCCGGGATAACCTGGTTCACAAGATCAAAAATGGCGAGGAAACTTTCACGGGTATCCTGGGCTATGAAGACACCGTGATTCCAGACACAGAACGTGCCTTGCTAAGCAGGCATAATATTTTGTTCCTGGGGCTAAGAGGCCAGGCAAAAACGAGGATGGCCCGTCAAATGGTAGCACTCCTGGATGAGTATATACCCATTGTAGAAGGCAGTGAGATTAATGATGACCCCTTTAATCCGGTATCTAAATATGCAGTAGACCTTGTGCAGCAAAAAGGCGATGAAACACCCATTACCTGGTTGCATCGCAGTAAGCGTTATGGAGAAAAGCTAGCCACTCCGGATGTGAGCGTTGCAGATTTGATTGGCGATATTGATCCCATAAAAGCAGCAAACCTTAAACTCAGTTTTGCAGATGAGAATGTGCTGCATTACGGCATTATCCCCCGTAGTAACCGCAGCATCTTTGTCATTAACGAACTACCCGATTTACAGGCCAGGATCCAGGTTTCGCTTTTCAATATCCTTGAAGAAGGTGATTTGCAAATACGGGGTTTCAAATTAAGGTTACCGCTCGATGTTATGTTTGTTTTTACAGCCAACCCGGAAGACTATACCAACCGGGGCAGCATTGTAACACCATTAAAAGATAGGATTGAAAGCCAGATACTCACCCACTATCCTAAGTCAATAGAAACAGCACTTAGCATTACAGCTCAGGAAGCAAATAGCATTGATGCGCAAAAAGAAAAGGTGAATATTACAGATCTTATTAAAAGGCTGGTAGAACAAGTTGCTTTTGAAGCAAGGGATAGCGAACTCGTTGATAAAAAAAGTGGCGTAAGTGCAAGACTTACCATTGCTGCATTCGAGAATGCAGTTAGTGCTGCGGAAAGAAGAGCGCTGATTAACAAAGAAAAAAATACCATAGTATGGCTAAGTGATATGATGGGCGTTATTCCTTCCATTACAGGAAAAATAGAATTGGTGTATGAAGGCGAACAGGAAGGCCCTTACCAGGTAGCGGTAAATCTTTTGGAAAAAGCTATTCGTTCCCAATTCATCGAATATTTTCCCAATCCTGAATCGTATAAGAAGAAGCGAAGTGCAGAAAAAACAGACGACAATCCTTATAAGCCCGTAATTAAATGGTTTGATGCAGGCAATCATTTGAACTTGCTTGCACTCACAAAGGATGCGGATAAAATTCAGATGCTGTACAAAGTAAGTGGCCTGCACCCTTTGGTTAAAAAATATTATCCCGCCACTTCAGAAATTGAAACTGCGCTTCTNNATTTTGATGAAGAAGATTACAATTAAGGCTACAGCAGATTAACCTCCCGCTCCAGGCTTACGCCAAATTTTAATTGTACGGATTGGATGATTTCTTCACTTAATGAAAGAATCTCCGATCCGTTTGCATTTCCATAATTTACAAGTACCAGGGCTTGCCTGGCGTGGCAGCCTGCATCGCCCTTGCGATAGCCTTTCCAACCGCATTGTTCTATCATCCACCCTGCTGCAAGTTTTACGCTACCATGTGGCAAGGTATAGCCTACGGCCTGTGGAAAGGCCTTTTTAATTTGCTTAAACTGCTGCACACTCACTTCCGGATTTTTAAAGAAACTTCCCGCATTTCCTATCTGCTTTGGGTCGGGTAATTTGCTCTGCCTTATGTGAATAACTGCCTGCGAAACATCTGCCACACCCGGATGCACAATCTTCATCTCTTCCAATTGCTGCGCAATAGCACCATAGCTTGTATTCAACACAGGCGTCTTCGCAAGCCGGAAAGTAACGGAGGTAATAGCGAACTGATTTTTTAAAGCCTTTTTAAAAACACTTTCCCGGTAGCCAAAAGCGCAATCTTTTGCATTGAATATTTGCATAGCACCGTCTTGCAAATGGTAAGCTTCCAGCGAATAAAAAACATCTTTTAATTCCACGCCATAAGCACCAATATTTTGCATGGGACCTGCTCCCACAAAACCCGGAATGAGGGAAAGGTTTTCTAAGCCTCCCCAACCCTTACCCACCGCAAACATCACAAGCTCGTGCCAGGGCAAGCCTGCACCGGCTTTAAGCAGCACGATATCATCATCCTCCTGCAGCACTTCAATTCCCGGAATTTGATTGTGTAAAATAAGCCCTTTGAAATCCTGTGTAAATAAAACATTGCTTCCACCACCAAGTACCATATGTTGAGCAATATTGCGTTGCCTGGCTTCTGCTAAAATTTCTTCCAGTTCTGCCACGGCAGTAAAGCCAGCGAGATAGCGTGCATTAGCATGAATGCCGAAAGTATTATACGATTTAAGGTTTACGTTCTCCGCAATGCTATTCATAGTTCGGGTTGATTTTACATCGGATCCACATCAATAACTACATGTACTGCCTTCAGGTTTTTCTGAGAAAGCATGAGATTGATATGATTCCTTATGATGGTTTTATACACCAAACTTTTTCCCGGCTCCTTGGGAAGTTTGAGCATAATTTCTGCAAGATACATGTTGCGCACCCTTCCGATTACCGGGGTGGCAGGGCCCACAACATATGGTTTAAGATCGAGTCTTAAACCGCCTGCCAGCTTCTCCGACGCTTCATCCACAATATTTTTATCCTTATGCTTCAGGGTAATCATCACCACCCTGCTAAAAGGCGGATAGAAAAACGCTTTCCGATTTTCAATTTCAAAAGCGTAGAAATTTTTATAGTCGTGTTGTTGCACAAAATGAAGCACAGGGTGCTGCACGTTCATGGCCTGGATAATTACATTTCCTTGTTCATGCTTTCTGCCAGCCCGCCCACTCACCTGCTCCATCAATTGAAAGGCTCGTTCGTTTGCCCGGAAATCGGCGAAACTCAGCAAGCCATCGGCGTCCAGAATTCCTACCAATTGCACATGATCAAAGTCTAAACCCTTTACCACCATCTGCGTACCCACCAGCACCTGTACCCGTTGTTGTTCAAAAAGCCGGATGAGATTATCATGTGCTGTTTTACCCCGCACACTATCTACATCCATACGGGCAATTTTGTAATCACTAAAATCTTCTTCCAGTTGCTCTTCTATTTTTTCAGTGCCAAAGTTTTTCTCCAACCAGGTATTACTACCACATGCAGGGCATTCTACCAGTTTTGGATAGGTACTTCCGCAATAATGACAATGCAGTTTGTTACTGTATTTATGCAAGGTGAGCGATACATCACAATGCGTGCATTGCGGAATATAGCCGCATGTTCCACAAATCAAATAAGGATTATATCCCCGGCGATTCTGAAATAAGATTACCTGTTTTTTTGCTGTGAGTGCATGCTGTATAGCTTCATGCAATTGCGGGCTGATCATTACCTTCCCTTTTGCAGCAACTTGCCTTGTATTTACCACAGTGATGCTGGGTAATAAAATATTTCCATAGCGCTCATCCATTTGCACAAAGCCATATTTTCCCTGCTGCACATTATAGTAACTCTCCAGCGATGGCGTAGCACTACCCAGCAATACTTTTGCATTAAATAAAGATGCATAATAAATGGCAGCATCTCTTGCGTTATAACGTGGTGCAGGATCCTGTTGCTTATAAGATCCATCGTGCTCTTCATCTACAATGATAAGCCCCAGGTTTTTAAATGGAAGAAGTAATGCACTGCGGGCACCCAATACAATCTGCACTTCGCCGGTGCGGATTTTATTCCANNAGGGCAATTTCCGGTACAAGATAAAGCACTTGTTTACCTTGCTGAAAATAAGATGCAATAAGCCGGATATATAAAAGCGTTTTACCACTTCCGGTAACGCCATGCAGCAATGCAACATTTTTTTGCAACAGCGTTTCTTCCAATTGCTCAAGGCTTTTCTGCTGCAAAATACTCAGTTTAAATTCCAGCGAAACATCTTTAGGCAGAGAAGCAATTCTATCTACGCTGCGCTTCTCTACAAGAAGAATCTCCTTTTCTACCAGGCCTTTAAGCTGGGCAGCAGTAGCGCCAGATTTTTTAAGCAGGGCGGCTTGCAATACATCACCTTCCGTTCGTTGAAAATGCAAAAATGCCAATACGAGTTCCATTTGTTTTGGAGCACCCTTCCACCCATTAAGCAGTTGCGCAAGATTTTCTTCCTGGCGATATTGCGGATGCAATAACACAAAATTTTCCTTTTTGATCTTATACCGCTCATTAAGTTCTTCCCAGATGAAGCATACATTTTTATCGATGAGCTTTTTAATAACCGGGTACACATGCACGGCGTCAAGCACTTGCTGCACCTCAGTAATATGTAATTGCTTTTTGAGCAGCAGTGCTTCTGCTACCAGGAATTCATTGTCGCTAAGGTGGCTGAAATCATCGCCATATTCTTCGTTAAAAAGGAGAATCGTTTCACTACTGAGTTTGAAATTAGTCGGCAAAGCTGCAGCCATTACCTCTCCTTCGGAACACATATAGTAAGTACTCATCCATTCCCAAAAGCCCAGTTGCTGCACATACAGCAACGGGGCATCATCCAGCACATTCAGAATTGTTTTGGTGGGATACGCAGGTTTGTTCTCCCGCAGTAATTTTACAATACCAGCATATTTTTTATTTTTCCCAAAAACTACTTCTACCCTGCAGCCCACCTCAATCTTTCCCATCAGCTCGCCAGGCACGGCATAGGTATACACCTGTGGCAGTGCCAGCGGTAGCACTACATCAGCCCAATGCGTTATTTCATGGCTGTAAAAATCCATATCAGGTTGATTACTCATGCGTATTCGTGATCCAGCTTGCATGATGACGCATCAGGGCATCTTCCATGCATTGGTAAACTTTTAATTTCAAACTTTCAATGGTATCCATTTTATCTACCTCAATTTCCGGTAAAAAAACCGAACGGGAACGACCTGGATTTAAGGAGAAAATACTGTGTGGAGAAAGCCGGTCAAATGCATCCAGGAAAACTGCCGGCCTGATGGGCGTCTGCGTTTCGATGGCGATGCGGAAGGCCCCATCATAAAAAAACTTCAAAGGCTTTCCGGTGGTATTAAAAGTGCCTTCGGGTGCTATCACAATGGAAATTTCTTTCCTCAAAACGGCCTTAAGCCTGGAAACGCTCTGTGCCCGGTGGCTGGCATCACTTCTGTCTACCATTACCGCAGCCTTACGGTAAATGAAACCAAACACAGGCACTTTACTCATTTCTGCTTTGCCAAGCACACGGATAGGTTGCTTGCGAAACGTGGCCAGTAAAATTGGAATATCCAGGTAAGAACTATGGTTAAAAACAAAAATGCAGGATTTACCCGGCTCAAAGGGGGCTTCATAAATATTACGGTGCCTGATACCGAAGCAGAAAAGGCAGGCGTCGGCCCAGAACCGGCATAATATATATATAGCGTTGCCTCCTTTAATTTCGCCAAACAGGGAAGCCAATACCATAAAAGGAAACAGGAGAAACATTAGGATGAGGAATACAGCAAAGCCGTAAACAGAGAAGATAAACCGGGCCAGGCGTTTAAAAAACTGCATAAATAGCTACGAATATAAAGGAACTAGTTCGTTTAGAGGGGAATAAGATGGATGTCTTTGGCCAACTGAAGAGACCGGAATTGGCTTAATTTCAGCAACTTCGCAGCTTTCCGGGCCTGCTTTACCAGCTATTAAGCCGAGGGCCCAAATCTTAAAAAAAGTTTAGCAATGCTTGCGGGATTTTAGGCATAAACCCCTACCTTTGCCGTCCTAAATTCGGGATGTTATGTTAGCAATAGTTAAAATCGCAGGTCAACAATTTACGGTAAAAGCCGGAGACAGCCTGTATGTGCCCCACCTTGAGGGCAACAAAGGAGATGCAGTAGAGTTTTCTGATGTACTGTTTACTTCTAACGACAATGGAATTGCCAGCGGTGCTGGTGTAAAAGTTGTCGTAAAAGCGGAGATCGTAGAAGACCTCGTTAAAGGCGATAAAGTAATCGCTTTTAAAATGAAAAGAAGAAAAGGGTTCCGCAAAAAGCGTGGACATCGTACGCAGTACACTCAGATAAAAGTGACTGGTATAGCATAGTAAATTTTGAATGCTCAAATTCAAAATTGTAATCGTAAAAACTCATTCTCATGGCACACAAAAAAGGTGAAGGTTCCGTAAAAAACGGACGGGATTCACAAAGCAAAAGATTAGGTGTAAAAATATTTGGCGGACAAGCTGCAACAGCTGGAAATATCATTCTTCGTCAGCGTGGCACACAGTATCATCCAGGAAAAAATGTTGGCGTTGGAAGAGACTTTACCATTTTCGCATTGACGGATGGTCTTGTTGAATTCAGAAAAACAAAAGCAGATAAAACTTTTGTTTCTGTGGTAGCTGTAGAAGCTACTGCCTGATTTTTATGTTTTTTTTTGGTTATATCAAAATAGTATTTATTTTTAAGTATTATTTACTAACCAATTAAATTCAAAAAAAATGGCAATGGCAAAAAAAGCAGCACCTAAGAAAGCTGCAAAAAAAGCTGCTCCTAAAAAAGCTGCTGCAAAAAAAGCTGCTCCTAAAAAAGCTGCTGCAAAAAAAGCTGCTCCTAAAAAGGCTGCTGCAAAAAAAGCTGCTCCTAAAAAAGCAGCCGCAAAAAAAGCCGCTCCTAAGAAAGCAGCTCCAAAAAAAGCAGCAAAGAAAGCCGCTCCAAAAAAGAAGTAAGCTTTTAAAAAGCATAACTAATTTAAGTCCCGAATTTTTCGGGACTTTTTTTTTATAACCCGCTGTAGTACTGGATTACAGCCTAACTCGCTTCCCGCCCTTCTTCTATTCTACTTCAAGGGTGAACAAAGGCATCCTACATTAATTCTTACATTTGGTGTATGGATAATTACCAGATTGCAGATCACTTTTCCATGCTGGCTAAGCTCATGGATATTCATGGAGAGAATAGTTTCAAATCCAAATCATATGCGGCTGCAGCATTTGCAGTGGAGAAATTAACGCAGCCACTGGCTTCAATTCCTGCATCAACACTTGCAGGCATAAGAGGTATTGGCGCATCTGCCGCAGGCAAGATTACAGAGATGCTAACCACCGGAAAACTCGGCGTTCTGGAAGAAATAATTTTGAAAACACCTCCTGGAATCATCGAAATGTTGAATATTAAGGGAATCGGACCAAAAAAGATTTACAGCATTTGGAAAGAGATGGAGATTGAAAATATTGGAGAACTGCTGTATGCCTGTAAAGAAAACCGGCTAAAACTTTACAAAGGCTTTGGTGAGAAGACACAGCAAAACGTGGCCGATAGTATTGCATTTTACCAACGCAGCAAAGGCAGTTTTTTGTATGCACAAGTGGAAGATGCAGTGCTACTCACTTATGATTTCCTGGCAAAAATATTACCAGGAAATCGTGTTCAGGTCACTGGCGATTTTGCCCGGCAGCTTGAGGTCATTCATCAACTGGAATTTGTAATAGCAGTAGAAGAAATTGCACTGAAGAATGCGATGGATTCCGCAGAAGGTTTTCAATTATTAAA
>DGQO01000231.1:9733-10968 GCA_002400445.1 Chitinophagaceae bacterium UBA4412
GCTCACCACTGCACACCCATCTGTAACTGGCCAGCAAATAGGTAATGAGGAAGAATTTTTTGAAACCCTGGGAATGCAAACCCTTCCTGCTGCATTAAGGGAAGATCCACTGCTCATTTCGCTTGCAAAGCAACGGCAGGTGCCTGCACTTATCCAACTGGCAGACATCCGTGGCATTATACACAGCCATAGTACCTGGAGTGATGGTAATAATACCATTGAAGAAATGGCCAGGGCCGCCATAGCACTCGGGCTGGAATACCTGGTGGTAAGTGATCATAGCAAGAGCGCCTTTTACGCACAGGGCCTGAATGAAGACAAAATAAAAGCCCAACATCAAAATATTGACGAATTAAATGAAAAACTATTTCCCTTCAGAATTTTTAAAAGTATTGAGAGTGATATTTTAAATGACGGAAATTTAGACTACACTGATCCGGTACTCTCCAGCTTTGACCTTGTAATTGCATCNNATTCTTGGTCATATGACAGGTCGCTTGTTATTAAGCCGGCCGGGTTACCCCCTAAATCATGAAGTAATAGCAGCAGCCTGCCTGGAAAATCATGTGGCAATAGAATTGAATGCAAATCCCAGCAGGCTTGATGTAGACTGGCGACATATCCGGCATATCACTGCAAATAATGGTCTTATTTCCATTGATCCCGATGCACATTTTATTTCCGGGTTAAATGATATCAAATACGGTGTGCTTGTGGCACAAAAAGCAATGCTCACCAGGGCTCAAAACCTGAGTAGCTTTTCTTTAAAGGAATTTGAAACGTATTTGCAGGAACGAAAGCGCTTAAAAAGCATCTAATCCCTTGCCAGGGGAATTCTTACATAAAAACTCGTGCCTTGCTGCTGGCGGGTCTCAAACCAGATGGTACCACCCATTTGTTCTACGATTCGCCGGCACATTGCAAGGCCAAGTCCGGTGCCGGAACTTTTAGTCGTAAAGTTTGGCGTAAATATTTTTGGCTGAATGTCATCCGGTATACCGTCTCCATTATCTTTCACTTCGATGAGCACAGCACTTTCCTCCAGTGTTTCTGAAATAGATATCTGGGCTTGCCGTCCCTCAGGTACTGACTGCATAGCATTTAAAACAAGATTTGTAAACAAGCGGTTTACATGGGTTTTATCGGCCAGGATCATAACAGGCTGCTCCAGCATACTCCAATGCAGCGTTGCGTCTTCATTAGACTCGTAGAGCGTCTTAATAGAAAGAAGCACA
>DGQO01000231.1:11049-13678 GCA_002400445.1 Chitinophagaceae bacterium UBA4412
GCCATTTCACGCCAGGCACCCTCCCGCTCTGTTTTTGCAAGGGCCGCAGCACTTTCGTCCAGCTTGGCAAGCATTCGGTTATATTCATTTACCAGGCTGCCTATTTCATCATTCCTGTTCCATTGTATGGGCTCATTGTTTTTACCAAGGTTAATCTTTTTCATCTTTTCTCCTATCAGCGAGAATGAGCCGGTGATCCGATTGGTAATGAACAGCGCCACGATGCCAGCCATCAGGAAAATAAAAGCATTGAGGTTAATGATCGTTACTAAAAAGTTTGCAATCTCATCTTCTAACTTTTGCTCTGAACTGAAGTAAGGAATATTAAGGAAAGCAGCGTCGTTTCCATATTTGTCAAATACCGGAACATAACTGCTCACATACGACAATGAACCAATACTTTCTTTTTGAAAAAACTGAATCTCCTTTTTTACCGCCAGGTGATAATAAGCTTGTGGATTCATCTGTGTGCTCACAATTCCACGGGCGTAAGGATAAGAGAGCGAAGCAAATTTGAGCTGACCATCCAGGTTGTAAATATTCACATCAACACCATGGATTTCTGCAATATTCAAAATATTTTTCTCTAAGCCCTGAGCAGTAGGCCGGTCTCTCAATAAAAGGCTGTCATTGAGTTGTAAGCCATCAGAGAGTGAATTGGATACCTGCGTTTGCATAATCTGGATAGCCCGGCTTAGCTTCTCCCGGTTGTTGTTTTCATAGCGACTTATAAAAAATAAAATGGTGGCCACACCAATTACAATAAAAGAAAGCACGCTGATAAAAATGATAATACCATGAATCTGGTTTCGGATACTCAACTGTGAATAGTTCCGTAGTTTTTGGGGATTAAGCCTTGAATTAATAAAGACGGTAAGCAACCAGAAGACAGCATTGAGCACTAGAAAAGCACAAAAGAAATAGGAAAACAAGGTAATTGTTTCAAGTAATCTTCGTCTTTCTTTTACGATTACAATTTTTTTGTTTACGCCGGCATTGTACCAAAGTTCTGTATAGGCTTTTTCTTTCACCAGGTAATATTGATCGCCACCAAACTTTATTGCAGGCAGGGTTGTAGAGAAAGGATAATCATTATAGCTGTTTACGATCCTTCCATTTTGATAAACCGCAAATGCATAAGTTGATGAATTTTCGATGGCCGTACCTGCGCCTCGGCTGAACAAATCGGGATAGGGCATATCTGACTTTACCCGGCGTGGACTCACTACTACGAATACAGTACCCAGTAAGCGCCCGGTAGTATCATTGATTACTTTTTTACTGATGTAATTGAAGCGATCATAACTCTCATCATAATAAAAAAGGCCAGGCACCGCGGTTTCCCTGGAAAGGGTATTCAGAATACTGTTGAGTTGATTGTAATCTGCCTTATCGGCATTGTATAAAGCCCTGTCTTTAGCATCAAAGCTATAAATACGGGTATCATAGCGCCTGTTATAGCCACTACTATTATTATTGATTAGGCTGTCCTTTAATTTCCGGTTTTGCACTGAATCTCTGAAACGATCATAGTTATCGGTTAAAAAATTGCCCCTGTAATCCGTGAGCATAGAGTTGAGCATAGATTCATTTCCCGTATTCGTTTTGGTGGCCAGCACTTCTGCGTAATGGTAGCGATTGCGCAATTCCTTCTCATTGTTTTCAGTAACAATGATCAATGTCATCGAAAATGAAAAGAAGAATATCCAGAATACCAGCCGGGAACTCACAATGCGACTGGCCAGAAGATTTAGATAGGATGTGTTTAATAAATGAAGGAATACGAGCAGCCATACCNNGCTACTGCAAGATAAAGCTCATAAAAACGGGCAGAGAAAAACGGACGTAAAAAAAAGATAATCAGTTCGGCCAGGAAATAATAGCCCACCGCAATACAACAAAGCACAATAAAGCCCACCACACTATAAACATTTAGCTCAAAGAAATTAATAACATCGAAAGATATCTTGGAATCAGCCACGAGAGACTGGATCACATATACGCTGCCAAAGGTGGCTGTGAGTAAAATAAAAGTAGATAGCAGCAGCAGAACCCAGCGTTGGTATGGCTCCACTAGTTTTACCCGCAGCGGCTTATTGTGAAGATGCTGCCGCACAAACATTACCATCCACAAGAACAGGATTGCATTAATGAGCAAATCTCCCAGGGACCTCAGGATGAAATTGGAGCCATATATGGTAGGATCAAACAACTCCAGTTGCCGGAGGCGCAGGGGAAGTGGCAAGAAATAGCTGGCTGCCCGCAGCAGTGCAATTGAACTTACTAAAAAGAAAAAGCCACGCAGGAAGCGTTTTTTTACGACAATGTACTGGGCACTCAGGTGAATGAAAAGTAGTACAAGTAATGCCGCTGCAATTCGAAACCAAATGGAAAAAACATTGTCCTTTACGATTGCACCGCTTCCTTTTTTCACGAGGTGAAAGAGAGGCACATTATACCTGGATTGTACGAGGCCTTTTTCCCCGGGCCCGGGAAAGATATCATACTCCAAACCTGTGCGGGCATTTCTTACAAAAATATTTTTGAGATAGGCATTGTTCACGATATAATTCCATTTTACAGGAATTAAGGCGATGGCATAAACGCCAGCCCTATCTATTTTGTTCCA
>DGQO01000287.1:0-511 GCA_002400445.1 Chitinophagaceae bacterium UBA4412
CTTTTTGCGGTGGCTATACCTTCTGCCTCGTACACAACTACACTATAACCACCTCCGGGGCAAATGATCACCGCTGCTCCGGAAGCTTTATTGCTTTCTGGTAAATATATTTCCAGCGTGGGCTTAGTCACATTTTTAAACATGCCATTGCTGTATTCTTCCTTCATCGTTGTTGCNNGGAATTTTAGCGGGATATAAATTGATGATCTCCTGTGCAGTGGCTGTTACTGGCAGGAGATTTATGCACACTAAAATAGCAGCAGGGAAAATATCCGTGAGGCGCTTACGCAAAATGTTTGTAAAGAATGGATATACTGCCATCGCAACTAATTTTTTTTCACCTGCAACAGGGCAGGCCCTGGTTCACTGCGGCGGTTTGCCTTTCAAAACCTTTTACCGCCGTAAGAAAAATATGTGCAGTAAGAATCGTTGAGGTAGGGGAGTGCTTGCTGGCAGAAGGCAGGACTGCCATCAACACTTTTGCCGTGGCCGTATAAATCGTTCTGCTGAT
>DGQO01000287.1:535-820 GCA_002400445.1 Chitinophagaceae bacterium UBA4412
GTAGGTATTGAGCAGCAGATAATGAGCAACCACATTCTTATACGAAAGCTTCAGCTTCAGCGCCCGGATAGCCCTCAGCAACGAAAAAGCGAGAAGATAAAAATGAAGGCAAGTCAATCTCATGCTGTAAATATAAATCTAACATTCCTAAAAAGCGCAATCGGTTGCAAATTAATTGTCAACAGTACATTTTTAATTTGAAAAGAATTTGCTATCATTTTCAACAATAGAAAAGTGAAATTATGGATGGGTTCCGGGCATCATAAAAAACAGATTGCAAGTCGG
>DGQO01000287.1:935-1598 GCA_002400445.1 Chitinophagaceae bacterium UBA4412
AACCATTTTATTTCTTCCGTTTGGAAGAGTCCCGGATGATTAGTTCAGACTTGATGATGATGGTGTTAGTCTGTGCGATATTTCCCACCCCTTTTAAATGATTAATGAGATTACGTGCAGTGATTTCGCCCATATCTCTGCCGGGATAATTTATAGTGGTGAGTTGTGGTTCTACTAATTTACTAATGGTATCGTTGTTAAACCCTACAACGGCAATGTCTTCCGGCACTCGGAATCCTTCTCGCCTGAGGGCCTGCATACAAACAACTGCTTCAAAATCGTTGGTCACAAAAAGTCCATCTGGCAGTGGCGACATTTTTAAAATTTCCTGTGCAGCCTCCAATGCACTTTCTTCGCTTAAATCCTTTACCATCACCAATTTTTCGTTGTATGGAATACCGAAATCAAACAGCGCATCTTTATAACCCCGATGACGCTGATGGTAANNGATTCATCTACACGATCAAAGAAAATGACCGGTATTTTTTTGTCAAGAAATAGGTTAAAATGATTCAAATCCTGGGTGGTGAAAGATAAAGAGGCAATTATTCCATCTACCCGTTTGTGAAAAAGATTACGCACGTTAGCAACTTCTTTTTCATAGTTTTCTCCGGAGTGAGTGATAATAATATCGTAGCCCGCCTCTGTGGTTACTTTTTCTAT
>DGQO01000287.1:1621-5486 GCA_002400445.1 Chitinophagaceae bacterium UBA4412
GTAGACTTGCTAATGACCTTACTGCTTTTCAAACCACGGCTTACCGTAGCTGCCGATAGTTTTAATTCTTTAGCGATGTCATATATCGTAATATCTTTTGCCATGAGGTAGTGCAATTTACGGCAGTTGAAACGAAAAGCAGGTATCCGGAAAAAAATATTAGTGCAATCGGTTGTATTTCTAAAAAAAATACTAATTTGCATTTGCGAAGCCATTTTTAGATGGTTGCCTCCGAACTGGTTTAACGCTGCCAACTGATCTCTAACTGGATTTGATCGATTGAAACCACAATAATGGTTACTTGTAGAAACTGACGAAAAGTCGAAGATTATTTTTGCCAGAAGAAGCTTATGCAAGCTGTGAATCTTATCGATTGCATAAGTTTTCAAGGTCAAATTGAAAAAAGATTATTTGCTATATGGTACTTCTTCAATCTGATAATATATTTCCTTTAGAATGTACATCCCATAAAAGTTTGTATATCTGTCTAAATGGGATACCAGCCAGCTCTCGTATCATATTCTTTTCTGGCAATAAACGCTTCTCACACTTTCTCCNNCCGTTTCTTTACGAAAACCAAAACAATAATGCTTATTAAAAAATTTGAATCATGCGTAAACGACTAATTAAAATTTTCATCGTAACTATCGTTTTACAGAACCTGGTGTATTTTGCTTTTGCGCAAAATATCACGGTTAAAGGTAAAGTGAGGGAAGAAAACGGAGCGCCCGTTGCAGGTGCATCTGTGATTGTGAAAGGTACATCCAGTGGAACTTCTACAGATGGATCCGGCAATTTTACAATTGGGGCTAACAAAGGTGCTACACTGGTTATCAGTGCTATCAATTTTATTTCAAAAGAAGTAAAAGTAACTACTGCCAGTAATTATGATGTAGTACTTTCAAGTACTGATAAATCGCTGACTGAAGTAATTGTAGTGGGGTATGGTACGCAGCGCAAAGAAGCTGTAACAGGTTCGGTGGCTTCCATAAGCGGAGATAGGATGCGGGAAGTACCTGCACCTAATATTTCCCAGGCTATACAAGGGCGAGTAGCAGGTGTAGATATATCTCAGACTTCATCCAAGCCCGGAGCCAACATGCAAATTCTTATCCGTGGCCAGCGCTCACTAACGGCCAGCAATGCTCCATTTATTGTGCTGGATGGAATTCCATTTCCAGGATCATTAGGAGATATAAATCCAAACGATATTAAGAGTATTGAAATTCTGAAGGATGCATCTGCCACAGCCATCTATGGTTCAAGAGGTGCAAATGGCGTTATCCTTTTAACGACTAACAAAGGACAAAAAGGAGCAAAGGCTAAAATATCCTATAATTCTTATTTTGGTTTACAAACACTTTTTTCAAGGGTTCCAATGATGGATGGACCTGAATTCGTTGCATTGCGTAAAGCAGCTAATTATCAGGGAGGAACCGGTGTAGATGAAAAAGACAGCACTAATGTGGACTGGCAGGACCTATTGTTTAATAAGAGCAGTATGGTAACTAGTCACGACATTGGCATTTCTGGTGGCACTGAAACAGGCAGCTATAATTTTGGTGGTGGGTTTTACAGAAACGAGGGTTTAATTCCTACCCAGAAATATACCCGCTACTCTTTAAGAGGATCTGTTGACCAGCAGGTGGGCAAACTCTTCCGGATTGGCTTTACAACGAACACGATTTATAGTATAAGCGAGGGAAACCAGGTGGGTACTTATAATGCGTTAAGTACAACGCCTATTGCAAGTCCTTATAATACGGACGGCACATTAAAGAGAACAGTGAAAATGCCGCAGGATGAAAATTTTGTATTGACCAACCGAATAGTTAAAGATCTGCATGGTGTATGGCTGGATGAATCAAGAGGATTTGCTACATATAATGCCGTGTATGGTGAAGTAAAAATTCCATGGGTTACCGGCCTGAAATACAGGGCAAATCTTGGTCTTGACTTTGTACAGAACAACTCGGGAAACTTTACCGGAGAGGGCGTAAACAGCGTTAATCCGATAACAGCTTCTGGTGCCGGAATAAGTAATTCGCACCGCTATCATTGGACCATTGAAAACCTGCTTACCTATGATCGCACGTTTGCAGGTAAACACGCCATAAATGTGGTTGCTCTCTACTCTGCAGAGCAAAATAAATACAATAATTCCTCTATGTCTGCTAAGTCGATCCCGGTATCCGCTTTCCAGTTTTATAACCTTGGTTCCTCCACTGACCCAAACAGTATTCAATTGGGTGGTGGTTATAACCTCACTGGTCTCATTTCGGGTATGGGCCGTGTAATGTATGCTTACGACAATCGTTATATGTTGTCTGCTACATTGCGTTCTGATGCGTCGTCCGTATTGGCGCCCGGAAATAAATGGCATACCTATCCGGCGATATCTGCAGGATGGAATATCAGCAATGAGAACTTCATGCAAGACATAACTATGGTGGATAGATTGAAACTGCGTGTGGGTTATGGTCAAACCTCTAACCAGGCAGTAGATCCTTACAAAACACTTGGTCTCCTGGGCACCCGCCAGTATAATTTTGGCGATGCAACCTATGCCACTGGTTATTATGTAACTGAACTTCCTAACCCAGCCCTGGGATGGGAATACTCAGACAACTGGAACTACGGGCTGGATTTTAGCCTGCTCAAAAACCGGCTTTCCGGTACAATTGAATACTATGTAACCAAAACAAACGGTCTATTGCAACGTGTAGGACTTCCCTCAACTTCTGGAGTGGGCAGTTACCTGGCTAATGTGGGTAAGACGCAAAATAAGGGTATCGAACTTAGTTTGAACGGAACAATCATTGACAACAAAGATGGTTGGACATGGGATGCAGGTATCAACTTCTACAAAAATACCAACAAGCTTGTTGAACTTGCTTCTGGTGCTTCCCGTGATGAAGGCAATGCCTGGTTTGTGGGACATAACATCGATGCAATTTTTGATTATGAGAAGATTGGCTTGTGGCAAACTGACGACCCATATTTAAATGTATTTGAACCGGGTGGAAATGTAGGTATGATCAAGGTAAAATATACCGGAGACTTAGGTGCCGATGGAAAGCCAACAAGAGCAATTGGTGCTGCTGACAGGCAAATTATGGACGTGGATCCAGATTTTCAGGGTGGTTTTAATACCCGTGTTGCATACAAAGGTTTTGATTTGAGCGTTATAGGTGCCTTTAAGAGCGGAGGAATTTTAGTAAGTACGCTTTATGGTTCTGGCGGCTATCTGAACATGCTCACTGGCCGTAGGAATAATGTTAAGGTTGATTATTGGACACCGGATAATACCGATGCCAAATATCCAAAACCCGGCGGTATTCTAAGTGGCGACAATCCTAAATACGGTAGTACCCTTGGTTATTTTGATGCATCNNAAATTCGGCTGTTACCATGCGTATGTACCTCACCGTACAAAACCCATTTGTACTGTTCTCGCCTTTCCATAAAGAATCAGGAATGGATCCGGAAACCAACTCTTATGGTAATGAAAACGCTGCCGTTTCTTCTTACCAGAGACGTATTTTAACTATCGGTACCAATGCGCCAGCTACCCGTAATTATGTTGTTGGGGTTAATCTATCATTTTAAAAATAACTAACATGAAAAAAATGCATATAAAGACTATTCTGCAATCGGCACTGCTGATAGTGATCATGGCAGGATGCACCAAAATTCTGGATGAAGAGCCTCGAAGTGTGTTTACCCCAGAATATTTCAAGACAGAAGCCGGCGTAAACGGTGGTTTAACAGCCATGTATTATCATCTGCGCACCATGTATGGCCATGCTTATTATTACAATTCCGGCGTAACCGGAACTGATGAGGCTACATGGGGCCAAAGTGC
>DGQO01000220.1:0-1950 GCA_002400445.1 Chitinophagaceae bacterium UBA4412
TATCGCAGCAATACGATTAAAACCGGCATCGGCCGGTGCTCCGAGTTTGCTCACAATATTTCTCACATGATCAAGACATTCTTCTTCTGTAGAAAATTTATAATCTGCAATGCCACTGATTGCATTATGCGTTTCTGCACCGCCCAGGGTTTCTGCATCGGTATTTTCTCCGATGGCTGCTTTTACCAGGTAGGGGCCTGCCAGGAAGATGGAACCATTGCCTTCTACCATTAATGTTTCGTCACTCATAATGGGCAGGTAAGCGCCGCCTGCCACACAAGCGCCCATTACCGCTGCAATTTGCGTAATGCCCATAGCGCTCATTTTTGCATTGTTTCTAAAAACTCTGCCAAAATGTTCTTTATCTGGAAATATTTCATCCTGCATCGGGAGAAATACACCTGCGCTGTCTACCAGGTAAATGACGGGCAGTTTATTTTCCATCGCAATTTCCTGCATACGCAAATTCTTTTTGCCCGTAATGGGAAACCAGGCACCTGCTTTCACGGTTTGATCATTGGCTACCACCATACACTGCCGGCCGCTCACATAGCCGATGCCACTTACGGTGCCACCCGCCGGGCATCCGCCTTCCGCTTCGTACATTCCGTAGCCGGCAAAGGCACCGAGTTCCAAAAAGGGTTTGCCTTTATCGCAGAGGTATGCAATGCGTTCTCTTGCCGTAAGTTTATTGCGCTCCCTTTGTTTTTCTATCGCTTTCTTGCCACCGCCTTCGTAAATTTTGTGCAGCTTTTTGCGTACTTCGCTACAGAGCAGTTTCATGGCATCTTCATTTTTATTTGCTTCCAGGTTCATACAACAAATTTATAAGGTGGGGATGCAAATTACCACATTTGCCTAACTAAGAGATGTAGACGTAGAGAAGCGGCAATGTTTACCGGCAATATGAAAGCTGTGCACCAATATATTTTCCGGGGCCTATTTTCCATTTTCTTCGTACTTTTTTAAAATAAATTTTTGCATATGTCTACGTTTCACTTTGGCAACCGGCGGTTTAAATCCAACACAGATACAGGCTTCAGCAATATCGCCTCTGGCAATACCTGGCGTTTTATGAACAGGAACGGTACTTATAATGTGTACCGTGAAGGTGTAGCGCTTTTAGACCGTGTAAGTATTTACCGAAAGTTGCTACAGTTGTCTTCTGTTCGTTTCTGGATGATCATATTGTTTTGCCTGCTGATGATCAACACCATTTTCACCACTATTTATTTTGCCACGGGCACGGATGATTTTACCGGTTTTATTACCCATACAGGTTTCGGCAAGCTGAGAGAACTTTTTTATTTCAGCTTTCAGACATTTACAACGGTAGGTTATGGAAGGATTAATCCTACTGGTGATTTCGTAAACATAATGGCTTCTGTGGAAGCAGTGTGTGGTTTTCTGAGTTTTGCGTTTATTACCGGTCTGATGTATGGCCGGTTTAGCAGGCCGAGGGCAAACCTGCTGTTCAGCAAAATTGCGGTGGTAGCACCTTTCAAAGAGGAGACTGCTTTAATGTTTCGTTTTGCCGCATCAAAGAATGAGCACACCCTGAGTGACCTGGTTATTTCTGTAAATCTTGGTATCCTTGTACCAGAAAACGGTGTGCCGCAATATAGATTTGTTACACTTCCGCTGGAACGCACCCGCCTTGACAACCTGCCAATGAACCTGACCGTTGTGCATCCCATTAACGAAGACAGTCCTTTGTATGGTATGAATGCGTCAGACTTTGAAAAGGCCGATGTGGAAATCTACGTTTCTGTGCAGGCGTTTGATGATGTTTATAGCGCCACTGTGCAGCAACGTACTTCATATATTTTTTCTGAAATTAAACACGGGTTAAAGTTCAGCCCTATGTTCAGAGAAAGTAACAATGAACATTATAGTATCTTAGAAATGCAGAAGCTGAACACAGTGGTACCGGCGTAATTTGCGTCCAGG
>DGQO01000220.1:2094-15299 GCA_002400445.1 Chitinophagaceae bacterium UBA4412
ACAGGCTGGTTTATCATCATTCCATTTTATATTTTTTGGCTGGTTTTTGCAGATGGCGAACCAGGTGTTAACCGCTTTGGTCCCAATCCAAAAGGAATAGGGAACTATGACGAAATAGATCATATTGGAGAACACCTCAGTTCTTAGAATAATGATCTGAAACTTGCCTGGAGACTTTTCAACTTCGGAATAAAGATTTAGAAAATGCTTTACAAGATTCCTTGGTACTGTTGTTGTTGGTATACTTTAATGACCGGGTTAAATTTCTTGAGATATCAATAATGCGAATATGATTTTGCTTTTATATCGCTAAATAAAACTCCGGTTCAATTATCCTCAAGAATGAAGTTTATATATCCTTTTGATGCTGCAGTAGATGCTGGTTTTATCAGTGTGCCTGGAGATTTAAGGAGACTTGGCCATTCCTACTGTCAATTAAATGGAGAGCCTGCTCNNTTTTTATACATAGAAAGTACTTTGAAATCCGATATCGATTTTACTTATTCGACGCTGCAGAATTAAATCCAATCCTGAGGAGAAACGTGTTTTTGCATTAGAAGCATACTTTAACCTAAAACGATTTTTATGCAACCTGTAGAGAGAATCGTCATTATGCAAGGAGATGTAACCAAGTTAAAAGCAGATGCAATTGTCAATACTGCTAATCCATCTTTGCCAGGCAGTGGTGCAGTTGAAGCTGCCATCCAGCGTTCCGGTGGTCCGGAAATTTTAGAAGCATACCAGCAGATCGTGGCAAGGCAAGGCGGGGCAAAAACCGGTGAAGCTGTCATAACGGCCGCGGGCAATTTACCTGCACGTTTTGTGATTCACACAGTGGCACCTGTATGGCAGGGAGGGAAAGCCGGAGAAGAGGAATTACTGGCTTGCTGTTATATGAATTGTCTTCAACTGGCGCAAAAAAATTATTGCGACAGCGTGAGTTTTCCAAACATTGGTACAGGAGGATATCATTTTCCAAAGCGGCTTGCGGCTAGAATATCTGTACATACGGTATGTGCTTTTCTCGAAACGCACGACACACCAAAAAAAGTAAATATTGTGTGTAACGGTGATGAAAACTTCCGGCTCTGTTCCGAAATGCTGCATGTGTACGAATGTTTATAATTTGAGGCATAATATTGGAAGTTGTTGGGTATGATTCAACACAAAATCTCTGGAATGAAACTTCTTATTTTTAGCGCTCTTCTCATTAGCGTTGCGGCTTGTACCACGCAAACAACCACTACTACAGAGGAACTCGACCTGAAAAAGCAAGCACTTGATCTCAAAGAACAGGAGCTTAAAATGAGGGCAGATTCTCTTGCCAATGTGAGTATGGGCGTGCAAGACAGTCTATCCATACAGGGGACTGTAGCAAAATCGCCTCAGAATCTTGAAGCATTACTTGGCTATTGGGTAAAACCCAAGGCAGATAGTATTCATATAAAATTCTATCGGGACGGTTTTTTCACCATGAGCGACTACAATAAAGAAAAAAGAAAAATTGAGCTACTTTCTGGTAAGTATAGTCTTGAAGGCGGCACCCTGGTTTTATTGTACAACGACAGGCCAAAGCAATCGTTTTCCTTCACGCAGGGATCTGGCAATGACAAGAACTTTTACATTCGCAACAGCGATAATTTCTTCATTAAATCTACCGAGCCTTAATGGAAGAAAGCGATATCAAAAAACAGCACATCAGCGATCATCTTGCTAATGAGCGTACTCTCCTGGCGTGGATTCGTACAGCCATCGGGATAATGGCTTTTGGTTTTGTTGTTGTGAAATTTTCCTTATTTGTAAAGCAGATATCCTTACTGCTGGGGCATGTGCCCATGCCCCAAGCCCGCGGCTATTCTGCTATTTTGGGTATTATGCTGGTAGCTATTGGAGCTATCACTTCTGTATTAGCGTATTTGCGTTATCGAAAAACAAAATCACAGATTAGTGAACAGGTGTTTCAGAGTTCTTCACTATTGATCAGCCTGCTAACGGGCTCTATATTTCTCATTAGTATCTTCCTCATCTGGTATCTCGTCATCAGTACTTAAGGCTGGGGCCTTTCCTCATTTTTCCTTTCTTGCTAGACGGGCGGAGCCCTTCGGGCTAGACTTGTCTTTTTGTTTCTTTTGTGACAAGACAAAAGAAAAGGAAGAAACGCAATACAGCGGCTGCTTTACGGATTTCATTAAAGTGTTGACAACCTTTCAAAGGTTGTCAACACTAACATCATTGAGTAAGCATTCCCGGCTTGTGGCCTTTCTTTCTGAGGCGTGCTTCGAAAACTTCTGCCGGATATGAGTGAATCGGCTTAAGCAAAATAGTATTCCTTTTCACCCCAGGTATGCTTTTAAATCCTGTCTTGAAGAGGAGCGAAAGCCAACAGTCTTTCTACTTAAAAACAAAGGCCTGCGAAAATGCAGGCCAGTTGGTTGTTTTGGGTTTATTAGGATCGTTTATTTTTCTGTTGAGATTTGCTTTGCCAGCATTTCATTGATGGCCGCTGCGCTTTTACGGCCTTCACCCATGGCCAGGATAACCGTAGCAGCACCTAACACAATATCTCCACCGGCAAAAATTTTGTCCATTGATGTTTTTTGTTGTTCGTCTACTATAATATTTCCTCTTTTGTTTACCTGTAGTTGGGGTGTGGTTTGGCTAATGAGAGGGTTGCTTCCATTCCCTACAGCTATAATTACAGTATCTGCTTCCATTGAAAACTCGCTGCCTTTTATTTCAACCGGTGATCTTCTGCCGGAAGCATCAGCTTCTCCCAATTCATAACGCACGCATTCAACTGCACGCACACGACCGTTCTCATCACCAATAATCTGTTTTGCATTTTGCAGGAGATAAAATTCAACGCCTTCCTCCTTTGCATGTTCCTGTTCTTCTTTACGGGCAGGCATTTCATTTTCGGTACGCCGGTATACCACGGCTACATGCTCTGCACCTAATCGCATAGCCATTCTGCTTGCATCCATGGCCACATTACCACCACCAAAGACCACAACCTTTCGGGATACAAACATTGGCGTGTCTGCATTCTTTTCAAATGCTTTCATCAGGTTTGCTCTTGTAAGGTATTCATTGGCAGAAAAGACGCCTACCAGGTTTTCTCCGGGAATGCCCATAAATACCGGCAAGCCGGCACCTGTGCCCACGAAGGCTGCATCAAAGCCGTCTTTTTCCAGCAGATCTGTAAGCTTGCGGGTGCGTCCTACTACAAAGTTTGTTTTGATCTCCACGCCCATGGCCTGGAGGGTTTCAATTTCTTTATCAATAATTTCATTTGGCAGCCTGAATTCCGGGATACCGTAGCGCAATACGCCACCAAGTTTATGAAACGCTTCAAATATTGTAACGTCGTGGCCTGCTCTGCGACAGTCTGCTGCTACCACTAATCCGGCAGGGCCGCTACCAATTACAGCTACTTTTTTTCCCGTGGCCGGCCCCACGTGCGGCACCACAGTTTTATTGTTTTTGCGTTCCCAGTCTGCCACGAATCTTTCCAGGCGACCAATGGCTACAGACTGGTCGATATCTTTTAAAGACTTGCCTAGTGTACAATGCAATTGACATTGCTTCTCCTGCGGGCATACCCTGCCGCATACGGCAGGTAGCAGTGTTGTTTGCTTGATGATGGTTACCGCCTTTTCCATATTTCCCTCAGCTACTTCCTTAATAAAACCAGGGATATCAATTTGCACCGGGCAACCTATGATGCAATTTTTCTTTGCGCATTGCAGGCAGCGAATAGCTTCCACACGGGCTTGCTCATAGCTGTACCCGAGCGCCACTTCCTCCATATTATGCGCTCTTATCTGTGGATCCTGTACCGGCATATCCTGCGCAGGAATTTTCTGGCGCTCTTTTACTTTAAGCGTAGCGGCACTATCACCCAGCTTTTCAAGTAGGCAGGAGGCTTCTGCTGTTAGGTCTTTTGCTTTACGAAAACTCATACCTGTAATGTTTTTTGCGGATCCGTTGCTTTTTGTACAAAGCATTTAAACTTTTTTGTCTCGATGCTTTTGTAGGCATTCAGGCGCAAAATCATGTTATCGAAATCTACAAGGTGGCCGTCAAATTCAGGGCCATCCACACATACAAATTTTACGTCTTTACCCACGTTTACCCTGCATCCACCACACATTCCTGTACCATCAATCATGATCGTATTGAGTGAAACCTGGGTGAATATCTTGTATGGCCGGGTTGTTTCTGCACAAAATTTCATCATAACAGGTGGGCCAATAGCAATGACCATATCAGGCGGCTCATTGCTCTCGCAGAGCTCTTTCAAAGGCACTGTTACGAGGCTTTGCCGGCCATAAGATCCATCATCAGTACAGGGGATATACTCATCTGCGATTGCCCTCATTTCTTTTTCCAGTATTACAAGTTCTTTATTGCGGGCTCCTGTAATAATGGTTACATGATTACCTGCTGCTTTCAAGGCCTGGGCAATGGGGTGCATGGGTGCCACGCCAATACCTCCGCCTATACATACCACTCTTCCAAAATTTTGGATATGTGTGGGTTGGCCAAGTGGACCCACAAGCGCTGGCAGGCAATCACCTGGTTCTAACTTTGAGAGTTCACTTGTGGTTTTGCCCACTACCTGGAAGATGATGGTAATAGAGCCTTCTGTTTCATCAGCATCGGCAATGGTGAGTGGAATTCGCTCGCCCACATCGTCATTCGTTTGAAGGATAATAAACTGGCCTGCCTTGCGCTCGCCCGCAATGAGCGGCGCATAAAGGCGCATCAGGTACACGTCCTGCGAAAGTTGTTTTTTATATAAGATCTCATTCATCATTGCTCTGGCGCATTAATCTTCAATGCGCATTTTGTAAAATGATCTCCACACAAACACGAGGGCTATGCACAGAAATAGAAGCCCTGCAACAGGAGCATAATCTCTGAAATTTTCAGAAATGGAAATTTCCATTGCCAGCAAGCCAAAGAGCGTGGTGAATTTTATAATGGGGTTTAAGGAAACGGAGGAAGTATCTTTAAAAGGATCGCCCACGGTGTCTCCAATAACAGTAGCATCGTGCAGGGGAGTGCCTTTTTCATTGAGGTCTACTTCTACTACTTTCTTCGCATTATCCCATGCACCGCCGGCATTAGCCATAAAGACCGCCTGGAACAAACCAAATACGGCTATAGCCAGCAAGTAACTTACAAAAAGAGATACGGCATTGTTTCCTCCTATGCTGGATGGCGAAGAGAGGCAGGCGAATGCAAGTGCAAAAAAGAACACGGCGATAAAAATATTGAACATGCCTTTTTGTGCATATTGCGTACAGATTTTTACCACATCATTGCTCATTTTTAAATCTGCTTTTTTGGGCGCATTCGCATCTAAGTTGATGTTTTCCTTAATGTACTTTACTGCCCTGTAAGCCCCGGTGGTTACGGCCTGCATAGAAGCGCCCGTAAACCAATAGATTACCGCACCTCCCATAATCACACCCAGGATGGTGTAGGGATTAAGAAGATTGAGGATGGATTCAGGCTCAATTTTAAGTGTAGATTGAATCATCAGGATGAGTGAAAAAATCATAGTAGTGGCACCGGCAACGGCTGTGCCAATAAGCACAGGTTTTGCTGTGGCTTTAAAAGTGTTTCCAGCCTGATCGTTTTCTTCCAGGTAATGTTTTGCTTTTGTCCATTCTGGTTTGAAGCCAAAATCTTTTTCGATTTCTGCATCAATATTGGGCACTTCTTCAATGAGTGATAATTCATAAATAGATTGTGCATTGTCTGTAACAGGCCCGTAACTATCAACGGCAATGGTAACCGGACCCATGCCCAGCATACCAAACGCTACCAGGCCAAAGGCGAAAATACTTGGGTAAGCCATTGCATCACCCAGGCCAAATGTGCTTACAAAATAAGCCATGAACATGAGTACGAAGAATACCATTCCTTTCCAGAAGGCAGAGAAGTTTCCGGCTACAAGGCCAGAGAGCAAAACGAGAGAAGCGCCACCTTCACGACCAGCCCGTACAATTTCTTTTACGTGCGCTGATTTTGGGGAGGTGAAAATTTTGGTGAATTCAGGAATTAATGCTGCACCGATTGTACCGCAACTGATGATGGTAGAAAGAATCCACCACATGTCTGTATTACCGGCCAGGTCTGGAATTAAAACACGACTCACGGCAAATGTTACAATGATAGAAAGGAGGGAAGTGATCCAAATCAAATTCGTTAATGGCCTTTCAAAATCAATGTCTTCTTTTTTGCCATACAGCGCTGTGCTTATAAAATTGTTTACCCAGAATGCAACAACAGAGGTAATGACCATAAGAATGCGCATTACAAAGATCCAGATGAGCAATTCTGCCTGTGTGGCTTCGCCTATTACCGCCAGCAGGATAAAAGAAATAAGAGCCACGCCAGTTACACCATAGGTTTCAAAACCATCTGCAGTGGGCCCTACAGAATCTCCGGCATTATCTCCGGTACAGTCTGCAATTACACCCGGGTTTCTTGGATCATCTTCGCCAATTTTGAAAACCACTTTCATCAGGTCTGAGCCAATGTCTGCAATCTTCGTAAAGATTCCTCCGGCGATACGCAGTACGCTTGCGCCAAGAGATTCGCCAATGGCAAAACCAATGAAACATGCACCGGCAAGATTNNCTCATTCCGGAATTCAATGGAATGCGCAACAGGTTCAATGGTTTTTTTTGCAAGGATGCAAATGCCATTCTTGAGTTGGCCAGGGTATTCATCCTGATACCAAAAGCAGCTACACTATAGGATCCCAGCATACCTATAATGGTCCAAAATAAAATGAGTAGCACGCCGCCTGCACCAAAGAGACTATTTCCCTGGTGGTCTTTTGCCAGGAAACCAAAGTATCCTGTAACAACAGTGCCTATGAAAATGAAAAGAATGAGCAATAGCCTGCCTTGCTGGCGCAAATAAGTAGAGCAGGTTTGAAAAATTATTTCAGAAATTTCCAGCATCGATCGGTGCGCTGGTAATTTTTTAATTTTAAGATAATGATAAACGCCAAAGAGCAAACCCAGGAAGGTGACTAAAAAGCCCCAATACAATATTCGGTTGGAGTGAATTGCATCAGGAATCTGCAGGTCGGCCTCACCAGCCAGCGTGATAAAGGGTAAAAGGATGCTAAATAAGAGCAGTCCATACTTTTTCATAATAGTAAATTTTTACGGTTGGAAGCAGAGAATGAATTGATGTCATAAAACGGTATATGTTTTTCTGGCAGGAATTTTAGTCTGCAAGGTACTCTAACGCATAGGCCCTATAAAGCAGTGCCGGGTGATTGATATCATAGTGAATGTTGATTTTCATACTCAAAAGTTCCCTGGTTGTAGGTTGTGTGAATACAGTAGTGGCGACAGTTTGCAGAAGAAATTGCACATTTCAAACGATTGAAATGGAGTGGCCGGTAATTTGCAATACAAGGCCTATAAAACAAACAACTTAAAACAACAACATGAAAAAAATTCTTTTGCTGGCAGCTACAGCATTTTCAATGGTGGCTTGCAATGATCAAAAAAAAACAGAAACAGTAACAACTGAGGGTGATACCCTTACAACAACCACAACAATGGACCCCATCAATAACACTATGGGTACAGCCACTTACACCGTATCTGAAGGTGATGTAATTTACAGGGACGGAAAAGTATGGGTGTATCGGGATAAAGATTATGTGGTTGCAGATAAAGATGTAACCTTAGACAATGGGGTAGTTGTACATGCCAACGGTGAAGTAGTAAAAAATGGCCAGGTTGTGCAGCTTGAAGCAGATGAAAAAGTGAGTCGTGCAGGTAAGGTTTTTAATAAAATAGGTGAAGGCCTTGATGACGCCTGGGATGGCACAAAGAAAGGTGTGCGCAAAGCCGGCGAAGCGATTGGTACAGCAGGTAAAAAAGTAGGCGAAGCAGGTAAGAAAGTGGGCGAAGAGGTGAAGGATATTGTACATTAAGCGAACTCCCGCTTTTTAAAAGGGTTATTTCAAAATTACATGTCTTCTCAGGGAAGGTAGTTTTGAGGTAACCCTTTTTATTTTGGATGAAGCACATAGAAGACCTCATTCATTATGTATGTGAAAATTGGCAACCAAAAAAGGCAATATATGTAGCTGCATATGCCCGTCGATTAGAAACGGTGCACCAAAGAACTGGGCAAAACCTTAAAGAATACCGTTCTTTTTAATGACGTCCCAGTAGTCCTGCCCGTAGCCTACGAGTACTTCCTGGTTGGGTAATATATCCCGGGTAGAAACGATATATACTTTTTTACCTTTCACCTCGTATTCGCTATTGTTGCGGATGCCCTTCACCTTAGTTTTTCCGCTTGCATCATTGGCAAAATGTGCAAAGTCCTTTTTATTTTTGCTGGCGTCAATTACGTGATTGCGATTTACAAAGTAGATGTAGAGATTATGACCCTCATCATGATCGGCATCTTTCCAGGAAGTAATTTTTCCCTGGTATTCGGTAATGTAAGATCCCTTGGGTATAAAGCTTGTTGTAAATAAGCCATTGCCACAACCGGGCAATGATGAAGGTTTTACTTCAAGATAGGCATCAAATAAGTTCATGTGAAATGCTGTAATGGAAGGCGTGGATAAATAATAAAATTGAAGATAGGGCAAAGCAAAATAGCCAGCATGTTTTCAAGGATAAAATTTTATGCAGCGGTTATTACTGCCTGATATCATTCCCGGTTTTTCTCTTGCCGGCAACACTATATCGTTAACAATAAAAACAACTTTATAGATGAATAGAGCCGTAAAAGCAGACCAGGGCTTTTGCTTCAGGGGAAAGAAGCAGGACTCTGCCGGCTACTGCCTAGAAAGTTGAAATTTCGAGTTGCTGTAGTGCCGCTATGATTTTATCAAAGACCTCTTCGTCACTCATCGGCCTTGGGACAAATGCTTCTCCTATGATATTTTCGTAGAGTTCGATATACCGTTTGCTGATGCTATCTACCCATGCTGCCGTCATTTCTGGCACAACTTGCCCTGGCTTACCCATAAAATTATTTTCAATCAGCCATTCCCTTACAAACTCTTTGCTCAACTGCTTTTGACGTTCGCCGCTTTGCTGCCTTTCTTCAAATCCATTTGCAAGAAAATACCGGGAAGAATCTGGCGTGTGAATTTCATCCATCAAAATAATTTCATCTCCCCGTTTACCAAATTCATATTTAGTGTCTACTAAAATTAAATCCCTGGCTGCTGCTAATGATTTTCCTCTTTCAAATAACGCCAGGCTGTAGTGCTGAAGGGTATTCCAGTCTTTTTCACTGGCAAGACCCTGTGCTATGATTTCTGCGGCACTGATGTCTTCATCGTGCCCCTCCGTTGCTTTTGTGCTTGGTGTAATGATGGGAGAAGGAAAAAAGTCATTCTCTTTCATGCCTTCCGGCAAGGGCACGCCGCATAGGATTCTTGCTCCTGCACTGTAGGTGCGCCATGCATGCCCGGTAAGATTTCCTCTTACGACCATTTCAATTTTAAAAGGCTCGCACCTTCGGCCAATGCTCACATTTGGTGCAGGTGTACTGAGCAGCCAGTTAGGACAAATATCGCTGCAGGCACGCAGCATGTAAGCCGCAATCTCGTTCAGCACTTGTCCTTTAAAAGGAATTGGCTGGGGCAACACCACGTCGAAAGCAGATATCCGGTTGCTTGCCAGCATTACGAGTAAGTGCTCTCCAATGCTGTACACATCTCTCACTTTTCCACGATAAAAATTTGTTTGTGCAGGGAACTGATATTTTTCCATGGCGCAAAAATAATGGGAGATGCTGTATTTTACGTGTACACAAAGCTTTTAAATTCTGCGTTCAAGCTTAAAAAAAATAATTTTTATAGATAATAACTATGCTTATTTTGCAAGCATATCACCTTAACCAAAAACAAGCGATATGAGAAAAATCACAGGCTTTTTGGTTACATTTTTGATTGCCGGCCTAATATCCCAGGTAAGCTATGCACAAAATGTAACCATTAGCGGGAATGTAAAGAACAAAACAACACAGGAAAATTCTTCGGCCGTGTCTGTTACGATCAAGGGAACGGACATTGGTACTTACACAGATGATAAAGGAAACTTTAGCATTACCGTGAAACAACTTCCTATCACACTGGTATTTACTTCCATTAATTATTTACCACAGGAAGTGAAAGTTACCAGTGCTGCACAAAAACTCAACATCGCTTTTGAACCATCGAATGACCTTGGGCAGGAAGTGATAGTATCGGCATCCAGGGTGCCTGAGAAAATTCTTGAATCGCCTGTGTCTATTGAGAGGGTAAGCGCTGCAGCTATTCGCAATGCACCTTCTGCCAATTTCTACGATGTAGTAAGCACGCTCAAAGGTGTGGATGTAACTACATCTTCCCTCACTTTTAAAACGCCTACCACCAGGGGTTTTGGCGGAAGTGGAAATACCCGCTTCAACCAATTGGTAGATGGCATGGATAACCAGGCGCCAGGCCTCAACTTTTCTGTAGGTGCTATTATTGGTTTAAATGAACTGGATGTAGATAATATTGAATTGCTAAGTGGTGCATCATCCGCCCTCTATGGCCCGGGTGGTATGAATGGTACCATGCTCATGACGAGTAAGAATCCATTTAAATACCAGGGTTTTTCTTATGTAATTAAAACAGGTATCCTGCATACTGATGGCAGCGAAAGAGATCCTTCTCCATATTATAACTGGTCATTGCGCTGGGCTAAAAAAATATCAGAAAAATTTGCGTTTAAAATTACTTCCGAACTGGTGCAGGCAAAAGACTGGATCGGTATGGACTATCGAAACTATGATCGTAGTAATGGTGTACTTGTTCCGGGCAACCGTCAAACCGATCCGAACTACGATGGCGTAAACGTATTTGGTGATGAAACCACGATCGACCTTCGGCAAGTGCTCGGCGCTATTGGTGCACAAGCGCCGTTCCTCGCTCCATTTGTAAACTCTATCTCAGGCAATCCGATCAGGGTTTCCCGTACCGGATACACAGAGCAGGAATTGCTGAATCCTAATACCGTAAATTTCAAACTTGGCGGATCTCTACATTATAAATTATCCGAGAATACAGAAGCTGTTATAGCGGGCTACTGGGGCACAGGTAACACCGTGTACACAGGGGCAAGTCGCTATTCTATCAAGGATTTTAAAATGGGACAGTACAAGATAGAATTGCAAAACCGTGACTGGCTGCTGCGTGCTTACACTACCCAGGAGAATGCAGGGCAGTCTTTTAACATGGCCGCAACTACCCAGAATTTTAATGAAAGCTGGAAACCAAGTGGTGGAAGCACAGGCTGGTATTTCCAATACGGGCTGGCCTATCTAAATGCAAGACTTGCGGGTGCTTCAGATGCAGATGCACACACAACCGGTCGTGCTACAGCAGATATTGGTCGTCCTAAAGTGGGAACTGCTGCATTTAATAACGCTTATGATGTGGTAAGAAAAATTCCTGTACCAAAAGGAGGTGCCTTACTCGATCGCAGTGACTTGTATAGTGTAGAAGGTAACTACAATCTTTCCCGCTTTACAAAAGATGTAGCAGACGTTTTGTTGGGTGTTAACTATCGCCAATATTCGCTGGATTCAAAAGGTACTTTGTTTGCCGATTCAACCGGGCCAATTAAGATCAATGAGCTGGGTGCATTTCTGCAGGCTTCAAGAGATATCACCAGTTTTCTTAAACTGAGTGCATCTGCCCGTTACGATAAAAACGAAAACTTTGATGGTAAGTTTACGCCAAGGATTACGGCTGTTTTCAAAGTGGCAGAGAATAATAATATCCGCTTATCATACCAAACTGCATATCGTTTCCCTTCTACACAACAGCAATGGATTAACCTCGATCTTTTGAGTTATAAGCTCATAGGAGGAAACAGTGACTTCGTACAATTCTATAAGTTTGATACTAATCCTGTGTACTACAGGGATTCATTAAAGAATGGGCAGATGGTGCAGTGGAAATATCCAAAGCAAAAGCCTGAACAACTTTCTTCTTTTGAATTGGGTTACAAGGGGCTATTACTCGAATCAAAAATGCTGGTGGATATGTATGGCTACTATGGTAACTATACTGACTTTACAGGCAGGGTAGTAGTGGCGCAAAGCAGGACCGGTAGTCCCATTACACAGGCCGATGCAGAGAACGGACAGATTTATTCTGTTCCCATTAATTCTACTGAAAAAATAAAAACCTATGGTTTTGGTATTGGTGTAGATTATCGCCTGCCCAGGAGTTTTACCCTGAGTGCAAACTTTGCTTCAGATAATCTGGATGATGTAAGTAGTGGTCTTATTACGTCTTTCAATTCACCAAAGTATAAACTCAATGCATCCTTAGGTAATTCCGGATTTGGCAAAGCAAAGCGCCTTGGTTTTAACGTGGCCTATCGCTGGCAAGACCAGTTTTACTTCCAGGGAGACCTGGCTAATGGTGTAGTACCCAGCGTACAAACCGTAGATGCGCAATTCAGTTATAAATTACCTACCACCAAATCCATTATAAAAATTGGTGCAAATAATTTACTCAACCAATATTATTACAACGCTATAGGAAACTCTTATGTGGGTGGATTGTACTATGTAAGTTTTGGTTACAATATTTATTAATCGGTAATCTGCTGAATTACTTCATTCAAAAAAAATATTTTGAAAATGACTTCACAAAAAAATACATTCAAATATGGCAGCCTCATCATTGCAGGCGCTATGCTGGCGTTCACTTCCTGTAATAAGGGTGTGATCGATATACCAGCCATTGAGGTGCCGGCTCCAACGGGGGCGTCACTTGCAGAAACCCTTGCAGCTACTGCTACAGACAGCCTTTTCAATAAAATCGTGGTGAAAGCAGGGATGAAAGCGACCCTTGACAACAAGGCTTCCATCTTTACGCTTTTTGTGCCGGATAATAGTGCCATTATTGCTTCTTTTGGCGGTTCACTTGCATCAGCAAACGGAACCATTGCGGCTTTGCCGGCAGCTACTTTGCAAAGTGTGGTGAAGTATCATATGCTGCCGCAAAAATTAATGGCCAGCCAGATTGTACATGGCTTTCCAAATCTGCAGCGCCCTACAGCCCTTGTCCTTGATCCTACAAATGCCTTGGTGCGGATGTCTGCGTTCCCATCAAAAAATCCTTCCACCGGGGCCTATTATTACAATAACGTTCC
>DGQO01000220.1:15311-16181 GCA_002400445.1 Chitinophagaceae bacterium UBA4412
AGCGGACAGGTTAACCTCGGACGCCTGGATTCATTGCTGAATTATGCCGTAACTAACATGACAGTATTGGCTCCCAACGATGCGGCTTTTCAAACCCTCATTTATGGGTTAGTTTACGGTAAAGTGTTTGCCCTCACCGGCAGCGCTGTTATAGCGGATGCGCAGGCAACAGGTGCAGTTGGACTTGGCCCACTTATCTTTAGCGCCCCTAGTTTTTACGGAGATCTTTCTGCAGCTACGGTGAGAGGTATTATTGCTTACCATATCCTGGCCGGGCCAAATCCACTAACGGGTGCTATAGAGCCAAATGTGCGTGTGTTTAGCGTAAACCTTCCTAACACGCCAACGTTTGCAAAAACTTTGGTGAATTCATCAATAGCAGCGCATCCTGGTGTTCAGTTTTCTGCTACTTATACCGGACCGTTTGTTACTTCATTGCAACTGCGCTCTTATGGTACTTTCCCTCCGGGCGGCGCACCATTTAGCGGCGCACCTGCTACTGTGGTAGCCATGGACAGGGCGGCAGTGAATGGCGTTTTCCATATTATTGACAAAGTTTTGCTTCCGCAATAGGAGCTGAAATCTACTTCATAAAAAAAGAGGCATTCTACACAGAATGCCTCTTTTTTTTATGCTAAGAAAATGAAGTTATACGTTAAAACGGAAGTGCATCACATCGCCATCTTTTACTAAATATTCTTTTCCTTCTATACGCAGCCGGCCATTATCCCGGCAGGCGGCTTCTGATCCGTATTGTACGAAATCTTCGTAAGCAATAACCTCTGCCTTAATAAATCCTTTTTCAAAATCAGTATGTATTACACTGGCGGCCTGCGGCGCTTTCCAGCCTTCATGAATCGTCCAGGCACG
>DGQO01000028.1:0-810 GCA_002400445.1 Chitinophagaceae bacterium UBA4412
GTTGTTTTATTTGCCCAATCCATTGCACGACTCTCATCCCAGCCATGATACAGCAAGCCTGTCTTCGCATCACGGGCATGTGCTTCCATCCATAAAAACTGATTGGCTATATCATTAAAAGCGGTATCCTCATGTGCAAGCATGGCATACTCTGCATAAAAAGGCTGGCCCATGTATAAGCCGTCTAACCACATTTGATAAGGATAAACTTTTTTGTGCCAAAAACCGCCTTCATTGGTTCGTGGCTGATGCCGCAGTTGCTCCCGGAGAAGTGTGGCCGCTTTCCAATATTTTTCTTTGCCGGTTACCCGGTAAAGTAATAATAAACTGGTGCCATTCTTTACATTATCAATATTATAATCCGCTTGTTTGTAAGTCTTGATGCTGCCATCATCATTCACGAAAAAATCCATGCTGCGTTGAATATAATCGAACCATTTTCCGTTACCGGTTTGCTGCCACACGGCCGCAACACCTTCCAGCACTACACCCTGGTCATAGGTCCACTTTGCAGGTTTGCCATCCAGGGCAAATGAATCGCTCCAAATGTGCATTGCAGTGGCTGCTACCTGCTCACTACAGCAAGGGCCCTGGGCAAATAAAGTTTGCGCAGTAAATAATAAAAAAACTGGAGCAATTAAATACTTTTTCATCATTGTATGTTGAGTGCATTTTCAGGAGCGCCAAATTCTTTTTGAACCTGTGCCGGTGAAAGCGTCGTACTTTTTTTCCAGGTGATATTACCAGAACGTTCCCCGCCGATCCGCAGCATGAGCGGCGAAGAAACTTTTGTACTAAAATGATCAAATA
>DGQO01000028.1:816-10107 GCA_002400445.1 Chitinophagaceae bacterium UBA4412
TCCCCTTATAAAGATTGCTTTTGCTGCGCCATCGCACACTACGTTTTTAATAGAGATATTTCTAAAGATGGGCGTGGCTTCTGTTACGGGCTGAAACTCTACTTTTGGCGGTTCCCGTTTTTCTCCTACAAGCGCCACAGGATCCTGGGCGGCATAGTACATGTCAAACAAAATGGCTTCGCCGGGAATGTTTTTCATGTTGATATTCTTAATAAAGATATTCTCAACAATTCCACCCCGGCCACGGGTTGTTTTAAAACGCAGACCAATATCTGAACCTATAAAACTGCAGTCAGATACAAATACATTTCTTACTCCACCACTCATTTCACTGCCGATAACAAAACCGCCATGCGAATTATAAACGGTACAATTCCGGATGATGACATCTTCCGTAGGCATAGCACGCTTACGTCCATCCTCGTCTCTGCCGCTCTTCATACAAAGTCCATCATCGCCTACATCAAATGTGCTGTTTTCAATGAGTACATAGCGGCAACTCTCCACATCAATGCCATCCCCATTTTGTGCATACCATGGGTTTTTTACTTTAACATCTCTTACGGTGAGGTGCTTCGTCATCAAAGGATGCAAGCACCAGGCAGCGGAATTTTGAAAAGTAACACCTTCTAATAGCACCCTTTCACAATAGGTAAGCACCAATAGATTTGGCCTTAAAAAATCTTTGATGTCTTTGAAATCATTTAAGGTCTTTCCATCCTGAAGCACACCTGCTTTGGTTGTGGCTGCCCCGTTTGCATAACTTTCAGATGGGTACCATTGCTTTTTATCATCACTGAGTTGCCCACCAGAAGCAATTAATTTTTTCCATTGAGATTCAGGCAGCTTATCCTTCTTTACAGCCCGCCATGCATCTCCATTTCCATCAATAATACCAAAGCCTGTGATGGCAATATTTCTGGCATTTGTAGCAGAGATAGGACTTTGATTACGGGCGGCGGGCAAGCCTTCCCAATTACTGGCAACAAGCGGGAATTGCTCTTTATCACTGGTAAAAAGTATCATTGCATTCCGCTGCAAATGGAGATTTACATTGCTTTTCAATTCAAAGGGTCCGGTTATCCAAAGCCCCGCTGGCACGAGCACCACGCCTCCACCTTTTGCGTTGCAGCGATTGATGGCGTTTGTAAAAGACTTCGTGTTAAGGGTACTGCCGTCTGCCCGGGCACCAAATTGAATTATACTAATGGTATCTTTTTTAAAAACCGGCATCTTCACAATAGGTGCCTGCTGGGCAATTGCCGTAGAGAAAATACAAAGAAAAAAAAGACTGGATGGAATGAAAAACTTCATAATTACATGATGAGCAATGGAAAAAAATCGAATCGTGTGACGCACAAGTTTAACCCATAATACGGGCAAAAAGCCCTTTCCTGTGCTATTTATTTACGCAAACGTTATCGGGAAAGTGCAGAGGAGGCATTTCAATCGATATATCCATTTATTCCCGGGAATTGGAGGAAAACTCCGGAGTGGGGAAAGCATCATTTGGTGAATGCAGATCGCCTGGCCGCAATCCTAAGCATTGGATTGGGAAAAGAAAATAATGCGGGCGGGCTCGAAATTCAAGTGCCAGGAACAGAAGCCCAAATCATATCTTTTATCTGAAAATCTCCATTGAATTTGCGAAGAACAGAAAGCGATCTCCACGAGACCATCAAAACAAAACTGGCACCTGGTTCTTTGAGAAGAATCTGGTGCCAGTTATTCAAATTAAAATAATCGTTCCTTAATTTATTTTCAATTTCTCGTAATGCTTNNCTATATACGCAAGCACCGGATACTGTAAATATTTTAACCGATTCAATACCTTCCTCCCTGCTGCCATTTTTCAAGCTCACCTGCACAAAAGTTGTAGCAGGGTTTGGAAATACATTAATGATACTTTCTGCGGCAGCAAGGCTGATGAACTGAATTCCGCTGTAAGTAAATTGCGCATCTGCATCTATCATTTTTATGCGATAGAAATTTTTACCCGAAGAAATATTTTTATGGGTAAAGCTGTAAGTGCCGCGGCTTCCGTTTGCTGCTAAACTTTTTTGATAGCCAACCTTTTCAAAATGAACGCCATCTGCACTCCACTCTATATCAAAGCCAGCTACATTTACTTCGCCTTCTGTTATCCAGCTTAAACAGGCATCCCTCCTGCATTGCTGCACCATAAAGGAATTAAGTTTAAGAGGCAGCACGCTGTTTTTTGCTTTGATCCAGAATTCTCCGCTCGCACTTGCGGGAAACTCGAGATACTTTGCATTGTACAAACTGCCGGTATCAATTGTGGTAATATCTATCACATTTGTGCCATTGGTCGGATCGTAATTTCCATCTTCTGCAGGTCCCTGGTATTGCACCACGGATAAGTCTGCCATGCTGCTTACTCCACCCACACCTGCCGCAAAATCGGCAAACTCATTTTGCCTGAAATATAAACGCACCCTTCCACTTGCTGCAGCCTGTATGGTATAATGCCTGCGAAGGAATTGCATACCATTTGCCGCAGTATAAATGGGATTAGCATCTACATACACGGAGCTGTTTAATATGGTCAATTCATTACATTTGTCTTCTACGGCAATCATTGCTTTTGATGTTTGTGCAGCTGTGATGCTGTGTTTCCATCTGCCATCATTGGCAAAGCCAGTGGATGGAGTTAAAGCTCCGGTAACCACATCATTCAAACTTTCATTATTGCCAGAGAAATATTTTTTCCGCAAACTGTCGTACACTGCTCTCCGTGAACCGTCATCCAAAGCAGCAGGATAAACAATCAGTTCTGCAATATCTCCGCTGTAGAAATTTTGTTTTGTACCTGCTACAGTTGTGAAACCAATAGAGAAAGGCCGGTTTTCGTACTGTGATAAAGAATTGCCATTAGCGGTTCCGGATGACCCCCGGTCTATCCTGTTGCCGTTAATAAACAATTGTGCTTCATCGCCATTAAGGCCGCCGTCAAACCTGCCTTCAACAATCTGGTAGCAATCTTCGGAATAGCCTGTTGCTGTTGCATTCACACTCTCTACACCCCCCATAATATGCCTGGCCATATATCCATTATCTGCAATACAATTGCTACAGGTGGCCGCTCCTTTTACATTAGATTTTATCATGAAGCCACTGCTGCCAGCAGGTGCCTGCGTAATATTTTCAATCACCACCTGGTCTGTAAGGCTGGGTTGCTTTTTCATTACAATGAAAACGTTAGCAGAATTTCTGCAATTAAAAATACCCGGTGCAATAGTGGTTAATCCTGCTGCGCCATTAAATCTTACGGCGGCATTTTTACCGATATTGTCTGCCACAAATTCGGGATTACTTAATCCTCCTACTGCACTTGCATTATTCCCATACCCGCTTTGATCAGCCCACTGGGTGATATTATTTCCTGTTTTTGTAATACCTGCATCAGCCCTTAGCCATAAAATAGGGCCTGAGGGCAGATACTGTTGTTGCCCGCCAAATTTTGCCACCCATAAATAACCTTTGGGACAAGTAATATCGAAACTGGTGTAAAGTGCATTGGTTGAGGAAATAGTTAGAAAACCGCCGTCGCTTGCTTTCACGATGGCTGCTCCACCGTCTGAGCCACTGCTTCCCATCGTCCTGTTCCATATCACACTCCCATCAGCGGCTAATTTTATGATCCAGGCATCTGTGGCACCACGGATTAAGGGCACATCATTATTTGCAGCGGCGGCTGTGCCCAGCACAATCACATTACCGTCTGTATCTGTAATGATTGATGCGCCTGCATCTGCACCGGTGCTGCCAAAAGTCTGGCTCCAGATCAAAGCGCCGGTTGCTGTTGTTTTCAGCACCCACATGTCATTACCGCCCCTGTTGGTTGACGTTATTCCGCTCACGGAATTAGAGGTGCCACAAAAAATAAAATTGCCGGCTGCATCCTCTGTAATGCCTCTTAAAACATCCGTACCATTTCCCGCAAAGGTGGCTTCCCAATTAAGGGCACCTGTTTCGGTATTCACAGACATTACATGACCATCCGTGCCTCTGCGCCCAGCTACAATACAGGCACCGGTAGACGAAATGATTACGGCATAGGCGTCTTCTGCCACTGCTGTACCATAACTTTTGCACCACAATATATTTCCGCCTGATGTCATCTTGGTAAGCAGCATATCACTGCTTCCTGCGTTACTCGTTATGTTTCCGCCTACGGTTGTGGAAAATCCTACGGCAATAAAATCACCGTTGGGCAATACCGCAAGATCTGCTCCGCCATCCTGGTTAATACTACCAATGCAGGCCTGCCATTGCAGTGCACCTGTTGAACTCATTTTGTAAAGCCCCATATCATACCAGTTTCTGCTCGATCCTGTGGGGCGAACGTTGCAGGCGGCTTCCTGTTGCTGAGAAACGATGGTAATAGAACCTCCATCCGGCGTTGCTTTCACCTTTGCAGAAGCGATATCATAAGGCACGCCTGTAATTGTTTTCCATAAAATACCTCCGCGGGCATCAATCTTTACATTGACCAGCCGGGGATAGGGATAATTTTCGGTAGTCTGCCCAGCCATTACGTAACCGCCATCTGTGGTGGCTGTAATACCCGTAGCATACTCCAGCGTATTCATGATGTTGGAGTTGTTATTCGTAACGTTCCATTCAATAAACGGAGCCTGTGCAAATGCGCTGCCCAAAACCGTTAGCAATAGAAATGTAATCGTGGTGCTTTTAAACATGCGTCTCTATTTTAACCGCAAATGTTCTAAAAAAGCCTTATTGCACCTATACTCTCCAGCGATTATTTTCCCATGAAAGGAAACGCTTTTCTAATAGCAATTCGGGATTAAAAAGCCGAAAAATGAAATCACATCCTTGAACCATTGCATGGCAGCACATTTAAGGAGACTTGCGCAGCAGATGCCAATCACCCTTGATTAAAAATAAATTTGTATTGATTTTCCAACACGGAAAACGAGAAGAGTTGCTACCAACATGATGTTGTAGAACATAGCTTATCGTTGAAGAAAAAACATGAAAAACAACAATAAGGAAGCTACCGGTAGCTTAATGCTTTACCGCCTGCCTTGCCAGGAGAACCCATCTGCCATACTGCTTTACAAATACCAACATTATTTTAAGAGAAACTGTGCCAGGCTTACCAGCATCATTTGTAGTTGCGTTTAAGATATGGCGCACGATAGCCGTTTTATGTTGAATAAAAATCGTTTGTTCGGTGATATCGATCGTGACAAAATCAGAACGGCCACTTGTGAGTTTCTCCAGGAAGGCGGCTTTATCTTCTACCAGGCCACCGGAATGGCCATAGCTGAGTTTATTACTGATGCATTTCTCAAGGTCGGCTTGTTTGCCGCTCACAAGCGCTAAGCGAAACTGCTCAGCAGCTTTGGCTACCTGTAATTCGGCTTTTGATTGTGAAAAAGATGTGCTGCAAAAAGCAAACATGATGGCGAGGAAAAGAATGGGTTTCATAAAATTTTATTTGAAAGAAGATGATGTTGGGTTTAACCTTTATAATTACATGCAGTAGCAAGCTTAGTGATTACAAACTTATAAATCGTTTTTCCTCGCTGCTTTGCCTTGCTGCTTCTAAAACCTGTATCACTTTCCAGGCATCCATAGCTGTAACGGCTGGCATGGTCTTATGCACAATGGCATCATAAATATTTTTGAAATAATCATCGTAGTTGCCAGGTAAGGTTTCTACTTTTTTGCGCACTACTTTACCATCGATTTCTGCATGTAATAGGCCTTCATTTTCTTTTGCCTCAATGCCAAACCCTGCAGTTCCCGGCAAAATGCCAGCAATTAATTGCGCTTCCTGTACATCTGTTTTTGGTTTTAAAAAAGAACCCTCACTACCGTGCAAAATATAACCCGGTAGCGGCTCCCTTACCTGGTAACCTCCTTTGAGATTAACCCGGTGATCATTGTAATATAGGATCACATCAAAATAATCATCTACCTGAGACACGGAGCGCATTTTTGCAATGTCGGCATACAATCCCTGTGGCATACCAAAAAGTTGTATAGCCTGGTCTGTAAGATGCGAACCAAGGTCGTACCAAATACCGGCACCAGGCAATGGCGTCTCTTTGTGCAGCTTGCCACTGAGTTCTTTTTTATACCGATCAAAATGTAATTCTGCCGAAACAATTTTTCCCAGCCAACCTTGTTGTAATACATACTGCACCGTTCTAAAATCACTATCGTATCTCCGGTTGTGAAAAACGCTCAGCATTAAGCCTTTCTGGCTTGCGAGGTCGGCAAGTTCCTGTGCCTGCCAGGTGGTTACGGTAAAGGGCTTTTCGCAAATGACATGCTTACCCGCTTCCAAAGCCGCCATGGTATATTCAAAATGNNTGTGTTCACTACTACTAACTCAATGGCGGTGTCTTCCAGCATTTCATCCAGCGTTTTAAAACTTTTCACTGCCGGGTACTGTTCCGCAACTACCTTATGGCTTCTCTCCCATACTCCGTAAAATTTAAAGCCAGGATTGGTAGTAAGAAAGGGCGCATGAAAAACTTTACCACTCATGCCAAAACAACAAAGTGCAGTATTAATTTTTTTCATATCAGGGTCTCGGATTCCATGATCCGAATATTTTTTTCAAGGTTAAACTTTTGACTTCGGTTGTACTGAGTTGCCTGCTCCAGCTCACCCTGTCTGCGGGTTTTGCACCTGGACCACTGCTATTGTATTCTGCAAATCTTGCCGTTTTTTCGTTGGCTTCATTTTTCCAATTATCCCAGCCTGCAGGCCTGATGTGCTTGCCCATAGTACAATTGATATAAGTTACGCTGGCATAGGGTCGCCAGGGCCGGCCCAGGGAAACATTATCCAGGCCAGCATCGGAAGTAAGAGCACAATTTTGAAAGACAAAACCATAAGGAATATCCGCAGGTGTAGAGGCAGCCGTAATGTGAGAATTCTTTTTGCTATGGATGCGGCAGTTTTCAAAAACGGCGGTGGCTGCACCAAAAATAAAATCAGTACTGCCTTCTATAAAACAATTTTCAAAATATTGCTTGCTGCGTGCTCCGCTTAAAAAAAGCACATCCTGGAACCCTGAGAAACCACAATTGAAAAAATCCATCCTGGTACCCTCAGCCCGTAAAGCCACCGCCTGCCCGGCATATATACCCGCAGTATTTTGAAAAGCAATATTGCTCGCCTTAAAATCATCAGCAAATATCATTACCGTAGCACAGTTCATGGTATTCAGTGTATCACCATTATGCAAGACACTACCATTGTGCAGCCCAAAACTAATGACCGTACTTGCTCCTTTTTTTCCTTGCAGACTAATAAAGTTTTTTCCTGAATCAATGAACACCCGCTCTTTGTAAATACCCGGGGCAATATTGATGATCACCGGGGTTTTATTTCCAACAGGAACGGCGTTAACGGCGGCTTGCACCGTTTGGAAGTCGGCTTTACCGTCCTTGGCCACGCTGTATATTTTCTGCGCATCTGCAGCGAGGCAGCCGAAGAGAAAAAAAATGATGAAGATTCTTTGCATATGAATGGTTCCGGCAATTTAATAATCAGGCTTAAAGGTAATGAGAACTGATAAAAAGTTCCGGTGCAGGTGTTGCAGTTCCGAAATTTTGTGAGCAGTTACACAAATGCGAGATAAGTAGCTGCTGCAATAGGGCAAGTAAATCATTTTAAATCTTCAAGCCAATGTTGCAGGCGGTCCATCCAGTCGTCGGAGCTTGTTTGATTTTTGAGCCCAAAACCATGGCCTCCTTTTGGAAAAATAAACAGGGATGCAGGAACTTTATTATGAATGCATGCCTCATAATATCGCAGCGTATTTTGAACAGGTACGGCAGGGTCATCACTTGCATGCACAAGAAAAGTGGGCCCTGTATCATGCGTAACCTGCAACTCATTGGAAAAGAATTTTACTACCTTATCGGTTGGATTTTTACCTACCAGGTTTGTGCGGGAGCCTTTATGTGTAATGCTGCTGTCAAAGCTGATAACCGGGTAAATGAGTATGGTAAAATCAGGTCGTACTGAAGTAGTATCTGTGCAGAGCGAATCTGCTTTAAAATTAAAATGGGTAGCTGCGGTAGAGGCCAGGTGACCACCGGCAGAAAAGCCCATGATACCAATTTTTCGGGGCTGAACGCCTAAGCTTTTTGCATGGGTGCGCACATAACGAAGGGCTTGCTGTGCATCCTGCAGCGGTGCAATAGATTTATCCATTTCCAATTGATCATCCGGCAACCGATATTTGAGTACAATGGCGGTAATGCCCTGCCGGCAAAGAGCTTCAGCTACCCGTGTGCCTTCCTTATCAAAGGCAAGTATGGCGTAACCGCCGCCGGGGCAAATCACAACTGCTTTCCCGTTTGGCTTTACGGGTTTATACATCGTAATGCTGGGGCGGCTCACTTTTGCAATGCGCAGCACCCCATCGGCACCTATTGTACTGGTTTCAATATCGGGCGTGTTCCTGGCGTTTGGAATAGCTCCTTCATATAAAGGAATTTCCTGCGGTGGAATACCGTTGAATTTCCCCGCATCAAATTGCAGCGAAGATTTATTGTACCATGCTGGCTTTTCCATTGCTCCGTTGTTTGGCTGTGCAAATATAGATGGAGTAGTATATAACTTGACTTGTGTGCTGCTCAATGCATAACTCCATTGCACCCGATTTTTTGTGTTCGAGCCAGGGCCGGAGTTTTGGTATTCAGCATAAAAGGCAGTGCGTTCATTTGCGGGGTTATCCCAGTTATGCCATCCGGCAGGCGCAATGGAAGCAGGTAATGATGTGCGGATAAAAACCGTTTTTGCCCATGACCTCCAGGGACGGCCAAGATAAATTTTATCAAGACCTTCATCAGCAATCACTTTACAATCCATAAATACGAGTCCAAAAGATTTTCCTTTGGATGTACTGGCCGCAGTAATATAAGAGTTGGCCTTTGCCCTGATTGTACAACGCTGGAAGATGACTGTGGCAGGACCAAAAATGAAATCAGTTGTGCCTTCAATATAACAATCCTGGAAGAGTTGCCGGCTGTTTTCGCCAGCAGCAAAAATGGTATCCTGGTGGCCGAGAAAGCGGCAGTTTTTAAAGACAGCCTTATCCGCATCTACATATAAAGCAAGGGCCTGCCCCACCTGCCCCGCAGTATTTTCAAAACAAATGTTTTCTGCCCGAAACCTGTTGCCACTGATTTTTGCGGTGTAAGAAGTAAAAGTATTCAGCGCCCCTTTGCCGGAATAATCATCAAAACTAATAATGGTACTATCTGCACTTTCGCCAAT
>DGQO01000028.1:10299-10982 GCA_002400445.1 Chitinophagaceae bacterium UBA4412
TGTGGTGAGTTTTCAAAATGCTGCACTTCACTATAGATATTGTACCTGTTTAACGCATCGATAAAATCTGTACGACCGGCATGCATACGATCTACAGCACTGTTTAAAAAAAGGAAAGGAGCTGTTTGTGCATGTACATGGGTAAGTGGTGATGCATCTGCCCAAAGTGCGGGATGTTCTTTTTTTGAAAAACCAAACCAATACGTTGCGGCAGAAATACGCTTGCTATCATCGCCTTCCCCACTTTCTTCATGTACAAAAGAGAGGGTGCCATCTACATCAATTACGGCATTTACATTTGAGCTATGTTTGCCTTTTTTATATTGGGAATAAAAGCGGGCAATACCATTGGTAGCACCTAAAAAAGCAGCGAGTTCGCCGCCGGCAGAAAAACCAAGTACAACGATACGATTGGTATCCAAATGAAATTTACGAGCCTTACTGCGCACATATTGCACCGACGTCTTTAGATCACAAACGGCTGCAGGATAGAGGGCTTCCGTGCTCAATCGATATTCGGGCGTGAAGCAGGTATAACCTAATGCAGCCAATTTTCTGGCCAACGAATAATGCTGGGTTCTGTTGCCAGATCTCCATCCACCCCCATAGATAATGATGATGCCTGTGCGTTGTGTTGTAGGTTTTGCAGCGGTTTCAAAAACATCAAGATATAATTTTCGCTT
>DGQO01000028.1:11007-11222 GCA_002400445.1 Chitinophagaceae bacterium UBA4412
AGACTGTGCCTGCAACAAGTGCGGCAGGAAGATGAGCAGGCAAAAAATAAAATGCTTTGCAGCTTTTTGTATTTGCATACGAACTATTTTTTTGCAGGCCAGCGCACCATTCGTTCCTGCAAGTCAGGAATTGTTGAACGGATATCCTGCAGCACCAACTGAGCAATGAGCCTTGCGCCGAGTTCGTTGAAATGGGTATTATCCGTTTTACCTTC
>DGQO01000028.1:11354-16318 GCA_002400445.1 Chitinophagaceae bacterium UBA4412
GTAAGATTCATCTTAAAAGTATCCGGACTGGCATATCGCTCACCTTTTTCTTTGGATTCATCATTATGGCCAAACTGGATAAAGACATAATCTCCTTTCTCCAGGTCATCATACAATTTTTGCCACAAACCTTCGCTGATAAATGTCTTTGTGCTGCGGCCGTTTTTCGCCCGATTTTCTATGCGCACTGTTGAATCCCAAAAATGCACAAAGGGCATTCCCCATCCTGTTTCAGGATAGGCTTTTGTTTCTTTGATGGCGATGGTGGAATCACCAGCCAGGAATATTTTTATTTTTTTATTTGCAGGCATGGAACAGGCAATAGCTAAAATTACTCCAATAAAGATGAGGAAGGGTTTCATTGTAAAAGACTGTTTATATACACTTCGATATTACTGTAATGTTTGTGCAGATCATTTTGCGCAGCATCGTCTTTATTGTTTGGGTTAAGTTTATGTTGCTTTTCCCATTCGTCTGGCATACCATCTTTATCAGTATCCAATGCTACAGGCAGCGAAGCTAATGCAGGCCATGCGTTGATGGTGGCTTCATAAGCAGTGCCATGCGGAAAGCCACCTTGCACATCAATCATTTTCCCCGTTCTGTTTTGCACCTCACGAATGATCCTGTCATCTAGTGTATCCCGCCTGAAACTTGCGCCCACCCCGGCCAGGATGGAAGTATAGGCTTCCGCAGCCGACTGCATACTTACTGCCACTACGGAAAAAGCTTTATCCACCACAGCATCTTTTTTATCCTGCAAGTTTGCTTCTTTTGGCAAGTGAATACCCAGCCAGTTATTTTTGCTCACCTCCGGTGCACCATCCACCTCATTTCCATTTACATAAAACTTACCGTAGTAAAGCTGATCTGTTCTTGTAGGATTTACAATGCGGGCTTTTACGGAGGCGGATGTGTTAGGACCATACTTGAAATAATTATTCACCATATTGTATTGCCCGCCTTCGCCGCCATACACACTATTATGGCCCCAGTCATAGATCAGGTTGTTTCTAAAATCTACAAAGTCTACACTTGCACCGAGGCGTGCGCCATTAAAGCGGGGATTACGACTGTTACAATGGGCAAATAAATTATGATGCGCAGTAAGGTGTGCTCCACCCCAGATGCCTCCATAGCCATGCCTTTCATAATCTTTATCACCGGTCTCGAAATGATAAGAATAATTGAGCGGCTCGCTCATGAGGTTCCACTGCAGGGTTGTACTATCTCCACCATACAGAGAAAAAACTTCGTCTGTACTCCAGCTCATGCTGCAATGATCAATGATAATATTCTTGCGTTTGTTGCCACCAAATGCATCATCTCCCCCATTTCCATCCACCATGCCACCCCGCTGATTTTTATCGCCCATGCGAAAACGCAAATAACGTACAATGATATTATCTCCACCTAGGCCCACGGAATAATCGGCAAGACAGATGCCATCACCCGGGGCGGTTTGCCCTGCAATGGTTACGTTTCCTTTTATGGTGAGTTTGGATTGCAGGTGAATGGTGCCAGACACCGCAAAAACAATAATGCGGGTTTTAGAAGATTCTGCAGCTTTTCTAAAGCTACCTTCTCCACTATCATCCAGATTGGTTACCGTAAGTACAATTCCACCGCGGCCGCCGGAAGTGTATTTTCCAAAACCTTCAGCACCGGGAAACGCAAAGGCTTCTTCTACGGAGGTAGTTGCAGCTTTATGTTGGGCTACACAACCCTGCAAGCCGTACAGCAGGAATATTAGAATTACAATTCTTTTCATGAGGATTAAATTTTACAAATAAGGCCGCCTTATGCAGCAGCCTTATTTTTATTCCAAAAAAAGTATCAATTAATTAATAACCCGGGTTCTGACTCAAATTAAAATTTGCAATTTTTGCCGAGTTGGGTATCGGGAATAACTCTGATCTGCCGGGGGTAAAGCCAGTAGCAAACCTGCTTAANNTCATCAGCAGCACTGTTGTTTTTGTAATACATGGCCACTGGTAATGTGTTTGCTATTACGTAGCCAGGGTAAGAAGCCTGGTAGTTCAATGGCAATAGCGGCAGGGGCACTGTTCTTCCAATTCTATCTAAATTCACTTTCGTTTCTGCCAATGCAGGTGCCAGTAAATTCCATCTAAGCAAATCATATTTTCTGAGGCCTTCTCCTCCCAATTCCAGGGATCTTTCTCTGACAAGGGCTTTAAAAAAGTCAGGCTTCGTTAAACCTGCAGTCAGGTCAACGCTAGCGTCTGGCGTCGTAAGCGATTTACCATATCCCCTTCTTCTTACCGTATTTACAGCATTGTAAGCGATGGTTGTGGGTCCATTAATTTCATTTTCTGCTTCTGCATACATCAGTAAAATATCGGAATAGCGAAGCAACTGAAATTTTGCTCCCAGGAACTGGCCAGAAAACGTGGGGCTTATAGGGCTCCAGTCTCTCCTGAATTTTCCCGTATTGATCAGCGTAGCCACCAAACCAATTTTTGTACTTCCATTTGCCGCAACATTATAGGGTGCAATAGTTACATCTCTTCTAAGATCTGTGGAATCAAAAAGATAGAAATAGCTTGGCAATACATTGATGGCAGCATTGCCCAGATTATTCACCTTTGGACCATCGTAGAATCCAAGCCTGCTGTCTGCTGCACCACCTCCGCCAATAGAACTCACCTGGAACATAAGCTCCCCTTGCGGATCGGAAGAAACTCTTTGCCCTACCTGGTCTTTCCATAGGGCTTTATAATCAGGATTTAAACTATGCTGCGCAGATGCAATAATTTCTTCGCATTCCTTTTTTGCCATTTGATAGAAGCTCAGATAATCGGTACGCCTTTCCATTGTGGCCGTTTGCTGCCGCAAAGAATATCCTCCCCTGAACAAAGCAATCCTGGCACGAATACCTTTTACCGTTCCTTTAGTAATTCTCTCATCTAAAATATCGCCCATTGCAGCTACTTCGTTGCGCCATGGCACAAGCGGTTCGGCAGTGGCAAGGTCAGCCAATATTTTGTCATACAAAGAATCCCTATTCACCCTGGATGGGAAAGGTGTAGCCAAAGCAAGGTTTGCTGCAGAAGTAAAATGCGCCGGCAGATCTCCCCAGTTTTTAATGCCTTCAAAATAAAACTGTGCTCTCAGCGTGAGTGCTTCACCATACATTCTTTGCAACTTCTTTTTGTCTTGCTCAGAACCTGAACTATACAATTCCATCTTTGGAATATTGTCTATGCAATTATTAGCAAATTCAATTCCCTGGAATATTTGTGCAAAAGGATTTTGCAAACCTGTATTAGCAGGTGTAGGCTGGTATCTTGCGATGTTTCTTCTTTCATCATCAGTTCCGGTAGGGCCCTGCATTTCATCAGTATCCACGGTGTAATACAGACTTAGCCGCTGGCCATAACCTTCCTGCCCTCCAATCCGGGTATAAGCTCCTACCAGAGCCTGGTAAGCGCCGTTTACATCTTTAAAAACCGCAGGCGTTGTTACCTCTGTTATGGGCTGCTGATCGAGGTACTTTTTGCAACTTTCCAGGGCCAATAGCAAACTGATTGCTGTGACTGTGGTAAAGAAATATTTTTTATTCATCTTATTTTATTTTAAGAGCAATTGATTAAAATGAAGCATTAATCCCGAAAAGGAAACTACGGCTTTTTGGATAGGCGGAGTAATCGAGGCCTGGCGTTAAGGGACTATTTCTTACGCTCACTTCCGGATCGTATCCAGAATAATTTGTGAGGATAGCAAGATTACTTGCGGTAACATATACCCGCAGCCTGCTCATTCTCAACTTAGAAATAGTGGCTTTAGGCAAACTATACCCAAGGGTAATATTGTTTAACCTTAAGAAAGATCCGTCTTCAATTGCCCATGAATGCGGCGTAAAGGCTGCGGCACCGGTTCCCCGGGCAGGCTGCCAGATGGTTGCATTTGCGTTTAAAGCTTTTAACACAGCAGGCTCAAGTCCTACCACCTGGTTTGCACTGTTTACAAATTGCGCAGTCTGACCTGTTTCTGTTACAACCTTCCACCTGCCTTGCATAATGTCTAACAAATTAGAGTTGGGTGTAAAGCCATTGCTAAATTCAATTTTATTGGCATTGTAAATATCATTGCCATAAGAGAAGTTTACAAAAATGCTGGCATCCCATGCTTTATANNTTACGATCCTTATCAAAATCCACAACACCGTCTCCATCTAAATCTTTGTATTTAACAGCTCCTGGCTGAATAGTGCCAAGACCAGAACCGTATTTTGGTACGCCGGTTTTAATGGTGTACACTCCATAACCACCACTTGCAGGGGCAAAGTCAAAATCATCGGTGGTATAAAAACCATCGGTTACAAGACCATACATTGATCCCACTGGATCGCCAATTCTAACGATATAATCTGTAGGCTGCCCATTTACACCCCAACTTGGATTGGGATAGAAAAAGTCTTGATTCACGCCCAGCTTAACTACTTTGTTTTTATTAGATGATATATTGAAGTTTACGTTCCACCTAAAATCACTTTTTTGTACGAGTGCTGCATTCAACTGAAGTTCTATGCCTTTATTAGAAGTTTCACCCACGTTTTGTAACTGAGTGGTGTAACCGTAAGTGGAAGCAATAGGTACATTGAGCAGCAAATTGTCTGAGCTGTTGTTGTACACATCCAGGCTCAAGCCCAGTCTATCTTTGAATAAGCTCACATCCATACCGAGGTTACGGCTGATGGTAGATTCCCATTGCAGGTTAGGATTAGTAAGACTTGTAGGATAATATCCATTTACTGATTGACCATTAAGGCCGTAGTAATATCTTCCATCATTGCTAAAGGTTGTAAGGAACAAATAATCATTGATACGGTTGTTACCTACCTGGCCATAACCAAGCCTGAATTTCAGGTCGCTGATGAAATCAGCGTTTTCCATGAATTTTTCTTTGGAAACTCTCCAGGCAAAAGAAGCTGCAGGAAAATA
>DGQO01000028.1:16331-24314 GCA_002400445.1 Chitinophagaceae bacterium UBA4412
AACATAGTGCCAAGGCTGGTGTTTTTAAAGGCTTCCTGGTAAGATGTAAATGTTGGGAAATTTTTAAAAAGGCTATTGTGGCTTACTGTTCTAAGATCATATGTCTCCTGCCCAACAAGAAAGTCAAAGTCATGTTTGTTTTTGAAATCCTGAATCGTGTAGGTTAACACATTCGAATTTGTAAGTGTTTTTCTCTCCAGCGTGTCCAGATCTGCAATAGGCATTCTGCCACCAGAAATAATAGAATAAGGAGTGATAGAATCACTATACTCTCTATCAATTATTTTATTGTTATCGTAGCCAAAAGTAGTCTTGAACACCAATTTCTTGGTAATATTTACGGTTAAACTCGCTGTTACATTGATAGCATCGGTAGACCTTCTCCTGTACTCAGCATTGGAGAGTGCGATTGGATTTACAAGATTTAAACCGTTGCCCACATTAGGATCTGCAAACAGGTCCTGGTCATCTATCCCTTGCCCGGCAGACAGGAAAGGCCTGTATTTAACGGCGTTTCGCAACCTGTTATAAGAAGAACCCTGGTCCGAAGACACGCCCGCACCATACACTTCCTGGACTGTATAGCGTGTACTCAAACCAAACTTAATGGCTTTGGTTATTTTGTAATCTCCTTTAAAGTTTAAGAGGTGTCTCTGAAACTTTGAGTTTAATACTACAGCTTTATCTTCATTGTAAGTATAGCCAAAATTATAGGTCAACTTATCTGTACCGCCAGAGGCTGTTACATTTTGGGAAGTAAGGAATCCGGTGTTCCCGAAAACCTCATCTTGCCAGTTTACAGCTTGTACATTGCGGTAGTTGCTCAGCGTATCCCAGGTACTTCCATAATTGTTAGCAAACAGCGTACTATCTGCGACTGCTCCTCTTGATCTTTCGTACTGGTAAACGATGAATTCATAGGGAGATAATACGCCTAAAGTTTTGGGCAAATATTTTACACCAAAAAAGCCATTATAGCCTACAACCAATTTCCCTTTTCTACCACCTTTAGTAGTAATTACAATAACACCATTGGCACCTCTTGCGCCATATATAGCCGTAGCTGCGGCATCTTTTAAAACATCTATCGATTGGATATCTTGCGGAGACACTGCGCTTAGACCACTCTCTACCTGCACTCCATCGATGATGTAAAGAGGAGAATTATCCTGAGAGATGGACATACCACCTCTAACTCTTACAGTAATTTGCGCATCTGGCGAACCTTCTGATGTGGAAGCAGTAACACCTGCCAATCGACCATTTAATGCCTCAGCAGCCGAATTGATAGGAATATCTTTTAATTCTTTTGCACTTACCGATGATACAGATGCCAACAGATCTTTCCGCTTCACTGTTTGATACCCGATAACAACAACCTCATCTCCACTGGTAACTTCCCGGGTAAGTACCACGGAAAAATTATCTGCGCCGCCAAGCGGAACATTTTGCTTTTTGAAGCCAACAGAACTAAACATAAGTTCATTGGTGCCGGAAACACTGAGGGTAAAATTTCCGTTTTGGTCTGTTTGCGTACCTGTTTTGGAGTTGCGCTGCATTACAGAAACACCTGCAACAGGCGCTCCGGATTCATCAGTTACTTTACCCTTTACAACTTTGGTTTGTGCAAAGGAAAGCAGGGAAATGATAATGCAACAGGCAAACAATAGCATTCGTTTACTCATAATACTAGTTTGATAAAATGAAAGAAAATAAATTGATTCGAATTGGCATAGGAAAGTTTTGGCAAGTCTTTTAAAACAAATCGTACTCAATGCTACTCATTAAAGCTGGCAATATAGCAGTGCTAAAGATGTTTATTTACGCAATCGTTCCCGATAACGATCCCAAAAATTACACGAGGATGCCCCGCTGAAAAAAGGATAAGCAGATTCATTTACATAACTTTAAGCGAAAAATTTCCTGAACGGAAAGAAACCTTTTAAACAACATGAAATTTGAGGCTGTAACCATAAAGGATATTGCAAAAGAACTGGGTATTTCTACTTCAACGGTATCCCGTGCGTTAAGAGACAGCTATGAAATAAGCGCTGATACCAAGCAGCTTGTGCTGGATTGCGCCGAGAAACTCAATTATAGGCCCAACCCCATCGCCCTGAGCCTTAAAGAAAAGCGCAGCCGCAGTATTGGGGTGGTGGTCTGCGAAATTGCCAACAGCTTTTTTTCGCAGGTGATTAATGGTATTGAATCCATTGCTTATGACAGAGGCTATAACGTAATCATTTCCCAAAGCAATGAATCTTACGAACGGGAGATGATGGACCTCCATTATCTGTCCAGCCGTTCCATTGATGGATTACTCATTTCGCTTTCTACAGAAACTAATGACATGAGCCACCTGCAGGCGTTACACCAAAAAAACCTGCCCATTGTAATGTTTGACCGGGTAACAAATGAAATAAACACCCACAAAGTGGTGGCAAATAATTTTAAAGGCGCCTATGAAGCCACAGAATATTTGCTTAGCCAGGGATATAAACGAATTGCGGCTATTGCAAATTCTGAATTTCTTTCCATTACCACCGAAAGATTGGATGGATACCGGCAGGCATTGGATAAATATGGTATCAAAGAAAATTCTTCCCTGATAAAGCATTGTTTTTATGGCGGACTTGTAGCATCAGAAATACAGGAAGCAGTGGGAAAGCTACTGAGTCTTAAACAAAGGCCGGATGCCATCATCACCATGAGTGATAAACTCACAACAGGTTGTTTAAAAACATTGAATGCAAACGAAGTAAGGGTGCCAGAAGACATGGCCCTCGTGGGTTTTTCTAATTCAGACCTGGTAGAACTGCTTTGTCCGCCCCTTACCGTAGTGTGCCAGCCCGCCATGGAAATGGGCCAGGCTGCCACCGAATTATTATTACAATTGATAGAAAGCAAACACCCGGTAACGGAGTTTGAAAACAGGGTACTGCCGCCGCATCTCATTATCGGAAAATCTTCCGTGCAGCAGTTGCCTCTACATCATAAATAGCAAAAGGATTTTTATGAACAGATTTTTAGGAAAGTACCGACCACATTTTTGGGTAAAACTCATTGTAGCAGGAAGTTTTTTTTTAGCATCCTGCACGCCCGCTGCAAAAGTAACGGGCACAAGAGACGATGGTAAAATAACTATTCAATTCCTNNATCATGGCCGGCGACTTCCTGAGTCCCTCTGTGTTCAATACGCTGCAGTATAATGGAGAACGGGTGCGAGGCAGGCAAATGGTAGAAGCCATGAATGCAGCAGGTACAAATATCGCTGTGTTTGGTAATCATGAATTTGATATCACCGAAGGAGAATTGCAGCAGCGCATTAATGAATCTGAATTTGATTGGATCTCTACCAATAGCTTTCATAAAACGGCAAAAGGAAAAGAACCTTTTGTAAAAAAAACGGCTTATAGCAGCATCCCTTTTCCAGAGACGATGATCAGAACTTTCCGGGATGCAGATGGCACATCTGTGCGGATAGGTTTTATTGGAATCAATATTCCATTCAATGCAGCGCCTTACGTGGTTTATACAGATCCATTAAAATCTGCCATTGCTGCCTATCGCAAAATCAGTGATTCATGTGATGCCGTGATTGCCCTTACCCACCAGGCAGAACCAGATGATATTAAACTGGCCGAGGCCTTGCCAAAACTTGCCGCCATTATTGGTGGTCATGAGCATGATAACCGTCATCGTAAAGTGGGCAATGTAACGATTTCTAAAGCGCATGCCAATGCAAGAAGTGCATACCTTATTGAAGTAAACATTAATAAGAATACAGATAAAGTATCCGTGTCAGATAAACTCATTATGATTACGGATGCCATGAAAGAGCAAGCTAAAACGAAAGCCGTGGTAGATAAGTGGACAGCCATTGCCGAGAAGAATTTAAGTTCCCTTGGTTTTGATGCGAACCGTATTTTACTCCGCAGCGGAGAACCGCTCGAAGCAAGAGAAAGCGTGGTGCGCAGTGGCAGTTCTAACTTTACAAGGCTAATGGTTAAAGCCATGGAAGCAGCGGCACCCGAAGCGGATTTAGCCATTATCAATTCAGGCTCTGTACGGGTGGATGATGTGTTGCAACCGCCCATTAAAGAATATGATATACTGCGTACACTGCCTTTTGGCGGCGGCATTACAGAAGTGAATATGCGGGGCAGCCTCCTNNTTTTTTACTCACCGGCGGCGAGGCAAATATGGGCTTTCTGACGAAGAATAACCGGGATATTTTAAAAGTATTTCCTAAGGCAGCAGCACCCGATCCACGCAGCGATATCAGAACAGCGATTATAAAATACCTGCTTTCGCACTAACCTTTAAACAATAAGAAACATCATGGCTACATGTAAAATAACGGTGAACAGTAACGGCTCATTAAAAGTGGAAGGAGATTTTATTATCACCGATAAAGAAGGCAATGAATATGACCTGGGGGGAAGAGAAATGATCTCTATATGCCGATGCGGCCTTTCTCAAAACAAACCCTTCTGCGATGGCGCACATAAGGGACATTTTGAACATGAAGCAAAAGCTTTTGCCCTGCCTCCTAAAAAGCCACTCGCTTAGCCGCAGCCTTATTTACCTGCCTGTTTCCTGCCCGGGACGTTATTCACATTTTAACGCCATGGCATATTTATTGCAAATACTCGTGTCAGAAAAAACTTTGAAACCACAATCTTTTTTCTCCCCTTACACCTGAGTTGAACGATTATAATTTATTGCCTAGCCCCTCACGCTCATTGGTACATGCCGGCATGCAGCAGGCCACCAAGTAGCGGAACCAGACTGGAATAAATATAATCGATGCTATTACCCTGTTTGCCTTTTTACAGCCTTACGTAATTGAATTAAAAAATTGCCTATTGATGCTATTGATACTCAGAAAATTCTCTTAAACAGATTTTTGTAATGTAATTTTTTACCAGTACAGCACTGTATATCCCGGTGTTGACACTGCGTAAATCTCCGATGAAAAACCAGATGTTGGGCCGGTGACAGCGCCGGCCCAACGTTAAAACCATGAACTGCTAAAAAATCCAATATCATGCAACAGAACCAGGTAACGGTGACACCGCCGCAGGTATCGCTAAATGATACCCTTACCGTAAAATGTGCCGACAACCATTTCCCACAAACGCATTATGTAATCCTTGACGAAACTAACCGTGTAATACGCAAGGGCTGCATTAACGATCGCATTAACGAATTTAAATTAAGTATGGTAGGCATTGCCGCCGGCGTATATCGTTTTCAAATGGGCGGTTGTGAGTATCGGTTTGTGGTGAGGGAAGAAATGCAGGGTTGATACAGCCTTGATAAGGCTGACCGGTGCCGGATTGAACCTTTAGTAATCTCTTTCACCGGCAGGAACAAACTTCTATCTGCACTCTATTTTGCAACGGCAATCAGCCATTTAAGCAGGCCCGCATTTTTATTCTTCTTCCCCACTTTTACGAGGGAGTGATACGTGTCTTTGCAAAAATATTTTTTAAGTAAAGCTGTTTTGCTTTCATTGTCAATCCGGGAATAAGCAATTGCCCAAACCATTGTAAGTTTCCAATTGGTTTCTATACTACTCTTAAATATCTTTCGCAATAATTCAAAATTTGGAATGGCTACGGGATAGGCTTTTGCAGTGTCTATTTCCGGCACAGGATAAAACCGCCTGGAAAGTTTTAATTCAGGCACTGTTAAATCTGCATCTCCTTCCTGCCTGGTTTCCCACCATTCCTGCGATACGTTTTTTACTTTGGGCAGGAAGTCAAATAAATCTCTCTCAATGATTTCATTGGCCATCATTTCATCGTCGTATCTCTCAATGGCTGCCATGTCGGCTTTATTCAAATATTCAAAGTCGTCTCTGAGGGTTTGTTTGTCTATTTCAAAATCAGGTTCCACATCAATAATCCAACTAATCAATTCTGCACGACGGCTCCTGAACAGATCATTTGTAAAATTGTCTTCTGCCCATTGGCTGATGCCTGGTGAAGGCTGCGGGTAACGCAAAACCCGGTTTAAAATAAGCGGATGAGCGCCGGCATTACTGCACAGCCAGGCTTCCTCTGTTTCAGTAAGGGAAATATGTAATAAGGTATTGTTGCAAATAAACTGCGCTTTCTCTAACTGCCGCTGGCTGATGTACTTGCTTTGCTCAAACACTTTTTGGTAAAGGCCAAAAAGTAATTGCCGGGTCTCTAAAGAAAATACATAATTGAAGCTGTCAATTTTGGCGTCATAATAGTCCTTTTTTTTAGGCTGATCTTTTGCGACGTCCATATACTGCTTAATGGCCTGCAATAAAGAAAAACGATTTCTTCTTTTTACAGATGTCCATTCATCGTTGGCAAGTTTTAGGAGACTCAAAAACAGCTTAGGATTAAACTGATAGTAAGAAAGGTAATCACGCACTTTTAGGAAATCAGCATAGGAAGAGATCAAATCATCTTTTGGGTAAAGATTTTCAATCTCTGCAATAGACCGCAGTAAAGGAATAGCTTTTCTTTTTTCCATGTTGAATTGTAAAGATAGGGTGCATGATTTAACAAAAAAGCCCCGCCGAAACCGGGGGGACCTTTAAAGTATAGCCATGAAAAACAACGGCTGAACGGATGAACCGCCCAATTATTTTGCCTTTTTCTCGTAACGCTTTTTAAATTTATCAATACGACCTGCAGTATCTACCAACACATTTTTACCTGTGTAAAAAGGGTGAGAAGTGTTTGAAATCTCCAGTTTGATTACTGGGTATTCTTTACCATCTTCTTCAAATACGATCGTTTCTTTACTGTCGGCAGTAGAGCGGCTGAGGAAGGTGTGACCATTACTCATGTCTTTAAAAACAACCGTTCTGTAATTTTTTGGATGAAGTTCTTGTTTCATTATTGGTTTTTTGCACGCACGGATTTTGCCGTGCATAATTATTAAAGCGGCGAAATTAAGGAAAAATGACTAAAATATAATCAGCTTTTCATATTTACATACTGAAAAGCAATACCAAGGTTCCAGCTTTTGGAGGCTTGTATCACTTCCTGGAGGTCGTCTATTTTCTTAGCGGTCACCCGTACGATATCGTCCATAATGGCTACTTGCACCTTCATGCCGCTGTCTTTAATGAGCTTCACCACTTTTTTGGCGTCTTCCTGCTTAATCCCGTTGCGCACCGGCACTTCCTTTTTTACTATTTTGCCGCTCTGGAAGGGCTCTTTACTGAGGTCATATACTTCGGCAGCAAGGCCTTGCTTCATGCTACGGCTTATGAGCACATCAATCACTTGCTGCAACTTCATCTCGCTATCTGCTTCCAGGTTCAGTTTAAAGTCTTTTTTATTCAGGTCTATCACCACATGGGAGCCTTTAAAATCGAATCGGTTGGTTACTTCCTTGTGCACTACATTAATGGCGTTGTCCAGCGTTTGCAGGTCAACCTTGCTTACGAGATCAAAAGATGGCATAATCGTTTTTTCTACAAATATAACATAGAATGAAGCCAAACAAAATCTGCACTTGCTTTTAGGGCGCCTACTTAGATTTTATCTGGCTTTTTTACGATGCCGGGAGTTGACCAGGCTTAGTTAGCATTCTTCACCCTACCCTGTTCTTCAGCCACACCGCCACTCTTCCGGCCCTTTAAGCCTTTGATCGGTTTACCAAAGCGATAATTGAAACTCAATGTGGCCACCCGGCTGTCCCGCACTGCATGAAAATCAGCATCCGTGTTTTTAATATCGAATTGGCCGTATACTTTTTGACTATAGAAAATATCCCGCACGGCAAGCTTGATGCTTCCCTTTGTTTTGATCACTTGCTTTGATACCCCAGCGCTCACCTGCCCCATTGAACTAATGGCAATCTGGCCTTGCTTATCTTTCGTTCTGTACCAGCCTGAAATTTCTGCAGCCCAACCCTTTTCAAATTTAAACTGGTTGTTGATGTTAAAAGTAAAATTCGTATTCTCTGATTTGAAAACATCGCCTTGCA
>DGQO01000028.1:24401-26742 GCA_002400445.1 Chitinophagaceae bacterium UBA4412
TTGCTTCAAACACATTACTAAACATTGGCTTTAAAAAAGGATTGCCCTGGCCATAAGTGTACTTGTCTAAAAAGAAGAGGAAAGGATTCAGGTCTTCATAACCGGGGCGGCTAATGCGGCGTCCATAAGAGAATGTAAACTGGCTTTTCTTTGATGCCTGGTAGCTTAAGTACGTTGTAGGAAATGCACTAGTGTACGATTTTTTAAAAGAAGAATCGCCCTTGTATGGATTGCCAAACTGGTGCCCCTCATAGTTGGTATTTTCCAGGCGCACCCCTGCTTGTACACCCCATTTGCCCACCGTTTTATTTAAATTTACGTAAGCAGCATTTATATTTTCCTTGTACTTGAATTGGTTTGTTTTCTCATAATCTACAAACTTTTGTCCGGCAATTTCATTAAAGTAGCGGGCATCATTATCTGTAGTTACATAACTGAATTTGAGACCTGCTTCCAGTTTCAAATCTTTTTTAAATGGATGCGTATAATCTGTTTTTGCAGAATAAATATTGATATCTGAAGGGAGCTGGCCCAGGAGACGATCGCTGTTCTGCAAGGTCCAGTCGGGCAGGTAAGAAGTATTGTCAAATAGCTGATCACGGTTTGAACTGTAATTCACATAATCAAGATCGGCAGTAATTTCCCGCCCTGTGGAATCAAAACTATGGCGGAGATTTAAGTTTACCCCTGCATTATAAAAGCGTTCATTTTCCCTGCCTACACTCTGGATCAAAGAATCCTTATTTCCCAATTTATCACTGAAAAAGCTCAGGTTTTCCGGGCGGTCTATTCCAAGGAATTGCCCTGAGGTCCACACAAATCCAAGGGTGGTTTTTGGCGAAGCATAAAAGTCTAATCCCAATTTCTCAGATGCGTTATTGCGCTTTTTCTTCTGCAAAACATCTTGCGTAAAACTGCTGATTAGCTCATTACTATTATCTAAATAAGTTCTGTGTATATCCATGTGCTGGTAATCCTTACGAAGCTGACCACTTAAAGTGGAAAACAGGTTGATCTTTCCATTGCGATAATTCAGGTTGAGGTTGCTATTTCCGCTTCCATAACGCCCCTGGCCATAACTGATGGAAGCTGCGCCATTAAAGCCTTTCTGCCGGTTCTTCTTTGTTTTGATATTGATGATACCGGAGTTACCTGCCGCATCATACTTTGCAGATGGATTTGTCATAATTTCAATCTGATCGATACTTGCTGCAGAAGTATTGGTTAAGAATGCAGCAAGTTCTGTGGCACTCATATAAGTTTGTTTGCCATCCATCATAACCACTACGCCTTGCTTTCCTTTCAGGCTGATTTTACCATCTTTATCCACGCTCACACCTGGAGCTTTTTCTAAAACCTCCAGGGCATTTGCTCCTGTGTTAGAAATAAGCGCATCAGGATTGATGAGCGTTTTGTCTGCCCGGCGCTCCACGAATGATTTTTTTGCGGTAACTACCACAGCGGCCATGCTTTTAGCTGCTGGCAATAATTCCATAACACCCGTTTGTACCCGGCTTTGGGGGGTTGTTAATAACAATACCCGGCTGTACACTTCCAAATGACCAACAGAGGTAGAACGAACGAGATAAGCACCGACTGCGATATGGTCAAACACAAAATTTCCGTCCTTATCTGTTACGGAAGTCCTCACAAGAGCAGAATCTTCCGCTTTGAGTAATGAAATCGTGGCAGCATCGATCACTTTTTGGCTACCTCCGTCTTTAATAACCCCGGTAATTTTGCCGTCGTTTTGTGCAAAAGCAACCAGGGATGCTGTGGCAAATGCCAACATTGAAATAAGTTTTTTCATGACTATACTTTTTTTTTGCCCCAAACGGGAGGCTAAATTCCGCCCGGGATGTTAGTTTATAGTAGTTACATACTTTGATAACTACTAAACGAAAGTAAGTACTTTGCTTTGCATAGTACATGGTTTNNATGGAGAGACTTAAGTAAGCCTGGCGGAGTTTCGTTTGGCCAAAGCGACAATAAGAAGACCGCCGAGCATGAGGCAAATAGCGATGATTTGCGCCTGGGATAATTGAACACCAAACAGCGTGTACAATTTATTTACCCGTATAGTTTCCAGCAGGAAGCGTTCCAACCCGTTTAGAAAAAGATAAAGCCCGAATATAATGTAGGGCGTGCGTACTCTTTTTCGAATACCCCATAAGAAAAGGAAGAGAAGGCTGCATACAATGATTTCATACAATGGCGTGGGAAAAACAGGTTGAGGTAGCACCCTGTTATGCTCGTCGGTAATGCCGGGCATCACAATTCCGTCTTTATTCACATTCTGCGGATAACTGTAAGCAAAAAACCATTTGGGTAAAAAGGCTGG
>DGQO01000028.1:26941-41310 GCA_002400445.1 Chitinophagaceae bacterium UBA4412
CCATAAAATGCGAGACCGCTTTGAGAGAAAATACGGCCAATAGGATCGGCAACGAATTCATCCCAGTGTTCAAAATTATCAAAGAGTTTTGCACCCAGGATCCCGAATACAAGACCGAGAATAATGAGGTCTCCCACCCTGTCGTGAGGCCAGATGCGCACTGTGCGGCGCTCCGGTGCTTTTAATTTTTGCTTGTCTTTCTCATACCACTTAATACCAATAAGAATGGCAGCCCCGATGATACCACCGAGCACACTGCCCGCAGTACTAAAAATATAATCCTGAGGATTTACCTCGGGCGGCTTACTAAAAAACAGCCCGATGAGTTTGTAACCAAAGATGAAACCAGTAAGCCCATTCAGGAAGAGATCGATCATAGAGGCAGGCTTGCCCACCGTAATCATTTCTTCCCGTGGCAGCAGTAAGCCAAGTTTTTCTTTGCGCTTGAGTTCTGAAGAGAGAATTACGGCTGCAACAACAAAAGCCAGTGCCACAAAGAGTCCGAAGGTATTGAGAAAGGACAGTGCATGCCACTCAACCCCGAACCAGTCTTTAAAAACGTAATATAAATTTGGATACATATTATAGAGTTAATGCAAAAAGCGCTGCAATATATTCCTTAGCAATGGCAATAAAAAATCCCCCGGCAGTTATGACGGAGGATTGAAAATTTATTTTTTAAGCAAATTAATTACAATGCGCTTCAAAAGCACCCATGAGGTTATCTGCAACCATTTGTGCACTTTTACCTTCAATCATATGGCGTTCTATCATGTGGACGAGTTGCCCGTCTTTAAACAAAGCAATGGAAGGTGATGAAGGCGGATAAGGCATCAAATGCTTGCGCACCGCCTGTACAGCCTCTGTATCAAAACCCGCAAATGAGGTGGTAAGCTGATCTGGTTTTTTAGTGGCATTGTGCACCGCCATCACTGTACCGGGGCGGGCTGTACCGGCGCTACAACCACATACACTGTTGATCATAACCAGGGTAGTTCCTTTTGTACTTAAAACAGTTTCCACTTCTTCGGCCGTGCGCATTTCCACGAAACCATTGTCGGTGAGTTCTTCCTTCATCGGGATAATTATCTCTGCTGGATACATAATATTTTGTTTTTTGTGGGTACAAAATTACTGGCAATTGTTTAAATACAAGCCTCCGGTTTCAATACTTCCCAAAAGCGAAAACGGCAATAATGGCAGTTGGATTTCCAAATTGTAGCCAAACTGGCGCAATAAGCACAGCTTTCTGTAAAAAAGGGTTGATTATTGAAATGGTACAGCATTTGAAATCCTTTGCACGAAACAACAAAAATTTTAAACCAAAAACTTATAATTACTATGACGCTCGTAAAAGTAAACAACAACGGCTTCGGCAGATCGATTGACGGAATGATGAAAGACTTATTCAACGAATTTCCATCTACAATGGCAAAGACATTCAGGGAAGATGTTTTCAATTTTCCACCCGTGAATATTGTGGAAAAAGCAGAAGGCTACGAGGTAGAACTTTCTGTACCTGGATTTGAAAAAGCAGATTTTTCTGTAAAACTAGACAATAATGTACTCACCATTAGCACAGAAAAAAAGGAAGAGTCTGCAACACAGGATGCTAAGCTGATTCGCAAAGAATTTTCTTACAAATCTTTCAAGCGCAGTTTTACCATTGATGACAAAATTGATGCAGAGAATATTGCTGCTAAATATGAAAACGGTATTCTTAAGTTGGAGTTGCCTAAAAAAGAAATTGTAAAAGCAGGTGCTAAAGACATCAACATTTTGTAAGCTGCCTTCAGGATTTACCGGTTCCATATTTGATCACGGCCGTCTCATTAATTTGAGGCGGCTTTTTTTAGACAGACATGCATAAAGTTTCGGTACATGAAAAAAGATTCAGATGCCTGCAAATGACGCTGGTAAAAATGATGCAGGGCAGAATGAAGTAATTTAAACCGTCTTATATCAAGGTAAAAATGCTGATTTATCGGCAGGATTATACACGCATCGGGTTAGTTTGTTAACCTCGTGTAAACTTCAATCGGTTTTCCTCCTTATTACGTGGCGCATTGTGCCTGAATGGTTTATCTTCGCCCATTGAAAAAACCAATATTATAATGATTAAAAGCATCCTGGTTTCGTTTTGTATCTTTCTCGCATTGAATTCAATGGCCCATGGCCAGGATACTATTCCCACTATGGTTACGAAACCAGATACGCTCCTTCGCATTAAAAACCTAAATCCTTATTTTACTTTACATGTAGATTCTACGTTAAAGTACCAATTGGAGATCAACAAAAATCCGAGTGACTACTATTGGTTTTTGAAAAACTCACCCGTTGGTCTTCGTTTAAATAAAGACAATGGTGTGCTTACTTTTAAAGCAGACAAAAACTACTTCCTTTCCGGACGCCTGCAATATGACCATGAGTACAAGGTAAACCTGAGTGTACAAAATTTAGACAAACCTGAAGAAAAAGTAGACACTTCGTTTATCTTATTATTTTACAGTACTGAAATAATCCCATCACTCATTAAGCCTACGGTGAGCAAGTCTTTATTCATAGATGAAGGAGATACATTAAGTTTCAAAATTCAATGTGAGCATGGCAGTTTTCCAATTGAAGTAATGACTTATACCAGCAACTATCCTATTAAATCGCTTACGCCGGTTACGAAGTGCGGAGATGATTTTACCTGGTTTGTGCCGTTCGACTTTATTAAAGACACAGAGAAAGAGAAAACAAAACGGCTTGATCTTTATTTTATCGGAACTACAAAATTCCACGTTTCCGATACAGCTAAAGTTGAAGTTATCGTAAGGGAAAATATAAATTATCCGCAGCAGGTTCTTGAATTTGAGCGGCTGAGAAAAGATGTGAAAGCATATGTCACTTCGCTTAAGAGCAGCTTTCGTATTGTAGATCGCCGGATTAAGAAAGTAAAACGCACTCGTACCAGTTTCGATCTTGGCTCTGCCACTACAACACTTACGGGAACCATTATGTCGTCGCTCGACAACCCAAGCCAGAAAACTGCAGGTAAAATTTTACCTAGTGTTGGTGTAGCATTAGTGCCGGTAAAAGAAGCCGCTGCACCAAATAGTACTTATGAACAAAACAGTGCAGGGCTTATCCGGAGCAGCATTAAACGCCTGGAATATTTACTGCAGCAAAATCAATTGGATGGCACAAGAGATCCGCTCATCCTCTCTAAAGCACAGAAGTTAAAAGATGAATTGAAGCAAATGCAAATTCAACTGATTGATATTCCTTACCCGGAAGAAAATGTGGATGAGGGAGAATTGGATGCCTATTTCAATAACCCGGCAGTGAATAAAAAATACAAACCTAAAAAGCGGCGGAAAAAATAATAGAGTTTTATTTTTTATATAAGCACCGATGATCGTCTGCAATTTTGGTTTCATTCTTGCATTTGCTAAGAAAAATAAGAAATGCACTTACCACGTCTCCTGATTTTTTGTATTGGATTTATTGTAGTAGCAGAGAGCTGCAGCAGGAAAACCACGCCCACCAAAGAAGCTGATAACACTATTGTGGTTCCCCCTGCAAAAGATAGTGCAGCAGTAAAAGTGCCGGTAAGGTACAAAGCTGTAAAAACTGTTGCCCCAAAATCAATTTCATTAAATGATAAGGCCGCTAAGAAAACAGTAGATGGCCGCTTTTACTATGATCTTGAGGGCAAGCGTTACTGGCGCAGCAAAAAAGACGGCCGTTATTACCTGTATTACAAAGGCATGTTCAGCAACCCGGATTTTCAGCAATAATTACGGCTGCTTATAACCCAAAATCTTGAGCATACTTTGGGAGCTTTGCTGCCGGGCATATACCCACTCAGACAGTTTACCATTTTTATCTTTTTCTATTACTACATGCTTAGGCGAAGGAATGAGACAATGTTTAATACCGCCATATCCGCTTATCTGATCCTGGTAAGCACCGGTGTGAAAAAATCCTACAACTAAAAGTTCCTTGTTGCCTTCATCCGCTTCATCGCTATTTTTTGTTTTGGGTAAGAACACTTCATTAATGTGCTCTTCACTATCGTAATAATCATGACCATCACAAGTTATGCCTCCCAGTACTACCCGTTGGTATTCATTATTCCATTTATTAATCGGCAGCATAAGGAACTTCTCTCCTATTCCCCAGGTATCTGGTAAGGTTGTAATAAAAGAGGAATCAATCATATACCAGGTTTCTCTATCGTTCTGGTGTTTCTCCCCAATCACGCTATAAATATGCGCCATACTTTCACCCACGGTGAAGCTTCCAAATTCTGTATAAATATCCGGCATCTGCACTTTCGCTTTCTTGCAGGCATTTTTAATATTGCCTACAATTTCATTGATCATAAACTGGTAGTCATACTCAAACCCCAGCGAGTGTTTTATAGGGAAACCTCCGCCAATATTTATAGAATCCAGTTCGGGACAAATCTTTTTAAGCTGGCAATATAAAGTCACACTTTTCTGCAATTCACTCCAGTAATAGATATCGTCTTTAATACCCTTGTTTAGGAATATATGCAGCATCTTCAACTGAAACTTATCTTCATAACCTTCAATCTCATCCACATAAAAACCAAGTACATCTTTAGCTTTCATACCGAGGCGGGAAGTGTAAAAAGGAAATGTAGGCTCTTCTTCTGCAGCAATACGAATACCCAGTTTAAATGGCTCACCCGTGCGGATGTTCCGCTTGTACATGTTTAATTCCTCTTTGTTATCCAAAACAGGAATTACATTTTTAAATCCATCATTGATAAGCTTTGCAATACGGGATGTGTAATTGCGCTGTTTAAATCCGTTGCAAACGATATGAATGTCTTTCGTTATTTTTTTACGCTTGTATAAATGGTTGATGATATCAATATCATAAGCATAGGAAGTTTCCAGGTGTATATCATGCTTAAGCGTTTCTTCTACAATGAAACTGAAATGAGAACTCTTGGTACAATAGCAATATTTATATTTCCCTTCGTATTTATGTTTTTTAATAGCATTGGCAAACATCTGCTTCGCTTTGTTGATCTGCATACCAATTTTGGGCAGGTAAGTAATCTTCAACGGTGTGCCATGTTTGTCTATCAACGCTTTTAAATCCACATCATTATACTGCAGGTAATTGTCTTTCAGTTTAAATCCTTCCTGCGGAAAATTAAAGGTTTGCTGAACGAGGCTATTGTACGTATTGTTCATTATTGTAAAATCCTTGTTGTAAAGGGTTAAAAAATAGAGCAGCAAAGATATTGTATCAATCTTTTTAACGGGCACAAAAAAACGCCCTCTTTCGAGGGCGGTTATAATTCTTTTGTTTCGGATTATTTTACGGATTCAACAAGCGCTTTAAAAGCTTCCGGCTGGTTCATAGCCAGGTCTGCAAGCACTTTGCGATTCAGGTCAATTTCCTTTACAGCAAGTTTGTGAATGAATTCGCTGTAAGTAATCCCTTCTGCTCTTACTGCCGCATTAATACGGGCAATCCACAGGCGGCGATAATCACGCTTTTTAATTTTACGGCCAACGTAGCTATACGTTAAACCTTTCTCCATTACGTTTTTGGCAACGGTATATACATTTTTACGCTTGCCATAATAGCCTTTGGCAGCTTTTAAGATTCTTTTGCGGCGAGCCCTGCTGGCTACTGCGTTTACTGAACGTGGCATATAATATTTTTTTAAAAGTTATTGGTTAGATCGTGTTGCACCCGGGCTTTATTTCATCCCCAGCAAACGCTTTACAAAGTGAAGATTAGCATCAGATACCATACCATCTAAGCGCATACCACGCTTGCGCTTGGTTGACTTTTTAGTGAGGATGTGACGTTTGAAAGCTTTTTGGTGTGTGATCTTACCTGTACCGGTAACTTTAAAGCGCTTCTTGGCGCTGCTGTTGGTTTTAACCTTTGGCATTACATAACTGTTATAAGTTACTCCCTGCTGGCGTTCCCGAACGGTCGGGACTCTTTTTGAGCCATGTGGGAAATGTTTAACCGAAAAATAAAAATTTTCTTTTCGGGCGGCAAAGGTAACTAAATACAGCAAAAAAACAAGGGCAAGGCAAATTAAATGGAAGCAGGCCCGGCGCAGATGCCTGTAACTGAACCCGCTTGCTGTGCAAAGCAAGTATAAAACGACTGCCCAGCCAAATGATAAAACATTATATTGCGAACCAATTAATTGCTTCATGGAAATTGCAAATACCCCTCCCAAAAAGAGTCGGCTCACCCTCTGGATTGTTGTTGCGATGGTACTTGGCATTATAGCCGGCTATATCGTACATGAACATTACCCGGATGGCTCCCGGAACACATTTGCCAGCAATATTAACCTGCTCACGACGGTTTTTTTGCGCCTGGTACAAATGATTATTGCCCCAATTGTGTTTTCCACGCTGGTGGTAGGCATTGCTAAGCTGGGTGATATGAAAACCGTAGGTCGTGTGGGTGGCAAAGCCATGCTCTGGTTTGTGAGTGCATCACTCGTTTCCCTCTCCCTCGGCTTAGTATTAGTAAACCTGCTCAAACCCGGAGTGGGTGCAGATATTTCTCACACAGATATGGCTTCGGTAAATGACCTGCTGGAAAAATCCAAAGGCTTTTCCTTAAAGAATTTTGTGGAGCATGTGGTTCCTAAAAGTGTGGTAGAAGCTATGGCAACCAACGAAATTTTGCAGTTGGTGGTGTTTTCCATTTTCTTTGGCATTGCACTCACCGCCGTGGGCAAAATAGGCGAACCTCTAGTGAGAGCATTGGACTCCCTGGCACATGTTACCTTAAAGATGGTAACCTATGTAATGTACTTGGCGCCCGTAGGTGTATTTGGTGCAATGGCTGCGGCAATTGCTAAGAATGGTTTGAAAGTTCTGGCCACTTTTGGCTTTTATATTGGTGATTTTTATCTCGGTTTGTTATTGCTTTGGCTCATTCTCCTTTTTGTGGGCTACCTCATTCTTAAGCAGCGCCTGCGCATCCTTTTACGTCGTATCGCTTCACCCATGTCTATTGCATTTAGTACGGCAAGCAGTGAAGCTGTGTATCCAAAACTGGTGGAAGAAATGGAGCGCTTTGGCTGCAATAACAAAATTGTAAGTTTTGTATTACCCCTTGGGTATTCTTTTAACCTGGACGGCAGCATGATGTACATGACCTTTGCCAGTATGTTTATCGCACAGGCTTATAATATCACTTCCATCACAGGCGATCTCACACAGCAGATTATTATGCTGCTGGTTTTCCTTATCACCAGTAAAGGTATTGCTGGGGTGCCACGAGCATCCCTGGTGGTGGTGCTGGCCACCGGAGCAATGTTCGGCATTCCGCCAGAAGGCGTGGGTCTTATACTGGCTATCGATGTGTTTTGCGATATGGGCCGCACAATGACAAACGTGCTGGGCAACGCCCTGGCTACCGCTGCGGTAAGTAAATGGGAAGGTCAACTTGAGCATGGCTAGCCTTTTTGCCAGCTCTCAACTTTTTAATAAATTCCGGTCAGGCAGACTTAAAGGGGAGAATTTTATGTAGTGCCGCCTGGTTTGCAGGATGTACAAAAATGAAATCTACCACGGTTTCCGGGTGGCCAGCACCGGTATTTTTTAATTTCCCATTGTCAAGATAATATTGATCGTAGCCCAATAATTTAAAAAAAGCTTCTACCACTGCTTTATGTGTACCCCATGTTTCTACCTGCACAATTGGTTTGTGCTTTTCAAAAACCGGCTTCATTTCAGGTAGTACAAATTCTTCATAACCCTCAATATCGCATTTCACAAAATCAAGGCGGTCCAGGTCTTTAAACAATTCACTGCCTTTTTTCATGCGGGCTTCAAATTGGAAGCCATAGTCTTGCAAGCTGCCGTGCTCCTCAGCATTGTACACATGCGGCAGGCCGGTAGAAAGATAAGCCAGGTCTTTAGGTATGATGAGTGTAATATTCTTCTCTTCTGTACCCAGGGCAAAGGGATAAATAGTTACATTTTTCTTATCGCCCAGGCGCCATTGTAAAATTTCATTAAACGGTATTACCGGCTCCACGCAATAGAGCTTGCCGCCGGGGCCCACCCACTGCTGAAAAAGATTAGCATAGTAGCCCAGGTTTGCGCCAAGATCTGCAACAGTGTCGCCCGGCTTTACCAGGTTTTTTGCAAAATAATGGTATCGGTAGCTTGCGTTATTTTTAAGCAGTCCTGCGTTATACAGCGCAAGAAAAGAACTGTTTAAAACTTTTAAATAATTGTGTTGTGATAAACTCTTGTACAGAATTTTATTGAGGATGCCCATGAATGTTAAATGAGTTTGAGGCTGCAAATGTATAGCAAACTGCTCAGCTACGGTTTAGGTGGTTCGATGTGCAGGGCATCGATTTTCCTGGAAAGCCGCTCCAGCAATTCCAGTTGTTTTGCCTGGCTGTTAAAGAGCGCCTTCAATTGATCCTGCTCCAGCAAATCCATTTTTTGATGCAGGCTCCTGATCTGCATCTCCGCTTTCATATTAATGAGATAATCATTTTCATTTTGCTTTCGGTCTTTCTCCTCCTGCCGGTTTTGGCTCATCATGATAACGGGTGCCTGCAATGCGGCGATGCAGGATAATACCAGGTTCATTAAAATATAAGGATAAGGATCAAATCGCCATCCCATCAGCGCCATGCTATTGAATGCAATCCAGATCAAAAGAATTACTAAAAATATGATGATGAATTTCCAACTGCCGCCAAAGCGTGCCACTCTATCTGATATCTTTTGTCCTGTAGAAAGTTGCTCAAGCGGGGGATGCAACAGGTTTTCGATGATCAGCTTTTCTTCGGTTATACTTTGCTGCACAATCGCCTGCAGTTTATCTATAAGAGCAGACTCATCCTTCATCAATTTATGCGCTTCAGTTACTTTCATACTCANNCAGCAATTCCTTACCCAAGCTTTCTCCGTTTTTGACAACTAATCAGCTTCTGAGCACATTGCTAATACTCCTTTTCCGACTTGAAAAAAAAGGTTGCCTGGGTAAACTCACAGGAAAATATCCGCCTGTTACAAGCTGCTATGCCAACAGGTCATCTGCTTCTCTTACCAGCCGGAAATATGCAGTAGGCAACCGTAACACAGATATTTACAGTGATGATCCCTCGACTTCAACCCAGTTTTTAAGATTGCAAAACGGTGCCTTGCAAAAAGTAATCTACCTGCACAAACTGAAGTGATTGATATCAGCGTCAATTGCATTGGAGGTTGCGTAAAATGCGGTTAGCTTTGTACCCTATCTCTCTAAACCAATAATATGTACAAGCTGATTTTTTTTGCCGCATTGTCGTTCACACCTTTTTACAGCATCGCTCAGGATACAACCCAGCAGATCGTAGCTGGCCGGGTAAACAACGCAGCACAAATGCAAAAACCTTACCTCATTCTTATCTCAGCAGACGGGTTCAGGTATGATTATGCAGAAAAATTCGATGCTAAAAATCTATTGCGTCTCAGCAGTTCAGGTGTAGCCGCTAAAAGTATGAAAGCCTCTTTTCCCAGTTTAACTTTTCCAAACCATTACAGCATTGCTACAGGACTGTACCCTGCGCACCATGGCCTGGTGAACAACAGCTTTTATGAACCTGCCACAAAAGAGTTTTACAGCATGTCGGCTGCTAAAGCTGTGAATGACCCGCATTGGTATGGCGGCACGCCACTTTGGGTTTTGGCAGAGCAACAAGGTATGCTCAGCGCCTCTTATTTTTTTGTGGGCAGCGAAGTACCCATTCAAAATACAAGACCTACTTATTGGTATAAGTATAATGAACGCACTCCCATCGGCCAGCGAATAGATGCCCTCATCAATTGGCTTAAAATGCCCGAAGAAACACGCCCGCACTTCATCAGCTTCTACTTTAGCGAAGTAGATCATGAAGCACATTCTTATGGACCAGAAGCCGACCAAACCATCGCTGCTATTCATTTTGTAGATAGTGTGATGGGTATCATTACGGCAAGAGTAGATGGGCTTGGGCTACCGGTAAATTATATTTTTCTTTCAGACCATGGAATGGCTCAGGTAGATACAACCACCCGCATCAACATCCCAAACATGCTGGACACTTCAAAATTTATATTTAGTGGCGGAAGTACCAGCTTAAGTATTTACGCAAAAGAACAGGCTGATATATTGCCTGCTTACCAGGTGCTGAAGCAGAAGGAAAATAACTTTACCGCTTACTTAAAAAAAGACATTCCCGCCCGCTGGCATTTTAATGCAAAAGAAGACCGGTACAACCGCATCGGAGATATTTTTGTAGTGCCTGATTATCCTAAAGTATTGTCTTCATGGAGTGGCCGTATCAAGCCTGGAGCCCATGGCTTTGATCCGGATTTGAAAGTGATGTACGCCAGTTTTTATGCATGGGGGCCACAAATTAAAAAGGGAAAGAAGATTGGCAGTTTTAAAAATGTGGATGTGTACCCAATCGTGTGTAAGCTCCTTGGCCTCCAAATGAACAGTGCAGTAGATGGCTCTGGTAAACCAGCTAGAAAAATTCTAAAAAAATGATAAGGATTTATGTACAGTCTTGCACATAACTGCAAATGTATTTCGCATTCTCAATAGCGGCCATCTCTGCGGTATTATTAAAGAAACAGAAAACCTGTTTCACCTCAGAATCATGCAAAACCACATCTGCCATATTCTGCAAAAACATTTCATCATAGGCAGCGTAAAATAGTTTTTCTATGCCGTGAAACCGGTAATATACTATCGGATTATTGATAAGCACCTGCTGTGGCAAACCGGGATAGCTCGATCCGCAGCAAATAATATTTGCTGAGCCAAAAGCAGAAACGATCTCAGCATTCCACCAGCTTTCATTTCTAAACTCTACAACATTTTTAAATGCAGGATCCAGGGCGCACTGAATTTTTTCAAACCTTTCCGGGCTGTACGCAAACTTTGGTGGAAACTGGAATAATATGGCGCCTAATTTTTCTTGTAACCCTGCAGCGCAAGTATCATAAAAACTGCTGAGTAAATCTGTGCATTCATTCATCTGCTTCATATGGGTGATGAGCCGTGGAGCTTTTATGGAAAACAAAAAACCGGATGGCGCCTTGTTATACCATGACTGCAGATTCTTTAGTTGAGGAAAGCGGTAAAAACTGGAGTTCAACTCAAGGGTATTGAAGCGTTCTGCGTAATAGCTAAACCAGTTTTTTGAGGCAAGTCCAGGCGGATAAAAATCAGGTTTCCAGGAAGCATAACTAAAACCTGATGTACCAATATACCATTGCTGCGCCATAGCAGCAGTCAATCAAAAATCAAACCATTGAAAGATCCTAACTTTGGGCCCTATGGCGTTTGACCGGCAAAAAAATAATAAGCTTTTGTATTACAGCAAAGGGTTTGGCAGCATGCTCTTGCCGGGTTTCCTGTTTCGGCAGCAATTAAAAAAATACTTGCAAGTAGTAAGTGAAGAAGACGAAGCCTATATACAAAACCGGGTAACCTATTACAATAAACTACATGCGGGAATAATATTACCTGCAGGTACCCCACCGCTAAAGGAACTGCGACTGGGAAAAAAACTCAAGACCTATTTTCTGGATAGTAAACAAATCATCAGGTATTTTCCCCAGCATTGGAGAGCTGCTTTTTTGTTTGGTGATGTTACCCATGTTCCTTTGCTGCCCACGATCGTAAAAAGCCGCCCTATTGGCGACGGAAATGAAAATTCCGTACTTCTTAAATTAGACAAAGTGCGGCATTTCACTTTTACAAAAGACAGGATGAACCTGGCGCAAAAATCAGACAGCTTAGTATGGCGCGGGCATGCGCACAACGACAGGAGAGTAAGCTTTATACGGAAATACCAGCATCATCCCATGTGCGATGTGGGGCAGATAAACCAGGATGTAAACAGCGATATTGTAAAACCCAGGCTCACGATTGATGAACACTTGAAACACAAATTTATTTTATGCCTGGAAGGAAACGATGTAGCCAGCAATTTAAAATGGGTAATGTCTTCCCATTCCATCGCCGTAATGCCCAAGCCAAAATTTGAAACCTGGTTTATGGAAGGGCGGTTAGAAGCCGGCAAGCACTACATCTGCATTGCAGAAGATTTCTCCGATCTGGAACAAAAACTTCAATACTATATCAACCATCCGCATGAAGCTGCAGGCATTGTGCAGCATGCCAATGACTATATCGCCCAATTTAAAAATGAACCCCGGGAACTACGGATTGCGATCCGTGTAATGCAAAAGTATTTTACCTGTACCGGTCAAATATCTTAACGGGGATCTAAAGCTTTACCACAGCCTTTGCAGTAACCATAGTCTTTCAAAAGAATGACATTTATCATCATTTGTGCTGCAGAACCTCGATAGTTTTGGATATCGGTTAATGCCAGTGTTACTTACCCTTTTGCAAGTGTATTGCGCATACGCCGCTGTCTATTTACAACAAAGCTCCTATCATGACTGCTCAAGCCGCAATGCACGAACTCCAAAAGACGGACCCCAGGGTTAAATTGATTTCTGCAAAAATTAAAAAAGAACATTACAAGCAGGATGCACTCATTGAAGTGTTGCATACTGCTCAAAATGCCTACGGCTACCTGCCGATGGATGTGATCAGGTTTATTACTAAGGAATTAAAACTGCCCCCTTCCAAAGTGCTTGGCACGGTAAGCTTCTACCACTTCTTCTCCATGAAGAGTCGTGGTGAACACACTTGCCTGGTGTGCACTGGCACCGCATGTTATGTAAAAGGCGCACAACAGTTGCTCAATGAAATAGAAAGAGAATTTGGACTGAAAGCCGGGCAAGTAACGGAGGATAATAAATTCGGGGTACAGGTTGCCCGCTGTATTGGTGCTTGCGGGCTCGCACCGGCAGTAGTGCTCGATGATGAGGTACATGCTAAAGTAACCACGGAGGAAATTGCTTCAAAAATCAATGCAAAAATTCAAGGCTTATGAACAGGCAGGACTTACAAACCATCATTTACGCCGAAAAAACAAAGGACCAGACGAATAAATATAAGCACAAACTCTGCGTGTGCTGCGGCGCTGGCTGCATTTCTTCAGGATCTGAAGAAGTCGTAAAAAAATTACAGGAAGAAATTAAAACCCGCGGGCTTGAACATGAAGTGGAAGTGATTCCTACAGGCTGCATGGGGCCTTGCAACCAGGGTCCTCTTATCAAATGTTTGCCAGAGTATAATATGTACCAGAAAGTGGATTGCAGCAATATTTCCCGCATTGTACAAAGCCAGTTAGTTGATAAAAAACCCATTGAAGATTTATTGCTTTTTGCAGACTCAAGACCCAAACCTTTCCTGGATGCAAGAGAAGATCCCTTCTTTGCAAAGCAAATGAAAATAGGACTGCGGAACTGCGGCCATATTAACCCTGAAAAAATAGAAGACTACCTGGTACATGATGGATATAAAGCCCTGGATAAAGTGCTTTTCCAGATGGGCCCGGAAGATGTGATTGCAGAAATGAAAGCGAGCCGTATGCGGGGTCGTGGCGGGGCCGGCTTTCCCACTGGTTTAAAATGGGAAACCGTATACAAATATGTAAGCGATCAAAAATATGTGATATGCAATGGTGATGAAGGAGACCCCGGTGCATTTATGGATCGTAGCGTGCTGGAAGGTAACCCGCACAGGGTGCTGGAAGGAATGGCGATTGCAGGATATGCTGTGGGTGCCAGTCAAGGATTTGCTTATATCCGTGGAGAATATCCACTCGCTATCAAACGGTTTGAATTTGCCATAAAACAAGCAAAGAAATTAGGCGTACTTGGAAAAAATATACTGGGTACAGCATTTTCATTTGATGTGGAAGTGCGCATCGGCGCTGGTGCATTTGTTTGTGGCGAAGAAACTGCATTGATTGCCTCCATTGAAGGTAAAAGAGGCACCCCAAGACCACGCCCTCCTTTCCCGGCAGAAAGCGGCCTGTGGGGCAAACCTACTTTGATCAATAACGTAGAAACTTTTGCCAGCATCACACCTATCATTAATAATGGCGGAGAGTGGTATAGCGAGATTGGCACAGCAAAAAGTGCCGGCACCAAAGTGTTTGCCCTGGCCGGAAAAATAAATTACTCCGGCTTGATTGAAGTGCCAATGGGCACCACCCTTCGGGAAATTGTGTTTGAAATAGGCGGTGGTATTCAAGGAGGCGGAAAATTTAAAGCAGCTCAAACGGGAGGCCCTTCCGGTGGCTGTATTCCTGAGAGCGAACTGGATGTAAAGATGGATTATGAATCGCTCATGAACCTGGGCTCCATCATGGGTTCGGGGGGTCTTATTGTGATGGATGAAAAGTCAGACATGGTAGATGTGGCCCGCTACTTTATGGA
>DGQO01000028.1:41394-49746 GCA_002400445.1 Chitinophagaceae bacterium UBA4412
CATGAATATGATGCACGAATTCAGAAGGATGAATATTTAGAAACGGCAGGTGTAAACAATGCAGCCCTCACTCAATAAATTTTTGTTATGGCTCCCATCAACATTACGATAGATGATAAAAGAATGGACGTTGAACCCGGCAAAACGATTTTAGAAATATGCCGGGAACATGATATCCCCATCCTTACCATGTGCCACTTAAAAGGAGTGAGCGATACAGGTGCCTGCCGCCTCTGCCTGGTAGAAATAGACGGCAGTACAAAATTATTCTCGGCTTGCACCACCAAGGCCACGGCAAACATGATTATACATACGGCAACAGACCGCTTGAAAAGATACCAGCGCATTACCACCGAGTTGCTCTTTGCAGAGCGAAACCATATGTGTGCTGTGTGCGTGGCCAATGGCAAATGTGAATTACAAAACCTGGGATACGCTGTGGGCCTGGATCACATCCGCTATCCACACCTGTTTCCGGAATGTAATGTAGATACTTCGCATCCCTGGTATGTAATCGATCACAACAGGTGTATTATGTGCACCCGCTGCGTAAGGGTATGTGCGCAAGTAGAAGGTGCACACAACTGGGATGTGATGAACCGCGGTAATAATGTGCGCATTATTTCAGATTTCAATACGCCCTGGGGAGAATCTATCACCTGTACTTCCTGCGGCAAATGCGTACACGCATGCCCTACCGGCGCCATCTGGCCTAAGGCAATTGTGCAGGGACAATTGAATAAAAATCCTGGGCTCATTTGTGAACTGGTAGAAAAAAGAAAAATGGAAGTTTAATCATCCGATTAATAATTATCTCAGCATTATGGCAAAGAAAAAATTAGCAACAGTATGGCTCGGGGGATGCTCTGGCTGCCACATGAGCCTGTTGGATATTGATGAACGCATCCTGGATGTAGCAAAGCTGGCCGACATTGTAAAATGCCCGGTAGTAGATGGAAAGGAATTTCCTGACGTAGATATTGCCCTTGTAGAAGGATCTGTTACAAGTGATGAACACATGCGGGAAATCAAGCACATTCGTAAGCATTCTAAAATACTGATTGCCCTGGGCGACTGTGCCGTGATGACAAACGTAACCGGTATGCGCAATTACTTTAACCTGGCAGATGTAATCAACGCCTCATACCTCACAGCAGTGAGCAATGATGGCGAAGGAGAGATGCCGGACAATCCGCAGTTATTAAAACTCATAGACAAAGTATTGCCGCTGCAGGAAGTGGTAAGGGTAGATTTTGTGCTGCCCGGTTGCCCGCCAGATGCAGACACTATTTTTTATGTACTTTCTGAATTTTTACAAGACCGGGTACCTAACCTGGCCGAAGCTAAAAAATTAAAATATGGATAATACCATTTTGATATCACCCGTAACCCGCATCGAGGGCCATGCTAAAATTTCTTTAATGCTGGATGAAACCGGCGAAGTAAAAGATGCGCAATTTCATGTGAACGAATTCCGCGGTTTTGAAAAATTCTGCGAAGGAAGAATGTATACAGAAATGCCAACCATTACACCAAGGATATGTGGCATATGCCCTACCAGTCATACGCTTGCCAGTGTAAAAGCCTGCGAGATGATACAGGGCATCCAACCCACCTACACGGCAAACCTGCTGCGGCGCCTCATGCATATTGGTCAGAATCTAAGCAGTCATGCACTTTCATTTTTCCACCTTTCTGCTCCCGATTTTCTCTTAGGCTACGATAGTGATCCGGCTACCAGAAATATTCTGGGTGTGGCAGAAAAATATCCTGACATAGCTGTAAGGGGCATCCGGTTGCGCAAGTTTGGCCAGGAACTTAGCCAGCGCATTACCGGAAAGAAAATTCATATCATGGGCATAGTGCCAGGTGGTATGGCTTACCCCCTCACCGAAGATAACCGAAGAGCCTTGCTGGATTGGATACCCGAAGCAAAAGAAACCGTGAAAATAGCGCTGAAACTGATCAAAGATTTCCAGGCTGCCAATGAGGAAATGGTGTATAGTTTTGCTCCCTCCCCCACTTTATACCTTGGCACGGTGGGCCCCAATGGCGAACATGAGTTATACGATGGAAAACTTCGCTTTATGGATAGCGAGGGCCAAATTTTGCATGATCAGCTCGAGCCTTCCCGGTATTTAGAATTTATTGCAGAACGGCCGGTATCATGGTCATACCTCAAATATCCATACTATAAACCTTTGGGCTTTGAGAAAGGCATCTACCGGGTAGGACCACTCGCCCGGCTCAATGTATGCAATAGCATGAAAACGCCACTGGCGCAATTGGAATTTGAAGCATTTAAAAAGATGAATGCCGGAAAGCCCGTGCATGGCACTTTCTTCTATCACTACACCCGGCTCATAGAAACCCTGGGAGACGTGGAAATTGCAGAAAGCATTTTAAATGATCCACAAGTCACTTCAACCCATATTCAGCACCACGGCCAGTGGAACTACGCCGAAGGCATTGGCAGTTCTGAAGCGCCAAGAGGTACGCTATTTCATCATTACAAAACAGATGAAACAGGTAAGTTGCTCAATGTAAACCTGCTGATTGCCACCGGGCAAAATAATCCATCCATGAACTATTCTGTGCTGGAAGTAGCCAGGCAATACGTGCATGGCAAAGATGTAAAAGAAGGTATGCTTAACCGGGTAGAATCTACCATCCGCTGCTACGATCCTTGCCTCTCCTGCAGCACACATGCCATGGGGCAAATGCCTATGGCCATTGAAGTGTTAGACTTTACGGGAAAGCAGATTTTAAACATCAGGAGAGACTAGCCAGTTGCGATAAGATCCAGGCTTCTATTTGCTTTGTAGCCTCTGCGGCATCTTTGCGGGCAGGCGCAGATAATTCATTACTAAGTTCTAATGCCTGCACAGGAATTTCGCAGAGGAAAAATGTGGTATGATCACCATATAATTTTTGTACCAATTGTGCAAGCACCTGCGGCTGAATATGGTGGGTAAAGGAACGACTACCGCTACCTGTACTATTCTTTTGCAACAGGTTAATATTTGCTTTTGCAGCGCTGATGCTGGCATCTACAAACAGCACAGCAACATAAGCCGACAAGCTTTCTGCTAAACCGATGTCAAGTTGTTGCACATAGAGAAAATTAGCCCGGTGGCTGTATTCCTTTTCCAGTGCCTCGCACACCATACCTGCCACGGCATCATCTCCCCTTAGCGCATTTCCAATGGCGATAATCAACATTTTTTGGGCTTGTACTTCCATGTGGTGCTTGTTGCAGGCAAGTTAGGATTTCAAAGCCGTAAAAGAAAAGACCAACGGCTTACTAATGATAATGCTGTTTCTTTACAGTATGGGTCTAAATTTCGCATCCCTCAGTTCAGGCAGCAATGGCAACTGCTATTACATTAGCGGCGGCGAGGATGCAATACTTGTAGATGCCGGCCTTAGCTACCCAGAAATGATGAAGAGAATGAAGGAACTTGGGCTTTCCTTTACTAACATCAAAGGTATTTTTGTTACGCATGAACACAAGGATCACAGCCGTGGGCTGAGTACGCTGGCCAATAAGCACCGGATACACGTTTACGTTACAGAGAAAACGAGGACTACGGGGATAAAACTCATCAGGCATTTGGCGGTTCCGTTGGTTGCACATCAAACCATCACTGTTGGTGCTATGCAAATTACAGCCCTCCCTGTGTGCCATGATGCAGCAGACCCTCATGCATTTCTTATTAACTACCAGGGATACAACCTGGGTATTTTCACAGATCTTGGCCATGCCTGCGATGAGGTAACAAAATATTTTTCCCTTTGCGATGCAGCCTTGCTGGAATTTAACCATGATGAAAAATTATTGGCAGATGGTGAATACAGCCCAAGACTAAAAGAAAGAATTTTTAGTAACTTAGGACATCTTTCTAACCGGCAGGCTGTAAGTCTAATTGCAGAAAGTGGTTCAAGGTTGAAAACAGTATTTGCAGGTCACTTATCATTAAAAAATAATAGTGTGACCCACGTGGAAAACGCCCTTGCAGCACTAACGCAACCACCCAGTCTTTGCATCCTGCCTGCAGAGACGCCTGTAATGTTTACCTTGGTTGGAAGCGAATAAAATGATTCAGATCAGCCGAAGTTCTGATTAAAGACAGGCTGCAACTCTTTGAATTTATTCAACTTTAAAATAAAAAAGAAATGCCAAACTCAAAAGGAAGGCATGCACATAAGCATACCCACCAGCATAGCACCAAGCAAACAAAAGCAGCCGCTACTCCTGCAAAAAATAAAGCCAGCAAAGTGGCCATTATCTTTTTCGCATTCCTCGGCCTGGGCATTGGATTTTTCATAGATGGCTCAAGCGCAATCACTATTTTAAGCGGTGCTGTAATTGGAGCAATAGTAGGATATTTATTTGGGCACCAAATAGATAAAAGCATCAGCAGCACTAGCAGTACTAAATGAGTTCAGTCTTATCCTGAACCTGGAGTTTTAGATCTCAGGCAATGTAAATATTTACATAGGATTCGATGAATCACGAAAGTTTGTTTGACAGATTTCGCTTAATTTGCTCACTGAAACCGACTCTGCCAAATACTATGATATCCTAAGAAGCCAGGTTAGACTATTTCAGGTACTAGAGAAAACATCCCCCTGTTTGCACCGTACTGAAATGAAAAATAGCAGCATGATAAGTAATGATACTGCCCAGTTGACACAGGGGGTTTTCGTATGGTGTATGATCAGGCCGATTACCCATCCATTGCAAAATTTTATTTTCAGAGGTAAGGTGGAATCTTTTGAAGATTTCCTTTTGACCCTATCTGCGCATACCATAAAAAGCTAACCTGTCACAATGCATCTCACATCTAAGATTAAAATAGAAATATTGCTTCCATCCTGGGTATAATCGGGGATATTAATTCTAAAACAATGAAAAACCAAGGACCCGAAAAAACAGAATACAGTTACCTGCAACTGTTCAATAGTATAGACGACGGAATTTACATCATAGGTGGAGACGGAAAGTTTATAGACATGAATGAGAGCGTACTACGTACCTATGGGTACAGCAAGGACGAAATTGTAGGAAAGTCGCCGTCATTTTTAGCCGCTACCAAAAAAGATATTGAGCCACTGATAATGGAGGTGGTGAAGAGTGTTTTTAAAAACAAAACTTTTGAACGTTTTGAAATGTGGGGCAAAAAGAAAAGCGGTGAAAAATTTCCACTTGAGATTATCTGCAATCTTGGAGAATACCTTGGCAATAAAGTTATTATTTCTACTGCGAGAGATATCACAGACAGAAGGCAGGCCCAGCAGGCATTGAAAAACAGCGAAGAAAAATTTTCAAAAGTTTTTCATCTTTCTCCAGATGGCATATTGCTCACGGGCATTGCAGATTCCAATGTGCTCGATGCCAATGCGATGATTGAGCAACTCACGGGCTATACCAGGCAAGATCTGCTTGGAACCTCTACGTTGAGTCTAGGCCTTTGGGAGCACCCCTCTGACCGGGAAGAATATATAGCAGGCATACAAAAAAATGGCTTTGTGCGTCACCTGGAGAAAACGATGATTACGAAAACGGGTGACCGTGTACCTGTTGAACTCTTTGGCGTCATTGTAGAAATCAATAATCAACCTTGTGTAATTACAGTAGTGCATGATATAACCGAACGGAGAAAAGCCGAAGAAACTGCAAGAGAAAACGAGTTGCGCTGGCAGCTTGCCTTAGAAAGTGCACAGCACGGGGTATGGGATAGAGATTTCAAAAAAGACGAAGTATTTTATTCTGTGAGCTGGAAGGAGATGCTGGGTTATGCTGATCATGAAATTAAAAACGAACTGAATGAATGGGATAAGCGATTGCACCCTGATGACAAAGCAGAAGTGTACAGGTTATTAGAGGACCACTTGCAAGGAAAGACGGCTTTTTATCAAAAGGAGCTGAGAATGCTGCGCAAAGACGGAACCTATATGTGGATACAAGGGATGGGGCAGGTGATTGCAAGGGACAAGCAGGGTAAACCTTTGCGAATGATTGGAACGCACCTGGATATTACCGCCCGTAAGACTGCCGAAGCCTGGATTCAGAAAACCCAGCGCTCTATAACGGAAGACACCATAAGAGAACAGGAAACAGAGAAAACCAAAATTTCCAATGAACTCCATGAAAACATTAACCAGATACTTGCTGCAGCAAAAATTTACCTGGGCATNNCTTGACCAGGCCATGGAACTGATCAACAAACTTTCCAGCTCCCTCAACACACCACTTATTAAAGATTTCGGCCTGCTTACTGTACTCCGGGATTTGGCAGAAGAGATCAATAAAACCAATACCATTCACGTAATCGTGGTTGATAAAACGCATACGCAACATTTAGCAGACAATACCCAAACCATGATGTTGTACCGGATTATCCAATCTCAACTGGATAATATTATCAAACACTCAAAGGCCCGCAATGCTACCATAACGCTGGAAACAAATGATCGAAAAATCATTCTAGAAATGCGTGATGATGGAAATGGCTGCGATATCAAGACGATGAAAACCGGATATGGTCTTATGCATATTCGCAACCGTGTAGAATTGTATGGCGGAAAAATGGAAATCGATTCCGCTCCGGGCAAGGGATGGGCAATGCATATTGAATTGCCTGCGCAGGCCAGCTTTCGCCAGGCCTAAGAAACATTAACCAGTTTCGCAGTAGGCGTATGCAGGAGCTTTATTCGTCCATCCTTTGCAGAAAAAAGGGCTGCCCAAGATTTATCTTTCGGGTTGTGAAAGATATATGGAGACAGCCGCTCTTTAGTAACTATAAACCACTCTTATTTTGCCATAGCGCTCCACCTCAAAAGGTAAGTATCGCAGGAGAGCGCATTAATGTTCATACGAAAAGTGCCTGAAGCCTTGTTTCCATTCAATGTACCATCAAGACTAAACCTAAAGGCGGAAGAACCTCCATTTTCCGGCTCAGTAATCACGGTATGCACTTCACCATTTTTAATAGCGATAGCTTTATCAGGCCCAGCTTTTATTTTCTCGGAAATACCGCCGCATCGCCAGTAACCATCAAAAGTGATATTCTGCAGCCATTTGCCATCCTTGCTCACAGTGAAGCTAATTGTTGCCCCGGTATAACCATTGGAAAAATGTCCTTTATAAATCTTTTGGGCAAAGGAATGTGTATAGCAAAAAAAAAGGAGCACCGTAGCTGTACAAATCCTCCAACATCTTGAAAATCCATTTAGCATACTCTTAATTTTTGCCTGTTGTGAAGGGTCAACAAAACAAAAAAAAATAACCTGCTTCCGGGATACCCGTTGCCCGGTATTTTTAACGGCAATTACAGGATACCACTACTACGACCATAGTTAATAAGCCCTATCACGGACTTCACTTTCGTTTTACGGAGAATATTTTTTCGGTGTGTTTCTACAGTGTGCGGAGATAGAAAAAGTCTTTCACTAATTTCCAGGGTTGAATATTCTAAAGCAATCAGGCGAAGTATTTCAATTTCCCTTGGCGAAAGCAGCGGCTTCTCCTGCGTATCCTGTTGCATGGCTTTAGCAAATTTTGTGGAGAGAGATTGCTGCACATACTGCCCCCCTTCCATCACGCTGATGATGGCATGCTGCAATTCCTGCTGCCGTACATTTTTAAGAAGATAACCATTGGCACCAGCGTCCATCATCGTGCCGATATGTTGCACATCATCGTGCATACTCAATACGATAACCTTCATAAGCGGATAATGGCTTGCAATGAAGCGTGTGAGTTCAAGACCCCCGGTTTCCCCCATACTGATATCGGTGATTACTAGGTCAGGCTGCAGGGTTTGTATATAATCCATAGCCTGTGGCACATCAGAAGCTTTTGCCAGTACCTTAAATTGTGGTACATCAAGCAGCAATGAAGCGATGCCATCCATGAGTAAATCATGNNTTTTTTAAACCCAGGCCTTCCTTGTTTTCCGAAAGCAAAAAGCCTTTGCCATCATCTTCCATCAGCAACTCAATTTCCTCTTCATAGATGCCCAGTTGTATCACGAGGTTTTTTGCCGCAGCGTGCTTTATTACATTGTTCAGTAACTCCTGAAAAGAACGGTAAAGCACCAGAGAAAGCATATCGTTATCCAACTCGGCTTCTTTCTGCAGCATGAAAGAAATTTTCGGTTCATCCAGGGTTTCACCCCACTGCTGCACGGTACGTTCTATAGCTTTTATAAGTCCAAAATTCAAGAGTAGTTCGGGCGTTACCTGGTGCGACAGTTCCCTTACTTCATTACTCGCCTGCAAAATAAGTTCATCCACTTTGAGTAAACGCTCCTCTCCAGCACTTGCTTTTTTAAGCTGCAAGCTAGC
>DGQO01000091.1:0-1098 GCA_002400445.1 Chitinophagaceae bacterium UBA4412
GTACTCGAAAATTATGCCTTTCCAGGTGGATTGATGATTGGCACAGATAGCCACACCGTAAATGCCGGCGGCCTTGGCATGATTGCCATTGGCGTAGGAGGAGCCGATGCCTGCGATGTAATGGCCGGCCTTCCCTGGGAATTAAAAATGCCAAAACTGATTGGTATAAAACTCACCGGAAAACTCAATGGATGGGCTGCACCCAAGGATGTAATCTTAAAAGTAGCCGGCATCCTTACTGTAAAAGGCGGTACTGGTGCAGTGGTAGAATATTTTGGAGAAGGAGCCACCAGCATGAGTTGCACGGGTAAAGGTACCATCTGTAATATGGGCGCAGAAATTGGCGCCACCACTTCTACTTTTGGTTACGACGATAGTATGAGCCGCTACCTCAAAGCTACCGGTCGGGAAGAAATTGCAGAAATGGCCGATGCTTTAAAAGCCCACCTCACCGGAGATCCTGAAGTGTACGCAAATCCCGAACAATATTTTGACCAGGTTATCGAAGTAAACCTGAGTGAATTGGAGCCCCATCTGAACGGCCCGTTCACGCCAGATTTAGCAACGCCCATTTCACAAATGAAACAGGCGGCATTGGATCATGGCTGGCCCACTAAAATTGAAGTAGGACTTATAGGAAGTTGCACCAACTCCTCTTANNCCAGGTAGCGAGCAGGTGCGTTTCACTATTGAAAGAGACGGCTTCCTGGATACTTTTGAAAAAATTGGCGCCACTGTTTTTGCAAATGCCTGTGGTCCATGTATCGGTATGTGGGCTCGGATGGGCGCAGAAAAAGCAGAGAAGAATACCATTGTGCATAGCTTTAACCGCAACTTTGCAAAGCGTGCTGATGGCAACCCAAATACCTATGCTTTTGTAGGCTCACCGGAAATAGTTACCGCCATGGCAGTAGCTGGCGATCTTACTTTTAACCCGCTTACAGATGAGCTGGAAAACAATAAAGGAGAAATGGTAAAGCTGGATCCACCCTCAGGATTCGAACTTCCTCCACGGGGTTTTGCCGTAGATGATCCGGGTTTTCAAAAGCCAGCAGAAGACGGCAGCAATGTACAAGTGATTGTTTCCCCTGATAGCAA
>DGQO01000091.1:1159-5150 GCA_002400445.1 Chitinophagaceae bacterium UBA4412
GCGGTAAATTATTTTAATGAGCAAACCGATAAAGTACAAAACCAACTCACGGGAGAGTATGGCCCCGTACCTGCTACGCAGCGTGCCTATAAAGCCGCCGGAGTGGGCACCATTGTAGTGGGCGATGAGAATTATGGAGAAGGATCTTCCCGTGAGCATGCAGCTATGGAACCACGCCACCTTGGTGTACGGGCCGTATTGGTAAAATCATTTGCCCGCATTCATGAAACCAATTTAAAAAAGCAAGGTATGCTTGGGCTTACTTTTGATGATAAGGCAGATTATGATAAAGTGCAGGAAGATGACAATATCGACATCCTCGGCCTTACGGAATTTGCACCCGGCAAGCCCCTTACCATACGCCTCAATCATGATGACGGCAGCTCGGAAACAATCATTGTAAATCACACCTACAATGAGCAGCAGATCGAGTGGTTTAAAGCAGGCGGTGCGCTCAATATTATCCGGCGGGAATTTGCAGAAAGTCAACAACATTAAAAACAACTTATACCATTTATCAAAAAGAGATTGCTTTACCAAAGCAGTCTCTTTTTTTATGGGCCCATCAGTATATCTCTGGGCAGCATCCTTGCGTCGCACACTTCGGCGGCAGCATTCCATCCTGGCACCAAAAAGCAACTCCCTACAACAGTCCTGCATATTGCCCCTGGTAGCGGGGCGCAGCATTTGAGGAGAATGCAGCAGTTATAATACTGCAGAATTTTATATGCAAGCAAGAATCTAAACTCCATTCTCCTCACAAATATTCCAAAAATTCAGACAATGGATTGTTTCCTTATTGGGAAATTCATACCTTTCAATAAATTTTGGAATGAAACCAGATTTTGAAATAGAATTTTTGCCGGAAGCAATTAAATTTTTAGAAAGTCTGGACGACAAAGCAAGAGAGAAAATCTATTACAATATCAAAAAGTCTCAATTTGTAAACGACAAAGAGCTTTTCAAAAAACTTAATGATTTCATTTGGGAATTTCGGACTCTTTATAATAGCAAGGCTTATCGACTTTTTTCATTTTGGGACAAGGTTGAAGGAATTGAAACATTGGTTGTGGCGACCCACGGAATTTTAAAAAAGACACAGAAAACGCCACCGAAAGAAATCAAAAGAGCAGAAGAAATCAGAAAGCAATATTTTAAATACAATACAAAAAATAAATAAGTTATGGCAAATAAATTCAAAACTGTTCCTCTTGATACTATGATTGATAAACACATTGGTAAACGTGGAACCGAAAGGCGTGAGGCTTTTGAAAATGAGTTAAGAATTGACCTATTGGGGCAAGCGATTAAACAAGCAAGGCAAGAACGCAACTTAACCCAGGAACAATTGGGAGATCTTGTAGGTGTGCAGAAAGCTCAAATTTCTAAGATTGAGAACAGTGTTAAAAATGCAAGGTTTGAAACCATTTTAAAAGTGTTTGACGCATTAGGTGCCAAAGTTAATTTTAATGTAGAACTGGATAACAGAAAATTAGCTTACTAAGAAGACATGCCAGCCGCTGACATCCATTTGGGTGCAAATGGAACTCAAATTATACTATTGAGCATTTCTGACATTATAAGCGGTTGTGGTATGACACCAATGCATCGGCACAGACAAACCTCCAACCAGGATATTGCTTTACCGTTTGTAGAATGGGCCGTTCACTCACCCCTCCTTCTCCACCTCAAACATTTCCGCCAGCATTTGATACAATCCCGGATGCTTCTCTTCCAGCAATTCCGGCCGCTCAAAAAAATATTCACTGGCCACCGCAAGAAACTCTGCTTTATTGGTATAGGCATAAGGATCAATATCAGATTTGCCTGCCTTAATTTCCTCCATCTTATCATGCATCAGGTTTAGCCAGGGCAATACATATTGCTTATCCAGCAGCAGTTCAGGAATGCCATCTGTATCGCCATCCGCTTTATCCAGCAAATGCACAAATTCATGCACTGCGGTGTTGTGCTTATCCGAAGCATTGCTAAAACCCTCTCGCAGCGAAGCTTTAGAGAGGAACATCATATTATTGTACACACCACTGCCCACCATGCCCAGGATATTTCTATCGCCGGCACCCTTGCTTTCAAAGCTATGGTTGATGGTATCAGAATACAACAGCACCTCTTTTAAATTGTAATACCGCCATTGCTTAAAATGAAAAATAGGAATAGATGCCGCTGCCGCAATCAGCAAGCGATCCAATTCTTCTACCGCAGTATCCACCCCGGTAATCCGGGTGTGCGCAAGAAAAAAATTCACATCGTTCTCAAAGGTTACTTTACCCGCCGCATCCAGCTTTTGGTAAAATACCACATTTGCTTCCAGCATATTTTTATCTACCGCAGGAAGAGTGGCATCAGCAACTTTTCTATTTTGCTTTGTAAAAAAATAAAAAGCATACAAGGCTACAAGAATCAAAAAAATAAATGCAATAAAGGCCATCCCCATATTCTAATTTTAAAAAATATACATCTCTTATTCCATCACATCAAACCACACAGGTGCTGCATCATTCCAATCTCCATTATAATTAATCGTGAGCTCTTCACCGGCAGGAATAAAACGCACNNCTCTTCAAAATCCATAAAATACTCGCAGTTGCTTTTATAGCTATGGTTATAGATGGGCACAAAACCCAGGGCCATGCAGCATTGATCTTTCTGCGGCCCCCATTCAAAAATATAATCGTGCAGCAGCGTTTTGTCCAGGTGCAGCCTGTCTGCAGTGCTCATCACAATCACCGGCGCTATCTCCACTACCGTTCCGGCAGCAATATCTTCTGCACAAAAAACAGCCCTGCCCTTTGCTTGCAGTTGCTCAATATACAATGCCGAAAAGCGCTTCATGAATGGTAAATGATAAAAAGGTAAATTGCAGCCCTGTTATAAACGAAACTACTTCATTTGCTACTTGCATGAATAATCTCGACGAAATATCGCTGCAGCAAAGGTTTGAAGAAACCATTGCTGCTGAAGACAAACTGGAGATTAAGGATTTCCTTAATAACCAGAACATCAGCGATGTGGCGGAGCTTATTGCCGAGAATGAAGATTACCAGGCGCAGATCATTGCCCATCTCTCTATCCACCGGGCCGCCAGCGTTTTTAAAATCCTTGACCTGGCAGATCAGAAGCAGATCGTAAGAGAACTTCCTCCTTTTAAAACAGCAGAACTGCTCAATGAATTGCCGGCGGATGACCGGGTTGACTTCCTGGAAGAATTGCCCCATGCTACCGTAAGAGATCTCATCAAAATTCTGGATCCCGAAGAAAGAAAAATTACACTTGAACTGCTGGGCTATCCTGAAAACAGCGTGGGCCGCCTCATGAACCCAGACTATGTGTATGTGTACGAGGACAATACCATCCGCCAGGTAATACAAACCATCCGTCGTTTTGGTGTCAATTCGGAAACGATTGATGTGATTTATGTGATCAATGAAAACGGCGAACTCCTGGATGATATCCGCATCAGAGACATCATCCTTGCCGCACCGGATACCCTCGTGAGTGAGCTGATGGATGGCCGTTTTATTGCCCTCAATGTAAACGACGACCAGGAAGGTGTAAGTGAAGTTTTTAAAATGAATAACCGTGTAGCCCTCGCTGTTACGGATGATAATAATATCCTGCTGGGTATTGTAACCATCGACGATATGCTTTGGGTGGCCACCGAAGAATTTACAGAAGATATCCAGAAAATAGGTGGTACCGAAGCTTTGGATGAACCCTACCTCGATATCCATATTGGCAAACTGGTGAGAAAAAGAGTGAGCTGGCTCATCGTGCTTTTCCTGGGAGAAATGCTTACCGCTACCGCCATGCAATATTTCCAGGCAGAGATAGAAGCCGCTACCGTACTGGCACTCTTTATACCGCTCATTATGAGCAGCGGCGGAAACAGCGGCTCACAGGCCAGTACACTCATCATCCAGGCCATGGCCCTGGGAGAGCTTACCGTTGCAGACTGGTGGCGGGTAATGCG
>DGQO01000091.1:5342-5533 GCA_002400445.1 Chitinophagaceae bacterium UBA4412
CTGGCTTCAGAGGTAGCGCCATAGGCTTCCTGGTGCAACATCATCGTGTCTTTATTTTGCTGAATAATAAAGAGATTATCATACGCATAATCCGGGATCTCCCTGCCCGCAAATCCTTTAATGCCCGCCTTGCGAATAATGGCAGGAATCGTATTGCTGTGTGCAATCACCAGGATATGTTTCATCTTTGG
>DGQO01000131.1 GCA_002400445.1 Chitinophagaceae bacterium UBA4412
GAAAACTCATTTACTTGTAGCTGGCTTTATGCTTTGTTTCAATGCTATTCAGGCACAGGACATAAAAGTAAAAGACGGCACAAAGGTGATGGTGGAAACTACCCGAAATGAAAATACTGATCTGGGGGGTCTCGGCGTTCAAATGACTACGGAATCAAAATCTGTTTCTGTGATCAGTTTTGGCAAAACTTCTAACAATCAACTTGCTGCAAGTTTTGTAATGGACAAAATGAAAATGAAAGTGAGCGCAGGCGGAGAAGATATGAGTTATGATTCTGATAACCCAGAAGACAAGGATAATGAGATTGGACAAACCGTTGGTGAAAAATTGCATATCCCTGTAGTTGTAAATATTGATACTAAAACAGGAAAAGCTATTGATGATAAGATTGCAGATTCTCCAGAAAAAACAGACGATGAAACCAATCCACTTGCTGCAATGATGCCTGGTTCCAGTGAATTATCTGAAGCAGCGGCGGTGGCTTCTATATTCCTGTTTCTAGACCCTGCTACAAAAGTGGGTGATATTTGGATGGACTCCAGCGCATCTACTCCCAACATGAAATTCGTAAAAACATATACGCTTACCGAACTGAAAAACAATATCGCTACACTCTTGCTCAATGAAACCACCGCAGGCAAGAGTTCTATGGATATGAATGGTAGTAGTTTTGATATCTCCATTAAAGGGAAATCAGATACAGAAATTATCCTGGATACAAAGTCAAAATTGGTAAAACAGCGCAAAGCAAAGAATGACTTTAGCGGAACGATAGACGTAATGGGGCAGTCTATGGAATTTAGTTCTAATGGCACGGTTGAGGTTACGTACAATTGAGATTTAAAGTGAGCCTTTCTTCCAGTTTTTCTTTTTGCTCGCCTTCGGTTTTGAGCCTCAACGGTGCGGATAATCTGATGGTACTCTGATAGAAAAAGTTCTACATGTAATTGTTTTTAGCGGAATGTCTCTGCTTTACTAACTACTGCTGATATGGTAGATTACCAGATATTCTGCTGAACCTTCGCTCAATTGTGGGTTTAATTTTCCCCCGATAGCTTCATTCTCCCGCTTCAGTTCCTCGCTTCAAGGCCCTGCCATCCCGGCATTATTTTAGTGGATCTATTATTATTGCTCGTAAAAGTTGCTCATGAAATTTTAGTACCCAAAGCAAAAAGAGTTTTGGAATACTATTTAGATCTGAGGAATACATACTGCGACATTTTATTTTTAAACCTAAAATAAGGAAAATGAAAGACGAACAAAAAAAAATAACCCCCGAACCAGAAGTGGAAAAGAAAACAGGACCTGGAAGCGACCCGGTAAATCAATTTAAGAAAGGTGCAACAACTTCTGCAGCAGCAATTGACAATATTATTACAAGTGCTGTTGGTAGCGCAAAACACCAGTCAAGCGAGGGCTTTTCCAGTAAAGGCACCGTGCCTGATTATGAAGACGAGCATTAATTAACGAGCAAAAAAAATCCCTCTGCTTTAAGGCAAGAGGGTTTTTTTTAAAGATCTAATTATTATACATAAAGGATCTCATAATATTCTTTTGCCATTCTATTGCTATCAAACTGCCACCGCACATCCCGCATACCATTTTTTACGATGTGGCGCCAGTTACCTGCATTATCATAATACATTGGCAGAATTTGGTTTTCCAATATTTCATAGAACTGGTTGAGATCATACTCATCTTGTTCATGTACACTCACTGCGCTATAATCAATGGGCGGTACCACAAACCCGTTATTGCCGTGGTTAATAAATTCGCAAATCCAACCATCCTGCGTGCTAAAGTTTACAGAAGCATTCATGGCTGCAGACATACCACTTGTACCGCTTGCTTCCCTTGGTACTCTTGGTGTGTTTAACCAAACATCTGATGCTTGTTTGAGGCGTTTACTTAGCGTAAGCTCATAACCCGTGCACACTGCCACATTTTTATAATTCTTGCTAAGGTTTACGAGCATATTAAAATCTGTGATGGCAGGATAATCTACAGGGTAAGGTTTACCTGCCCAGATAATTTGTACAGGATACATTGTATTTTCCACAAGTTTTCTAAAACGTTCTGCATCCCGGGTAAGTAAATCTGCACGTTTGTATCCTGCAAACCTTCTTGCCCATACGATGGTAAAAACATCGGGATTCATTAGTTTACCGGTTTGATCTGCAACCAGATCAAAGGCTCTCTTTTTAAGATATCGCTTCCTGTCTATGAATGCATCATGATTCTCTTCATCCATGTGACGATAGAGTTGCTTATCTGCCCAGTAGTGCCAGTTTTGTGCATTTGTAATAGCCGTAATCGGGCATATACCTGCATACTTACCCCACATTTGCCTGCTCACTTCACCATGCAACTGGCTTACACCATTTGCAAGATGTGCAAAGCGAAGTGCCGCAAGAGAGTGATCAAACTGATCTCCGGAAATTCCGGTGAGCGAACGCACTTCATCCAAAGGCAGTCCGCAGAAATAACTCATTTTCTCACAAAGGTAGATATCGTGCTTTTCGTTACCTGCTTCTTCAGGAGTATGTGTCGTGAAAACTAATTTGTCTTTAACGCTTTGGATATTCCCCCACTTCTTGTATAAGTAAAAAGCAGCGCTCAGCCCATGCGCCTCGTTCAGGTGATACCTGTCGGGATTAAAATTGAGTTCGTCAATAAGCTTTGCACCACCTACGCCCAATAAAATAAACTGGGCCACTTTAGTCGCCACATTGGCGTCATAAAGTTTATGGCAAATTGTTTGACTTACATAGTCGTTTTCCGGAAGGTCTGTACTTAATAAGAAAAGAGGAGCTGTTTTAAAAGTTTCAGGATTAAGATACCAGGCCTTTACCCATACTGGTGTGCCATGAATATCAATCTGAAACTTGATGCCTGTGTCCTCGAGAAAGTTGTAAATTTTTTCATTCCATTGTACTTGCAAAGTCTGGTCCTGGTTTCGGGCCTGATCGTAATATCCATACTTCCATAAAATGCCAATACCCATCAGATTTTGGCGAAGTTCGTATGCGCTGCGCAAATGTGAGCCGCTGAGGTAACCCAGGCCGCCACTGTATATTTTAAGCGGTTGGTGCACCGCAAACTCCATTGAAAAATAACTAATACGCTTGTTATAAGCAGGATCTATCTCATAAGGAACCTGGAACTGTCTGAAATCCATTTTGATCATTTTGGTTTGATTGTGCAAGTTAACTTAAAATTATTTTCTGTGTAATATTTACACATTAAAATAAAAGTATACTGCAACAGATTTTTTTGCGCAGCGAAACTATGAAATGATTTTTAAGTGGCTAAAAAGAGGAGGAAGATTCCTGTACATCCAAAGAACCAGTAGAATAATAAGACATCGAAATGTTTCAAGTGAAGCAAAATCTATTGCTGTAACGGCTTAAGATTAATCATCATTTCGCCAATTTGATCTTGCCATCGAGCCTGTATGGCAGGGAGTTGCCCATTGCGGGTTTGGCTATCATAATCTTTTTGCATTTTATTCATGTAGTCACAGCTTTCCTGGTACATGCGAGCGAGTTCCTGATTATAATTATCCTGGTTTAAAGCAGTCGTCTTGAGTTTGTTTACAAAAACCCAGGCGGCAACATAACTGATGTTGAAATGATTTTGCTCATGAGCGAGGATGTAGGCTGTGGTTTTGCCGGGTTTCACCCAGGAATTATTCTTATTAAAAAAACAATACACGCCTACATTAAGGTCTCCTTTACCTCCCTTAACTTTTAAGTCGGCTTTATAGCCAAACCCAGATGCAGTGAGTGCAGCAGCAGGAGATTCAGCGTCAGGCTTTCCCTTAAAATGGGCCCACTGTAACGGTTGCGCATGAGAAAAATAGATGACCTCGGAAGCGGGTAAAGTAGACTGCTCTGTCCAATACACATGTGTAGTAAATTGTGCGGCGGCCACCTGGCTCGAAAAAACTAAAACTGCGAAAAAATATTTCATTGATTTGCCTGGGTTCAGTTTGCAAAAGAACAACCGAAAACCTTGCAATGCTATTAATCGTTTCTGAATTGCCATACCATTAACAAGCTACACTTCAATATAGTTAAGTTATCTATTAAAATTGTCTCCTGAAAAAGAAATCAGTGCTCGTGATAACAATCCCGGTTTACCGGGCTGCTGAAGCAGAATAGATAAAATGCTGCATTATATTAAAAAGTTGCTCAGTATTGTAAGCGAGTCGTAGATTATTGGACACTTTAAAAAGCAGCATGTCCCCCGTAGTTAAACACACTCGAAATAAAAGGGATCAGAACGATTTAATCGGGTAAGATTTCGTGACAAGGCATCAAAAGCTTTTCTAAGTAACAGGCTTCTTTTTGGCGAAGAAAAGTTTATAGAGTACGGGGGCAGTTGTGATGAATACAATTACCAGTACAATAACTTCAAGATGATCTTTAAGGTTAAAATTGAATTCCTCAAGGATTATTTTAAAGAGGTAGTGACCCGCAAAGAGCATTGTTGTTGCCCAGGCAATACATCCAACTACATTATAATAAGCAAACTTCTTTTTGTTCATAGCTACGATGCCGGCCACGATGGGTGCAAAAGTGCGGATGATAGGCAGGAAGCGTGCTATCACGATTGTACTTGCTCCGTTTTTTTCATAGAACTCGTGCGCTTGTTCCAGGTACTTTTTCTTAAAGAAGAAACTGTCTTTTCGTTTATAAAGCGTTGGACCACTTTTTTTACCGAACCAATACCCGGTGCCGTTTCCCAGCACACCTGCAACAACTACCAGAATGGTGAGAAAGACAACATGTAGGAAATCGCTGTGCACATCCAGGCCAAGACCTTTTGTGATGAGTTCATTGCTATATATGCCGGCTACAAACAAGAGAGAATCGCCGGGGAGAAAGAATCCGGCAAACAATCCTGTTTCTGCAAAAACGATAAAAAGAAAGAGCCACAATCCTCCATTAACAATATAAAACTCCGGATTAAGCAGATCCCTAAAAGCAAATTCTAAAAGTACCATGCTGCAAATAAACAATTAATCTTTCACAATGGATTGAGCTTGGGCAAGGTTCTGCCATTAATTTCTTTTGATCGTTTTTTAATGATTGCAAGCCAGGCTAATTTGACCAACGGGAATTGATTTAGACTTTATTTCCTTATTTTTCCGAAATATTTTTCTTTAAAACCCAACTAACATATATGAGTGTATTTGTAAGAAAGCCCATGGAAGCGTTAATGAGAGAGGCTGAAGATACTGGAAGCCACACCTTAAAACGCACTTTGGGCGCCTGGGGCCTGATCGCACTTGGCATTGGAGCGATNNTTGTTGCTGCATTAGGATGCCTGTTCGCAGGATTATGCTATGCAGAATTTGCCTCTATGATTCCTGTTGCAGGAAGCGCATACACTTACTCCTATGCTACAATGGGAGAATTTATTGCCTGGATCATTGGATGGGATCTTGTACTGGAATACGCCGTGGGTGCAGCTACAGTAGGTATCAGTTGGAGCCGGTATTTAGTTAAGTTCCTGGAGGGTTTTGATATCTTTCTTCCGCATGCCCTTACCGTGGGGCCCTGGGATGGGGGCGTTATCAACCTTCCCGCCGTTTTCATTATTGTATTGATGAGCTTACTGCTCATGAAAGGAACACAGGAAAGTGCTTTTGTAAATGGAATCATTGTAGCACTTAAAATAGCCGTGGTACTCATTTTTATCATACTTGGCTGGAGATACATTAACAATGCGAATTACACGCCGTACATTCCTGATAACACGGGTACATTTGGAACCTTTGGTTTCAGCGGAATTATCAGGGCGGCAGCAATTGTGTTCTTTGCCTATATTGGTTTTGACGCAGTGAGTACCGCTGCGCAGGAAGCAAAAAATCCCCGGCGTGATATGCCCATAGGTATCCTTGGCTCGTTAGCCATCTGTACAGTTTTATATATTCTCTTTGCACATGTAATGACTGGAGTTACCAGCTACACTTCATTTGCCGGAAAAGATGGTATCGCTCCGGTAGCAATAGCTATCGAAAAAATGGGTCACGCAGATGCCAATGGTATTGTGGCAAGACCAGACTTTCCCTGGTTAAACCGGGCCATTGTGGTGGCAATTCTTGCAGGATATGCTTCCGTAATCCTGGTGATGCTGATGGGCCAATCCAGGGTATTTTTTAGCATGAGTAAAGACGGACTCATCCCAAGAATATTTTCAGCAGTAAATCCTAAAACGCAGACGCCAGCTAAGAGTAACTTGCTTTTCATGGTATTTGTAAGTTTGTTTGCGGCCTTTGTTCCGGCAAGGGTTGTGGGAGAGATGACGAGTATTGGAACCTTATTCGCCTTTATCTTAGTGTGTATAGGTGTATGGGTAATGAGGAAAAAGATGCCGGACTTACCACGTGCATTTAAAACGCCTATGGTTCCCCTGGTTCCTATCCTGGGCATTGTAGTATGCCTGTTTATGATGGTGTTTCTCCCAATGGACACCTGGATAAGGTTACTTGTATGGATGCTCATCGGATTAGATATCTACTTGGTATACGGCGCAAAGCATAGCTTATTGGGCACTGGTACTTTAGTAAGAAAAGGTATGAAAGTGGCCGCTTATACTGGTCTTGGTCTGTCTGCATTACTGGTAGTTGTAGGTTTCCTGCACCAGATGACGGTAGGATTTGATGCAGATCGCATTCTGTTTTATGTGTCGCTGATATTTGCAGCAGTTCATCTTGTTGTTTACGGAAGAAAAATAGGAAGGGCTGAAGAACCTTCATAATTCCTATTTCTCTAATGGCCTCAAAATAAAAAGCGGCTACCATTCAAAAAAGGTAGCCGCTTTACTTTTATAATGTTCTTAGAAAGGCAAATCATCGTCCATGGAGGCAACTTGAGGAGGAGGATCCTGCCGAACTGTAGGCGCAGGCTGCGAACCCGCATAGCTTACATTGCCCTGGTTAGAACCTTGCTGATCCGAATTAGCACCACCAAGGAGCTGAATATTACTCACCCTCATTCTGAGTGTAGCGGCTGGCTGACCTTCCTTATTNNGCATAAGCTTCAGCTTCGGGAGTTCCCTCTGCATACACCATTTTCCCTTTGACCAGGTATTGCGAAATCGTTGTTTTGTCTGTCCAGTAAGCACATTCCACCCACGTAGTTCTCTCTTTTTGATTTCCCATACTGTCTTTAAAGCGTTCAGTATGGGCCACGCTGAAGTTGATTACATTTTTGCCGTTAACTTCTTTTACGATGCAATCTTTGCCAAGGTTGCCTACGATTTGTAATTTAATCATAACTGTTTTTTTAATAAGTGAATCGATGTATCTGGGTTTGATAAAGTTATGGGTTCTAAAAAAGAACTAATTCATTTTCTTCTTGAGTGTACTCACCTGGTCCTGTAGATTATTAACGAGATTAGCCAGGCTATTCATGTCCCAACGTTGCTGGCTGGCAACCTTTCCAATAACAACCTGGGCAAGCCATAATTCTACGATGTCTTCTGCATTAACCTGGTAAGGCTGATACGTTGGATTATCACTCACCAAAGAAACCTTTTGTTTTGTTTTATTATTCTTCACAATACGTTTATATACAATTCCCTCATTGCGGCTCACCACAATATATGCCTGGTTGCTCTTTACGTCATCCATGCTATTTACCTTTTCTCCCACAATAATACTTCCGCTGGGTGTAGGGAGCATACTATCTCCAATAATCTCAAAGGCCCTGTAATTTCCACCACTGAGCATGGGAAGTGTAAATGTATTCAGTTCATCTATGAACTCGCTATCTGCATATCCTGCCAGGTAGCCTGCCGCCGCTTTTACCGGAACGAAATGAATCACATTTCTATCGGCACTCATCATTTTTTGCTGGCGACGCTTCATCAGGTAACTAGCAGACTGGTTACTGAGGTCTTTCAACAATAGTTCATCAAGGCTCAGTTTGAAAACATCTCCTACAATTTCAAGAACGTCTAAGCGAGGGTCGGCACGCTCCTCTTCATAGGCTCCGAGCAACGACCTTTTGATGTTCAACTTTCCGGCAAATTCTTCCTGCGTCCAGCCACGAAGTTTGCGGAGGTATTTTAAATTTAAACCTGCAACAGACATAGCAAACTAATTTGATTAGCACAAATATACTAATATTTTTAGTTCACCAAAAAATATTTTTCTTTGTGTACCGAGGCTCTTATGCTAAACGTTTAGAAGAAGTGCAGCATTCATTTGCGCTAATGTATCTTTGCGCACTTTACTGTATAAAGCGCAGCAGATATAAACCCTTACAAGATGGCAAAAGCAAAGAAACAACTTCCGGTTATTTTAATAACGAATGATGATGACATTACGGCCAAGGGCATTCGCAGCCTGGTAGAAGCTGTGCAAGACCTGGGAAAAGTGGTAGTTGTTGCTCCTAATACGCCTCAAAGTGGAATGGGGCATGCCATCACCATCGGCTCTCCCCTGCGTATGAATAAGATGGATATTTTTAAGGATCTTGGTGTTGAGGCCTGGCAAACAAGTGGTACTCCTGTAGATTGTGTGAAACTGGCTGTTGATAAAATACTGCATCGCAGACCGGATATCTGCCTTAGTGGAATTAACCATGGTGCAAATCATTCGATAAATGTCATTTATAGCGGTACCATGTCTGCCGCTATGGAAGCTGCCATTGAAGGGATTCCAAGTATTGGTTTTTCTTTATTGGATTATAATTATGACGCTGATTTTACTGCAGCAAAACAAATTGCCAGGAAAATGGTAATGGAAGTGCTTGCTATGAAAAACCCAGACAAACATTTTTTACTCAACGTAAACATCCCTGCACTTCCGCCAGAAAAGATAAAAGGTATTAAAATCTGCAAACAGGCATACGCAAAATATGATGAAGATTTTGACGAGCGTTTAGATCCTCATGGTAAAAAATATTATTGGCTCACCGGCGAATTCAAAAACTTTGATAAAGCAAGAGATACGGATGTTTGGGCGCTGCAGCATAATTATGTAAGCGCTGTGCCTGTGCAGTTTGACCTTACCCATTATACCCTCAAAAAGAAATTCGAAAAAAATAAGTTATTCCAATGATCCTGAAAAAAGACAGTCTTACGCTTGGGCTTATCCTGGGTATTTTTGCACCGTTTCTTGGTTTATTCTTGCTCAAGATTTACAAATTTGGCGTTTTCACGTTTAAGGAAACCTTACAATATATTATCGTGGAGCCTGGATATAAGACCTTATCTGTTGGCCTGAGTGTTTCTTTGCTGCTGAACGCCCTCCTGTTTACCATATATATTAATACGGGAAAAGATTATACGGCCAAGGGAATTTTTATAACAACCCTCGTTTACGGCCTGGTCGTGTTGAGTATTAAAACCTTCTTCTAAAGACTAGTTTAACAGCCCTTAAAGGTTTATTAGCTAAAAGTTAACAGCTGATGAACACTACCTGTCGTAAATTTGAATTAGAAAATTAGAATTTTAAAATTTCTCATAAGCAGTTAGTTTTGGTAAACGGGGCTCTTATTCTTAGGAAGCCCCTCTTTTTTTGCCTATACGTCAAACAAGCCATGCACAAATTGTTGCTTATTAAATACCAGCAGATCCGTGGCTTTTTCTCCTACGCCGATAAATTTAACGGGGATTTTAAACTGGTCTGCAATGGCCAGCACTACACCACCTTTAGCAGTTCCATCCAGTTTTGTAATAGCTAATGCAGTCACTTCTGTAGCCGCAGTAAAATGCTTAGCCTGCTCCAGTGCATTTTGCCCTGTGCTGCCATCCAATACCAGCAACACCTCGTGAGGAGCCTCAGGAATCACTTTTTGAATTACTCTTTTTATTTTGGTGAGTTCATCCATCAGGTGAAGTTTGTTATGCAGACGACCTGCAGTGTCTATCAGGATCACATCAGTGTTACGGGCTACACCGCTTATGATAGTATCGTAAGCAACAGACGCAGGATCGCTTCCCATTTCCTTCTTCACAATGGGCACATTGGTGCGCTCGCTCCATATGGTAAGCTGATCTACAGCGGCTGCCCGAAAAGTGTCTGCAGCGCCAAGCAAAACAGACTTACCGGCGAGTGAAAAATTATGGGCGAGTTTGCCAATGGTGGTGGTTTTACCCACCCCATTCACACCTACAACCAACACCACGTGTGGCTTGTGGCCTTCAGGTAATTCGTAATCAATGTAACTATTACTTTCCGGAGCAGAAACAAGAATGCTCGTAATCTCCTCTTTTAAAATACTGTTCAATTCTCCCGTATTAAGGTATTTGTCTTTGGCCACCCGCTTTTCAATCCGGTCAATAATTTTCACCGTCGTTTCCACACCCACGTCCGCACTTATCAAAGCATTCTCCAGGTCATCCAGTACTTCTTCGTCAACCGAGCTCTTACCTGCAATCGCCTTGGTAATTTTTCCCAGGAAGCCTTCCCGGGTTTTCTGCAAACCGTGGTCTACAGTTTCCTGTTGTTGCTTTTTACCGAATAATTTATCAAACAATCCCATGATGTATTTTTTAAGAAAGATAGCAATGTTATATAATGAAAAAGCTGTTCTAATAATATCAGAACAGCTTACCTCTACATTTACCCGCCCAAATTACTGAGCCAGGTGATCTTTAATCTTGTCTTTGTGAACGATCGCTTCTTTAAAAGTGTAAGCGCCGGTTTTAGGGCTACGAATGGTGCGGATCAATTTGCTCCAATTCTTTGCGTCTGCGGCTGCTTTCTGGTCTTTTGTCTTGATCGCCGTTTTTGCTGCTTTTGCCATGGTAGAATAATATTTTTAGATGAATAATCGTGTGGATATAACTACACGAAAAATTACTTAATTTCTTTGTGAACGGTTGCCTTCTTCAGGATTGGATTGAATTTTTTCAACTCCAGACGCTCAGGGGTATTTTTTTTGTTCTTGGTTGTAATGTAACGGCTCGTTCCAGGCATTCCGCTGGTTTTGTGCTCCGTACACTCCATGATTACTTGTACCCTGTTCCCTTTCTTTGCCATTGTGGATGTGTGTTTTATTATGAACTGCTTCTATTGAAGCAATAAAATTTAGATTTTTGATCCTGCTGCACGCATTTCTTTCACGACAGCATACAGACCATTTTTGTTAATCGTTCTGATAGCTTCTGAAGACAATTTCATGGTAACCCATTTGTCTTCCTCAGCAAGGAAATAGCGCTTTTTCTGCAAATTGGGCAGAAACCTGCGTTTTGTTTTAATGTT
>DGQO01000189.1 GCA_002400445.1 Chitinophagaceae bacterium UBA4412
CCGGAGTTAAAAAGTACGGTTGAAAATCCACATCCGTTGTTTGTGCATTTTGTAGAAGCTGCAAAATGGTATGCTGAGGGAAAAATAAACGCAGGTAGTACCGTGCAGGAAAAGCAAACAATCCCTCAATAACTGTAGCGGTATATGAAGAAGCTGAGCATGGATGAGCTGAACCGTAAAACGGTTGAAGAATTCCGAAGATCCGAGAAAACGCCGGTGATTGCCGTGTTAGAAAATGTGCGTAGTGCATATAATGTCGGTAGTGTTTTTCGCACGGCTGATGCTTTTCTACTGCAGGGAATTTATCTCACTGGCTACACCTGTTTTCCCCCACATAAAGAAATCAAAAAAACGGCCCTCGGTGCCGAACAAAGCGTAGCCTGGCAGCACTTTGCAAATGCAACAGAAGCTATTCAGGTTTTAAAAGCAGATGGCTTTAAAGTGTATGCAGTGGAGCAGGTACAAAACAGTATTTCATTGGCGACACTTGACTGCAAGCCAGGTGAAAAAATTGCAGTTGTTTTTGGAAATGAAGTGACTGGTGTAGAAGAAGAAACGCTGAAACATTGTGAAGGCTGCATTGAGATCCCTCAACTTGGTATGAAGCATTCCCTTAATATTGCTACGGCAGCCGGGGTAGTCCTTTGGGAAATTATCCGAAACCGGATGATCGTTCCTCAATAATAACTAATATCTTTTGCGTAATTCATGGCTAATACAAAGCATTATCTTTCCCTGATCAAATTTTCCCATACCATTTTTGCAATGCCTTTTGCATTGATTGGTTTTTTTCTTGGTCTCAATTATTTTTTCCCTTTATCAGGAGTCTTTAATGGTAACGCTACAAATGTGTATGTTGGAGATGCAGTGCCAACACAGGTTTCCTATTGGCTATTAAAATTTTTACTGGTATTGCTATGTATGATTTTTGCACGCAGTGCAGCCATGGCATTCAACCGTTTTCTCGATCGAAAGTTTGATGCACTTAATCCACGCACAGCCGTTAGAGAAATCCCGGCGGGAATTATCTCTCACAACAATGCATTAATGTTTACGATCGTAAGCTGTGCACTTTTTATCACCACCACTTATTTTATCAATAGCATTTGTTTTTACCTCTCACCGGTAGCCTTATTTGTAATCTTATTTTACAGTTTTACAAAACGATTTACAGCATTGTGCCACCTGGTGCTCGGCATTGGGTTAAGTCTTGCACCTATTGGTGCCTATCTTGCAGTAACCGGTCATTTCGATTGGCTGCCCCTTTTCTTTTCTTTTGCAGTCATTTTTTGGGTCAGCGGTTTTGATATCATCTATGCTTTGCAGGATACGGAATTTGATAAAGCGCATCATCTATTTTCAATTCCATCTGTTCTTGGAAAAAAAACAGCACTTCATATCTCTGAACTATTTCACCTCCTTTCTGCCACAGCAGTTATCTGGGCCGGTTTTAACGGCGAATTCGGATACTTTTATTGGGCGGGTATTGTTGTATTTATCGGCATGCTACTTTACCAGCACGCAATCGTAAAGCCAACAGATTTGCGCAGGGTAAACCTCGCTTTTATGACGGCCAATGGAATTGCTTCGGTAGTATTTTCTCTTTTAGTAATTGCAGATCTGTTTTTAAAATCAACCTAATATTATGGCGAGAATTATGGCAATTGATGTTGGAGGAAAACGCACCGGCATAGCAGTTACAGATCCCCTGCAAATCATTGCCACAGGCTTGTGTACCATTGCATCTGACACCCTGATTGAGTTCATAAAAAAATATATTTTGGCCGAACCTATTGAATTATTCCTGGTAGGTATGCCAAAAAACCTTGACGATTCGGATACGCATGGAACTTCCCTTGCAGTTGCGGCTATTAAGAAATTGCACAAACAATTTCCCCAGATACCGGTGCACCCGGTGGATGAGCGTTATACTTCCAAAATGGCTAAGTCAGCAATGCTGGATATGGGGTTGAAAAAGAAGGATCGCCGAAATAAAAGCCTCGTGGATGAAATTGCCGCTACTATTATGCTTCAGGAGTATATGCAGCAGCATTAAAAATTTTCTAAGATTGTTCCAGGCTTTTCCCCAAATGCCTTGCTCATCGTACCTTCGTCGCCATTCTTAAAGAATTTATTTGATATGATATTACCCATTGTGGCTTACGGATCGCCCATTTTAAGGAAAGTGGCTGTGGATATCACGCCGGAATATCCAGACTTGCAAAAATTGCTGGAAGATATGTGGGAGACGCTATACAACAGTAATGGTGTAGGCCTGGCTGCGCCCCAGATTAACAAGTCTATTCGCTTGTTCCTGGTAGACAGCACACAGATTTTTGAGAATGATGAGGATGGCGATACAGATGACTATCCAGATGCACCTGGTTTTAAAGCGGTATTCATCAATGCACATATCGTTGAAATGGGAGAGAAGGAGTGGAGTTACAACGAGGGTTGCCTCAGCATCCCTAAAGTGAGGGAAGATATTACCCGCAAAGACACTGTAACACTACATTACCAGGATGAAAATTTTATAGAACACACCACTACATTCATTGGTGTTACTGCCCGTATTATTCTCCATGAATACGATCACCTTGAAGGGAAACTATTTATAGATTATGTTCGCCCGCTAAAAAAAGTACTCATGAAACGCAAACTGGAAGATATTTCTAANNTACCTGTTTTTATGTGCTGTATATCTATCGCCAGTGCACAGGAGCCTGCAGATACTATTTTTACCGGAAAAAAAGTGATTACCCTTAGTGCGGTGGTCATAGATAAAAATTTAAATGTACCCGGCTTTATCCGAAAGATTAAAGAGGATAGCAGTTATTATAAAGCTTTCAAAAATCTGCGCATTATTGGCTTTACTGCAATCAATGATATTCGTATGCAGGATAAGCATGGAGATCTAAAAGCCTCGTTGCGCAGCAAAACAAAGCAAAGCAGGATAAATAACTGCCGAAGCATGCAGGTACTTGAAGAGCAAGCCACAGGTGACTTTTATACTGAGGATGGAGATTACAATTACTACACTGCGCAAATGTATGCCTCACTGTTTTTCACCAAAGGCACAGTTTGTAATGAGGATAATATCGTAGGAAATGCCCGTTTTTCTGTGCAGAGAAAAAGCGGAATGGAAAAGCACAAGGAACAATTGAAGATGCTGTTTTTTAATCCTGGCCAGCGTATTAGTGGATTGCCTTTTATGAGTAACAAAACAGAAATCTACAACGATGATATGGCAGATAGCTATGACATGAGTGTAGATTTTGCTGAACGAAATGGGCGTAATTGTTACGTTTTTTCACAAAAGGCCAAACCTGGCAAAGGAAGCAATGTAGTGGTCGATGAAATGATAACCTGGTTTGATGAAACAACCTTTGATGTGGTGGCCCGTACCTATTCGCTTAGCTATGATGCGGCTGTTTATGATTTCAAAGTGAATATGGAAGTGGAAATGACAAAGTTTGGCCAGCTTACCGTACCGGCGCTCATTCGTTACAATGGCAATTGGAAGGCCATTACGAAAAAGAGAGAGCGGGGCGTTTTTACGGCAACGCTCTTTGATTTCGAGAGCAGATAACTGGTATGTTTTCTGTAATTTGAAAACCATCAACAATCAGGCATATGATGAATTTGGCAAACCAGGTGAGAGATCTTTTTTTATTGGCATTACCTATTGCCTCCGTGGCCTGGACAGTGACGCATGAAGAAGTTTTTAAAGAGCCCAGGCTTTACTGTATTCGCAAATCTAAAGAATGCAAGAAATTATTGCAGCGAAAGTTCTTTTATCTCTTCACTTGCGAATATTGTTTTAGTCATTATGTAACTGCATTCTTTTTAATCATCACCCATTATCATCTTTTGTTCGACGACTGGCGGGGTTATCTCTTAGGAGGTTTTGCCTTGGTGTGGATAGCCAATTTCTACATGAGTATATTTGGCTTTGTACGGGTAGGAATGAAAAAAGAAAAAATGGAAGCCGATATCAAAGAAGTTGAGCTGAAAGAAGTGAAGGAAGAAATTCAAGTCTCTGAACCCGGAACGTAAAACCCTGGCAGATTATCCCCTGGTTATCTTATTCAACAATTCTTCCAGGCCATTCATCTTAATTTCATACAGCGTTTCCAGCATCATACCCAGCCGTCCTTTTGGGAAACCTTTTTGCGAAAACCATTCAAGGTAACTCACAGGCAAATACCTTATCACGGTGCCTTTGTATTTGCCAAAGGGCATTTTTACCGTTATAATTTCTTCCAGCAATTTTCCATCTGGCATAGGAACATCCTGCATAAACTTTTTTTATCTACCTACTGCTGGTACCACCGGAAGGCTTTCATTTCCATCAGCACTTACACTTTGCACAGCAAAAAAATAATTGTCTTTGCTGTAGGGTAAAATCATCTCATCTGACAAAGTATAGAATTTCTTTTGCCACACCGCACTGGTTGTTTCCCGCATCATCACGAAATATCCTAAAGTCTTACCTGTTAGGGGTTTGGTCCAATACAGTCTTGTAGAATTGCCCAGCTTTTTTACATCTATTTTCACGTCTTGCGGTTGGGCAGGAGCCTTTGCGAGGTTCGCTAATGTAGAAAGATTTACAGCAGTATTTTTAGCCAGGTAATGATAATCCAGAAATTGTGGTAGATCGCCGTATTGAATATTATTTTCCATTCGTACATCCTGGTGCTGGTGATGATAGTTTTCGTTTGCCTCCGTAAGCCTCACGGCAGCAAAGCCATTTTCTACAAAAGGAATATGATCGCCACCCCTTAAAAACCGATCATTCCGGTACACCATCATCACTGTGAAATTATCTACGTAACGCTCCCCTGTCTCTTTTACATAACGAGCTAATTGCCTGGCCCGGCCATCGTTTTCCAATCCAAGTTGACGGATGCTTTTTGCCTGCTCCGCAGTTTCGTATGCCGGTAGTCCCTCGCTAAACACACGCACCACCATATTATTAATGAGGTTGGTTTCGCTGCTATTATTACTTCCCACAATATCATTATTAAGCACAGCTTCTATTTGCATTTGCTGGCTCTTTGCTTTCCTGGCTAAGAAATTAGCACCCAGCAACCCCTGCTCTTCGCCGCTAAATGCTACGAAAATGATTGTGGCAGGAAACTTCTGCAGGCTCATGATGCGTGCACATTCTAAAACTGCTGCTACGCCGCTTGCATCGTCGTTTGCGCCAGGTGCATCCCCGCTGCGGTCCATTACGTTGCTTCGCATATTGTCCAGGTGACCCCCGATAATGAATAT
>DGQO01000019.1 GCA_002400445.1 Chitinophagaceae bacterium UBA4412
CTGACATCCCAAAAAGACTGGAATATCTAACAGGTAAAATGAATTATAATAACCTTAGCCTGCACAATGATTATCATTTTGGCGGTTATGCAAAATATACGGAAGATCTATTGCGTTTTATGAATGAGCTCTACCGGCAGCATGCATTGCCCACAGACTTTGTGTACACGGCAAAACTGATGTATGGCTTGTTTGATCTGATAGAGAAAGATTATTTTAAAGCAGGCAGCCGGGTTGTATGCATCCACTCCGGTGGGCTGCAAGGAAATGATTCTTTGCCTGCGGGCCATTTAATTTTTTAATTCATTTAACAACAGGAATATCTTTGTGCCCCGGCCGTGCCGCATGATGCAATGTATATTTGCCAGCATCGGTTATTGATCTCATTATGAAGAAATTTTGTGCTATTACGTTACTGTTTATTGCTGTTGTTTTTTCTTCAAAAGCACAACAAATACTTCCCGGCATTTCTGTAATGAATATGAACGGCAATATCATTGTGAGCTGGAAAAACGAATACAAAGTACCTCTCGCTAATATCAATATTCAGCGCTCGTATGATAGCCTGAGAAATTATACAACCATCGGTTCCGTACTTAATCCGCAGAACCAGGAAAACGGCTACTCTGACGCTGCCGCACCTTACAATAAAATGTACTATCGGTTATTCATTGCTTTTGATGGTGGCAAATATTTAATTACAACACCCGTGCGCCCCACCAAGGATACCGGAGCATACGCTGCTACACAGGTAAAACATCCATGGCAAGTAGATCCTAATACAGATCCTAATTTAATAGTACCTCCGTCTAATAATCAAAACGAAAATGTAAATAGCAGCAGCAAGTGGGTTTATACAGCGCTGGATAATAACGTAGTGCTGCACCTGCCAGATGCTTCGGTAAGAAAATACAGCGTGGTGTTTTCAAATGATAAAGGAAGAAAACTTTTTGAGCTACAGGACCTGCACGATGAATTCCTCATCATTGAAAAAGTAAATTTTGTAAAATCGGGATGGTATAGCTTTGCCTTATTCGATGGAGGGAAACTGATTGAGACCAATCATTTTTTTATTCCTAAGGACGGGAAAGTAAATAACGAGGCACCCCGGCGTAGTGGAAACAGATAATTAGCTCAACCGAACCTCAAACACTTCTTCGAACCTGGCTTTTACTTTTTCTTTTACTTCTTGAAACGGAACCCTGTAACCCAGTTCCTTCTCCAATGAAGTCACCTGCTTATCTGTTATGCCGCAGGGTATAATACCACTAAAGTAAGCGAGATCTGTATTCACATTAAAGGCAAAACCGTGCATGGTTATCCAGCGACTGCAGCGCACACCAATCGCACAAATTTTTCTCTCCCTGCCCTTCAGCCCAGGTTCAATCCATACACCTGTTTCACCTGGATTTCTACCGGCAAAAATTCCATAATCCTTCAGCACCAAAATAATGACTTCTTCAACATTGCGTAAATACCTGCCAATATCTGTGTACATCTTTTCTAAATCCAGGATGGGATAACCCACAATTTGCTGCGGACCGTGAAAAGTAACATCTCCTCCCCTGTTAGTTTTAAAAAATTGAATATGTTTTTCTGCCAGGGCAGCCTCGCTTAAGAGCAGATTTTCCATGTGCCCGCTTTTTCCCAGCGTATATACGGGCGGATGCTCGCAAAAAAGCAAATAGTGTTCTGTGGGCAAGGATTTCATATCAATATCCAGCCCCTTTTGCCTGGCGCTCGTCTTAATATCTACATTCTTATGCAGCAATTTCTCCTGGTAATCCCAGGCCTGTTGATAATCTATTATTCCTAAATCCTCAAATTTCACTGGCTGCATATCCTGTGGTTTGTTTTATATTGCAAAACTAAAGAAAAGCAAGCGCAACGTTTTTTATATACAGCGCTTCAGCATCGCATGAGCAACAATCCCATAGACATCAACGAAGAATTACCAGAACAGGAGGAGCTTTTTGAGCGCCTTTCCATTACCATTGATAAAGGCCAGGAACCATTACGCATTGATAAATTCCTGATGAACCGCATTGAGGGCGCTACCCGAAATAAAATTCAGCAGGCTATTGAGAATGAATTGGTACTTGTAAATGAGAAGCCCGTAAAAAACAACCACAAGATAAAGCCGGGAGATAAGTTAGTGGTTTATGAAACAGACAGCCCGCAGTCTTCTGAAATTCTGGCACAGGATATTCCNNATGGTAGTGCACCCCGGCAGTGGTAATCCGGATCGTACACTACTCAATGCAGCAGCCTTTCATTTGAAGCAACTAAACCCGGGGTTGGATGAACAAATGCTTCCCCGCTTTGGTCTTGTGCACCGGATAGATAAGAACACCAGTGGATTACTTGTAATGGCTAAAACGCAGAAAGCCATGAGCGAATTGGCGAAACAATTCTATGACCATAGTGTACACCGCAGGTATGTTGCCCTTGTATGGGGAGACTTTGAAGAAACAGAAGGCAGGATTGTGGGGCATGTGGGGCGCCACCAGCGGTTTAGGAAATTATTTACCACTTACCCTGAAGGAGAGTATGGCAAAGACGCTATTACACATTATAAAGTGCTGGAAAAATTTAATTATGTTTCGGTAGTGGAGTGCAGGTTGGAAACGGGCCGCACACATCAGATCAGGGTGCATATGCAATACATTGGTCATCCGTTATTTAATGATGATTTTTATGGCGGCGATAGAATTGTAAAAGGTACGGTATTCACGAAATACAAACAGTTTGTTGAAAATTGTTTTGCCCTTTGCCCCCGCCAGGCCTTGCATGCAAAGGAATTGGGCTTCATTCATCCCATTACAAAAGAGCAGATGCTTTTTAGCAGCGAATTGCCCGAAGACATGCATCTTGTTATTGAAAAATGGCGTAAATACAGTCAATTCAAACACGCAGAATAATGTTGTCTAAAAAAAAGTTAAACGTACTGGCCATGGCATTCATGCTATGCAGTAGTTATTTGCATGGGCAAAGCATAGTAAGGAAAGATCCCGCTATTGCCGCTATGGTTGCAGAAATTTCTTCAGACTCTCTAAAAAGTTATATCGGGTCCATGGTAAGTTTTGGCACCAGGCACACCCTGAGTACACAAACGGATGCCATGCGGGGCATCGGTGCTGCAAGACAATGGGTACTGCAAAAATTAATGCAGTTTGGAAAAAACGCTGGCAGCCGGTTTAATGCCGTTATAGATACTACTACCCTGCAACCTGATCAACGAAGAATTGATGCGCCCGCTGTGCTGGGCAATGTGATGGCTACTTTAAAAGGAACAGACACTGCAGACCATCGCATATTCATTATCGGGGGTCACCTG
>DGQO01000152.1:0-1149 GCA_002400445.1 Chitinophagaceae bacterium UBA4412
GGCTTCATCGGCTTGAATTGAAAAATGGCTACCGTATGCCCGCTATCAAAATGTGCCTTAACTTTTTTCAAACAATCCAGGAGGATTTGGTTGCTTCCTTTGGACAACATAGGACTGGTAAGCAGGGCAAGTTTCGCCCCGGGATAATATCCAAAGATTTCATCCACAAAAGCAATATAGCGGCTGGTAAATTTCTCCGCATCAAAGGGCTTTCGTGGCTTCTTGCCATCTCCATTAGAAAGATCATTGGTACCTAAACAAATGCTCACCAGGTCTGGCATTTTTTTACCGGAAAAATTAAAGGGCTTCTTTTTGTCTCCGTTCAGATTGGCAGTCGCATACACATCGCCCATAACGGGTGCTGTATCTTCGTCATTCCAGTTTCGATAAATACCCATACCTGAAACTGAACTAAGCGTATAATCAGCATTCAATTTCCGGGACACCAACGGACCGTAAGCCAGGTAGGCGTTGTGTTGATCATACCAATCTCCGGTGCCACACGGAATCTCTTTTGTATCAGCTCCAAAACCACAGGTGATGGAGTTACCAATAAATTCTATCGTTACGCTATTTTTTATTTTTGCCGCAGCAATGTGATTGGATTCCACACCATAGAAAAGCACAGGTCCATTGCTTGCTTCCGTAGCTTTGTACACAGCCACGAGATTATTTTTACCTTTTGGAAGCGCAAGCGGAATACGATTTATGACATCTCCTTCTACCCGAAAACGACCGTAATAATTTCCATTTACTTCGATCACCACATAAGCGTGTGTACTGCCAGTAGCACCTAATACAACCTTAATCGAATCGCTTTTTGTGCTGAACAAAACATGGGCTGCCGAACTTATCAAAGCGGCTGTACTATCATTCCATTTCTCGGTCCTGCCGGAAAAAGTAAATACATCTCCATTGGTGTTTTTAACGCTGTGCTTAGTGGCGGGCAGCGTTGCACATGAGCCCAAAACACAGGCGGCCACAATCCAAAATAATTTAAGTTTCATGCTGTTCAATTTTATTTGCATATTCTGTTTTTATTTATTTACCCGGCCAGTTCCAAAGTAACAGGTCATCAGACCAGGCAATTCCAATGGAAGCATTTTTATCAAAGTCGCCAGCCTCTTCCGTTAAAGGTCCTGAGCCATG
>DGQO01000152.1:1255-12023 GCA_002400445.1 Chitinophagaceae bacterium UBA4412
GATTCTGTATGTCCAAGATATGTCCAGGTTTTAAAATCGTAGGTATAGCTCATGCTCACTCCATTTTGCTTATAGAAACACCACCATTTCCCTTGCTCATCTTTATCTTTCACCAGGTAGGGATCAATCATCCTGCCCATATCTTTTTGCGATATTTCGATTCCTTTTACCCGCAGTAATTCCGGGGAACTCCATTTTTTAAGGTCCTTACTTCTCATGATGTAGAGGCGAGCATCGTTAGTACCAAATTTGGGCATATCCTTTACATAGTAATTCGGCCGGGGGTATGTTTGCAAACAAAGTATCCATTCTTTTTTATAACGGATCACATTGCCCGGGCTGCAATAATCCAGGTTCTGATCCCGTGCAGTTAATATTTTTTTATCACTCCAGTTCTTTAAATCTTTGCTCGTGCTCATGGCGGTGTAAGAATATACCTTGCCATCTTCTTCGCTTTTTACCATGGTAAAAAATAAGTAAAAAACTTTCTTATGATACAATATTGCCGGGTCCCTGTATGCAATGGAATCGTTCCCTTTAAAAATGATGGGTGAGTTAAGAAACGCTAATTTATTTTCCTGAGCACATGAGGATATAGAAGCAAGAGTGCATAAGAACACTGCTGCACTACAGGTGAAAAATAACTTAATCATATTGATTGATCTCCACATAAAATGCTACAATTCCTGAACACTCGATTTTAAATTTTCGGCCAGTTGCGTGCTACCGGATTTATAAAGAATAATTTGTTTCTTTCCAGGGTCTGGTAATTTTATTCCCTCCAGGTTTAGTCCGCTTACATCATCAAAAACGAATGCGGGCCGAAAGTCTTCATCAGCAAGCTTTAATTTTATATTGCTGAAACTGAGCCCCCTTGCATGTCTTACATAAAATCCCCATGCAGGCAATTCTCCAAACATGCTAAACTCGGGGTAACTTTTTTCATACTCAGGTACCCGGTTCAGGCGGCTCAAGGGCACATAAGCCATCCCTTTTGATGCCCGCCCGGGATAGGTGATTTCTATATTTTCTAAAACTACATTTTCAACATTATAACCAGGAATACCTACGATTGATGATGGAAAAGCATTGTGAAAGAAATCGACTTCCGGACCACGCATATCATAATTAATATCAGGCCTGCCAAAGGGTACCTGAACTTTCATATTACTGATGTGAACGTTTCTTATGATGCCAGGCGTCTTACCATCCCTGTGCCCTATCCGGATAAATATCGCATTGCCTGTATTCACCGCCTTAATATCCCGAACGGTTATATTTTCTATAGTGCCACCATCTACCGTCTCCAGCGCAATGGCCGAACGAAACGTATCGAATATTTTTATTTTTTCGATGAGTACGTTTTTAAAACCACCATAAGAAGCCGTACCAAACTTAATAGCGCTTGCACTGGAACGTATAGTACAGTTGGCTATATAAATACTATCATTTGCATAACCCGGGTAATATGATTTTAAACAGATGCCATCATCGGCAGCATTCACATCGCAATTTGTGATGCGCACGTTACGACAGTCTGTTACATCGATGCCATCATTGTTCCAATAAGCACGGTTTGTAAGAGATATATGATCAATGGAGAGGTAATTACACAATTCGAAAGACAAGCCCCAGCAAGCGCCGTTCCTGATGTTGAGGTCGGATATGTTTACCTGCTCACATTCAGAAAAGCGAAATAATTTAGGTCGTAGCTTCTCACTCGGCCGCATGTTCCTGATACTGTAATTAGGATCAACCTGCACACCTGCATGATGTAAACTATCGATATTTAATGCGAGCGCCCTACCCTGCCCATCGATTAAACCTTTGCCACAAAGTGCAATATTATTTGCCTTGTGCGCCAGTATCAATGCCAGTTGCGAATTATCATCCTGCTTTGGAGAAACGGGTCTGCCCACTGTATTGATAGCCTTGTAATCACCCGGATTAGTACTGCCTAAAAGAACAGCGCCATCTGCGATATAAATTTCCACATTGCTTCTCATCTCTATGCTGCCGGTTAAAAAACTTCCTTTTACAAAAAGCACTTTTCCTCCACCATCCTTACCGGCGGCATCAATGGCTGCCTGTATCGCTTTCGTGTTAAGGGTTTTCCCATCTGCAACGGCACCATACGCAACCACGTTGTATGTTTTTTTGCTGAAATTATTCTGCCCAAAACTTTCCACAGAAAATTGGAAGAGCAATGCAAACATGAAAAAACGAAAGGATAATGCGCAACAAATATTTTTCATCTGTTCTTTATTTTTTTCTAAGTCCATCTATTCTTTGCCGAAATCGATATTTGGATCTGGGCCCATCTCTAATTCTAACACGCCTCCCTTTACCAAATCGGCATGGGAGATTTTTAAACGATTAAATGGTTTCCCATTTAGCTTAGCTGCCTGAATGTAAATATTGGATGCTGAATTGTTGTTTGCTTTTATGGTAAAGGTTTTACCGGAATAATATTCCTTGTCCAGGTGAATAACTACTTTATCAAATAGCGGACTTCCTATGTCGTAAGATGAATTGACAGCACATCCACCATCCATTTGAAACAAACCCATGGACGACAGTACAAACCAGGCACTCATCTGTCCTTCGTCTTCTTCGCCTCTCCAGCCGTTTAATGGAGATGAATCAAAGTAAGTATCCAGCAAGTTGCGGGTATACTTTTGCGTTAGCCATGGCTTTCCTGAATAATTAAATATCCAGGGTGCCTGCATGTTTGGCTGATTACCAATAGATACATTGCCATTATGAAAACCGGCTTCAAGGCGATTATTAAAGAGATCCTGACCCACGAGGTTAATCATTCCCGGATAATCCTGTGGCACAAAATAAGTGAACTGCCATGCGGTTCCTTCTACATATCCTGCACCAAACCAGGTTCCATGATTTTTGACGGAATCCCAATCCTGCACCCAGCTTCCATCGGCATGACGTTGTCTTATAAATTTAGTTGACGAATCAAATACGTTCTTGTAGTTTAAAGAACGTGCAGTAAAATATTTAAAGTCAGCATTCTTGCCCAGGGCTTTGGCAAATTGTGCAGTACAATAATCGTCGTAACCGTATTCCATCGTATTTGAAACCGGGCCATCTTCATTGGATACATAGCCAAGTTCCATGTAACTTTTTAAATTTTTATTGCCAACATAACCGCCGCATTCATGTTTTGTACCCGGGGTTGTTTGAATCATTTTAATGGCCTTCCATGCTTTTTCAACATCAAAATTCCGAATGCCTTTTTGATAAGCAGCCACAATGAGTGATATCTCCCGCTGCGCTACCATTATATCAGCATACTCAAGCCCAGAAGGACTTTTAGGCAGCCACCCACCCTTATCCGACATTTCCAAAAGGGAATTTACCCATGAATTTACAAGGCCAGGATTGAGCAGCGTCCAGAGCGGCGTTAAATTCCATTGGATGCCCCAGAACGCATCACAACCATACATAGCATCGGCAGGTTTTTGCAGTTGCTGCGTGGTTTCGCACATATCGGTATATTTTCCATTTACGTCACTTAATACACCCCTGCCTGCATACACCCGGTACAAACTGCTGTAAAATTTTACTTTGTCATCTTCATTTTTAGTCGCCACCTCCACCGTATTTAGTTTCTCACGCCAGGCTGCTTTGTTGGCCGCCACTACTGCATTAAAATCCCAGTGAAATCCATCAAGCTCCGTCTTTAAATTAAGGCGAGCTTGCTCCACGGAGACCAATGAGATAGCTGTTTGTTGTTGTATTACCTCCCGTTCTCCGGTATTAAAACGGAGATAAATACCACAATCATCTGTACCGCTAAATGAAGTAATATTTTCATGTCGATCTACCTCTTTCACCCAGTCCTCGCCATATCTTTTAGAAGTACCGGTATAAGGATGCGCCTGGAAGCTGCCCATCTCTTTAAAGGCTTTATTAAATCGGGTTACAAAATGCACAGTGTAATCGTTACCGTCCACGTCGTATTTTATAGAGCCTTCAATTTCTTTATCGTTTACTTGATGTACAGTTGCTTGAGGTATCGTGGCTTTAAATTCCTCCTGCGGATACATGAATTTAAAAATGACATTTGATCGATCGCTTTTTGGATAAGTATATTTCAAAACGCCGCATCGTGTAGTAGCTGCAAGTTCAACATCAATATTGTAGTCGTATAAGGTAGCTTTATAGTAACCTACTTCACCTTGTTCATTTTTCTTTTCTATACGTGATTTATATCCTGCTGTCCACATTGAGCCAAATGGTCCATCGGCTGGCCCGGGATAAGTCTTTATGTCTCCTGTTGTTGGCATCACACTGGGACCATTCATCGTGTATGCATGTATGAAGCTGAAACCGTTGATGGCATTGATGGTATACTCATATCCTGCACACCAGGAACTTAATTGGTTGTCGGGGCTAAGCCTTACCATTCCCATGGGCATTACCGGACCGGGAAAAAGCATCCAGCGGGAATTGGATGTTCCTGTAAATACGTTCACATAGTCAATGGGTTGCTTGTTTTCCTGCGCAAAACAATTTGTGGCTGACTGCATCACAAAAACAATCCATAAGATATTCAAACTATAAAACCTCATGCCTAATTTATTTTTGACTGACACTATGTTATTGCGCTGCGCTAAAGCATGGATCTTATCCCCACATCATCTAACCTTACATACGCATTCCGCCTGATTTTAATTCTGTGCCTCATCATAAACATAAAAATTGATTTGCGCTCTTGCTTTTTTTCTGCTCTAAAATATTTTAATCTCCCAGATACCTGGCCTTGAATTATGCTTTTCATTACGCATGGTGATGCGTACGTATCGGCTAGTAAATTTTGATGCAGTAACCAATGGAGATCCTATGGAACTGCGCTCCCACTGATCATCTGCCAATCTCCAGGTTTTATTATCTTCAGAAATTTCTACTTTGTATTGGTATGCTTTTATCGGGAACTCCGGAAAGACCTGGATTTCATTAAAGGACTTTACGGCACCGAGGTCGAGCATTATCCATTCCTGTGCATAGTTACCGCCTATCCAGAGAGTAGCATTATTTTCATCAACGGCATTCTTTGCAGAAGTAACCGAAGAATCTACATCACTGGAGCTTGTAACCCTGGCGTTAAAGGCAAGGTTTACTTTTTGACCTGCATTTTTTAACGCAGCCAATCCCCTGTTAGTAGTTACCACTCTTTTGATAGAACCATCTGCATTAAACAGCAGTTCATCAGCAGCAACCTGTCTTAATTTTTGAGCAATAGGATAACGATCGAGTGTGTTGAAACGGTGATAAACGATATAATATTTATCCTTAAATTTTAAAATAGAATGATGCCCTGTTGATTTAATTTTATCATCCTTTTCATCTGTGCCAAGGATGGGGCGCATCATCCCTTCCGTCCACGGACCAAAAGCTGTAGGCCCCGTTGCATAACGCACCTNNGTAACGTCTTGTGGTTGTTCTTTAAAAGAAATCATATCCGCATTGAGTTTTACACCCAAGCACCTGCCTTCAATATCAAAGCCACTGTTTGATGAACCCCAATAGAGGTAAGCCTGCCCGTCATCATCTACAAAACATTCAGCATCGATAGTCTCCACGAAATAATATTCTTTATGGCGAATGAACGGCGCATTATCTGCGAGTGAATTTGTCCATGGACCAGTTGGTTTCTCTGCCACACCAACCCAAATTTCCTGACCCACTGTAACGTACATATAAAATTTTCCATTGGGTGCCTTTATCACACTGGGTGCCCACACCCCCGAGGCGGTACCGGTGGCACTCTTGCAGGCATCTTTGGTGGGCCAATTAAGGTAATCGCATTTCCAGGTCACAAAATCTTTGGAAGACCATACCGCCAGTTTTGTGATATCGTCCCAGCTTTGCATATCACTGGTGGCGTAAATATAAAAGGTTCCGTTTTCTTCAATAATAGTTGGATCAGCATAATATCCCGGCAATAAAGGGTTTCCAGCTTTGGGGCTGTTGTAACGCAGATCGTTTTTATTCCACAGGTTTAAAACAGATTGATCGGGATTTTGAGCGTACCCACTAAAAGGGATGACCGCACTGAGAAGGAAAATGAAATAGGTTTTACAATTTTTCATACATAAGCAATTTTACGAAGCATTATTGTTGGCTCGCAAGCGCATTTTCACGCACTGATCCTGGATTAAGCAACTATAAAAAAATGACATAAAAACTCCTAAACAAAACAAAATCAAAAAATGATTAGTCTTTGTATAAAAATCACCAATATTATCAGGGTAATATTTTGAAATGGGAATATTGATGCTCTTTGTAGTTANNTAATTTTGAAGTAATAAAATAGGTTGGATGGAGTTCCTAAATAAATGTGCGAAAGCCTACTGCATTAAACTCCTGCCGGAATTCTTTTGGCGTACACTTTTTCCTTTTTTTAAAAACCCTGTTGAAGTTCGATATATTATTAAAACCACATTTAAAAGCAATTTCATTAATACCATGCGTAGTATCTATGAGCATACGGGATGCATTGCCAAGTCTTATTTCATTCAGAGCGTCTATAAAATTTTTTCCGGTTCTGGCCTTGAAGAAGCGACTGAAGGCAACATCACTCATAGAAACCAACCTGGCAGCACGTCCGAGGCTGATTTCATTTTCAAAGTTTGTATTCAGGTAATGCATTATGATGTCAATTCTCCGACTATTATAAGTGATCGCTTCAGCATTTTTAACCGGCATTTCAGAAAGTGTCCTTTGGTCTTTAGACACAGAAAGTTCACTTAAAATAGAAACGAGTTCCAGCACAGAATCAAAACCATGCTTCTTTTGCAAATTCATCAACCTGGGTTTGAGTGCCTTAATGGTAGCCTCAGAAAATAAAATTCCCTGGAAGGACTGCTCAAACATGGTACGAATATTTCGCATTTGGTTACGTTGCAAAAACTTCTCATCAAACAAGTCCCGGTGAAATTGAATAGTGATCTCTGTTATCTTTTTGCTCTTACATTTATAATCGAACCAACCATGCTCAATGTTGGGCCCGAGCAGTACTAACTCCACATCGCTTATGGTATCAATATGACTTCCTACAACCCTTCTCACGCCTTTTGCGTTCAGAATAAAATTTAATTCAAATTCTTCATGATGGTGCAGCGGAAAATCGAAACCGGATTTCACCCGGTAAAATAAAGTGAAACAATCGCTTTGAGTCAAGGGAGTTATCTCGTGTAATACATCGGCTTTCATAGTCTAAATATAAAGAAATGGTCAATGATTTCCGTAAATAATGCCTTTGGCGGCTGCCTATGCCCCAAATGCACATCGGGTAAGGCATTCAGCGCTGCACGCTGCCTGCATCTACCCCCTAAAAGAACGATAAATGAAATACGCTGCCAGTCAAATTAGTATTATACCATATTTTCGGGTGAACCGAGATCTTGATCAGCCCTGTTGAGGTTGGGAGTCGCGGCACTTCAACAAAAAGAAAACGCTATTTTTTGTAACCCCATCTGAACGTCAGCGAATGAGCAAACGGGCTTGCAGAAACTGGTATTTTTTTAGCATATCCTAAGCATTTTCGTAGAATCTTGTGGTTCTCATTTCAAAATATCTACTTTCGAAACCAGATTGCTCATAGGTATTTCGTCCGTCTTGAATACCTCAAATTTTTACCGGACTCAAGGTTCCACTTTTCAGCCAGATCTCAGGTATTAATTTTAAAAACAGCCAATGTATATGAAAAGACTTTTATTATTATTGTCCTTTTTCTTTATCGCAGTATCATCGCTGCATTCCCAGGCATTTATAACAAGTGTTGAAGCTGAAGCTGGTGTCTTAACAGGTGTCACCGTTGCTTCAGATCCCACAAGTTCGGGCGGGCAGTATGTAACCGGCTTTGATAATACCGGGGATAAAGTGACAGTTACGGTTACCGTTCCCCAGGCTTCCTACTATAATCTTATCATCAGGTACAGAAGCTCATTCGGCAACAAAACGCAGGATCTGTATACCAATGGCACATTTGCAGGCAGTATCATTTTTACGACTTCGAGTACATTCACTGATGTGAATGCAGGAACAGTTTCTTTAAATGCGGGCAACAATACGATTGCCATACAAAAAAACTGGGGCTATATGGATGTGGACAAATTTAGCCTGTACAGCGTAGCCGGAAACAGTTTTAATATCACTCCCAATTTAATTGATGCGCAAGCCACTCCTGAAGCAAAGAGTCTATATAGTTACCTCAGCTCTCAGTTTGGACGAAACATTATTTCCGGATCTACAGGTGATTATTACGAAAACGTAAAACAGATCGTGGGAAAATCTCCGTTGCTTAGAGCATGGGATTTTGCCAGTTACTCACCAATGTACGCTTACAACTGGCAGAACGGTCAACATGCTTTTGGCGCAGTAGATAACCACGACGCAGAAAATGCGATAAGCTGGTACTATGCCACCGATAAAAAAGGAATCGTTGCTATTCATTGGCATTGGCATTCTCCATCGGGCGGCACGCCGGGCGTAAATACCTTTTATACTAACCAAACAACATTTGATGTATCGCAAGCCGTAATTCCCGGCACACAGCAAAACATAGATGTGCTGCGGGATATTGATGCTATTGCTGTTCAACTGGCAAAATTAAGAGACGCAGGAGTACCCGTTTTGTGGAGACCATTGCATGAAGCTGGTGGAGGATGGTTTTGGTGGGGCGCCAAAGGAAGCGGTCCGGCCAAAGCGCTTTGGGATATGATGTATGACAGGCTGCACAATCATTTTGGACTGCACAACCTGATTTGGATATGGTCAACTCCCGAAGCCGACTGGTACCCCGGTAACGCTAAGGTGGATATTATGGGTTATGATTCTTATCCAGGGGCTTATAATTATACGCCGCAAAAAAATATGTTTGATCAGTTGTATAATATCACGACAGGGAACAAATTGATTGCCATGACGGAAAATGGACCCATACCGGATGTGGCGAATATGTTCTCTGCTGAAGCAACATGGTCATGGTTTATGACATGGAATGACCTGGCCACCGCACAAAATACCAACCAGCATTTAATAGATGTATATAATAATCCCAAAGTGATTACGCTCGAAAATTATATATCCACTTTACCCGTGTTAGTATCTGGCTTCAGCGCCAGGGCACAAGGAAATAAAATAGCTATCGACTGGACAACTTCAATGGAAAATAACAGCGATCGTTTTGAAATTAAACACTCCACAAACGGGATCGATTTTTCTACACTCGCCATTGTAAGGGCAAAGGGGAATAGTAGTACCAGGAATAGTTACAAAGTATGGGACAACAATCCTTCTACAGGAACAAACTACTACCAGTTAAGTCAATATGACATCGATGGAAAGGCTAATCATTATGGTATAAGAACGGTACAGTTTAATAGTAACAGTGTAGCTTCTGTAAGTATATATCCTAATCCGGTAAATGCCGGAACGATCGTGTCGCTTAGCCACTACACTGGAGAAAAAATCAGGTTGAACCTGGTAAATATTTACGGGAAGATCGTGATGCAAAGGGAAGTTAGAACCCTTAATGGGCAAGGATCTTATCCATTAGGCCTGGATAGAAAATTACCTGCAGGCAACTACATTCTGCATGTGGAAGGCGATGAAGGATTGAAGGAAAACCTAAAAGTTATTTTTAAATAGTTCTGACTGCATTTTGCAATAGCAGGAATTTCTGAATGGAATTTTTATCAGGTAAAAGGCAAAGAAACGCTGATTCTTTTTGTGATATGCAACAAGATAAATGCGATGACTAAACTTATATAAAACAGTTAACACAACTATCACCCCATTTCTAAAATAAATTATCAAAAAATGACTAAGAACTGCTTAAATACTATTAATGTCTTCACTATAAACCAACTTACATTTACTGCTTAAACTAAACACTGTATGAGAAAAATAATCTTAAGAAGTTTACTTCTACTATTATTGTCCGCATTTTCTTTTGCACCAGGGTTTGCACAAACAAGATCCGTCTCCGGTACTGTAAAAGATGAGAACGGCGCTGCCCTTTCAGGTGCAACCATTTCTGCAAAAAACACAACCAGCAGCACGACCACTAACGCTGCGGGTGCTTTCACATTAAACGTTCCTACGGGTGCAAAAACACTTGTAGCAAGTTATGTGGGCAAGCAAACAATGGAAATCAGCATTGGCAATAAATCCAATGTTGCATTTGTATTAAGTACAAACACCGTAGACATGAGTGATGTTGTTGTGGTAGGTTACGGAAAGGCAAAGAAAGCCAACCTTACCACTGCGCAAACAACNNAATTCAGGTCAGCCTGGCGGTGGTATCTCCGTAAACATCCGGGGTATTAGTTCCATTAATGGATCTACGCAACCTCTTTATGTTATTGATGGTGTTCAAATTCAGGCAAGCCAGGATGTAAGTTATGGCGGCCAAAGTTCCTCTAACCCATTGGCCGGGTTAAACCCCGAAGACGTTGAAGACATCCAGATATTGCAAGGCCCATCTGCCACTGCAATTTATGGCTCACGTGGTACCAATGGCGTTGTAATGATTACCACTAAAAAAGGAAGAGCAGGTACTGCCAAATTAAGTTATGGCTTCCAGTACAACGTTCAAACGCCTCCCAAGCATCTTGATGTAATGAATTTGCAAGAATATGCTATCCTGGTAAAAGCTTATCACAGGATAGCCGGAGGAGCTACGCCAATTGAATTCCTGGACAGTTCAATCCTTGGAAAAGGTACAGACTGGCAGGCTGAG
>DGQO01000228.1 GCA_002400445.1 Chitinophagaceae bacterium UBA4412
GATGATGTGCAGTTCGGTTCCTGCGACCCGATTCCAGTAATATCTGTAAACTCTGTTGCAGGTTGCCTGGGTGGGCAGTCCACTTTCTCTGGTTCGCTTTCCGATCCTGGTGCAATTCCTGGTCCCAAAGAATACCAGTGGCAGGTGGGTCCGACAGCTACTGGCCCGTGGGCAGATATCGTAGGTGCAACAGCAGCTACATATACCATTCTTTCCGTAGCCCCGGCCGATACCGGGAAGTATTATCGCCTCATTCTGGCAGCTCTTGGAAATATCGGAAGCCCAAGTTGCCGGTTTAATTCTCCGCCTGCTTATCTTATAGGAAAAACCTTGTCTGCTGCGGCTACTTCCGCCTCAAAAAACAAAGACAATATATGCGCAGGTATTAGCGTAAGCCTCGGACTTACTGGTGGCTCATTGGGTACAGGAGCAGGTTGGGAATGGTTTTCTACCACCTGTGGCAGTGCGTTACAAGGAACGGGAAATACAATTTCCGTGATGCCTTCTGTAACGACTACTTACCTGGTGAGAGCTACGGGCGAGTGTAATACTACAGCCTGTGTGCCCGTTACGATCTTCATCAATTGTAATATTGATAAAGACAGGGATGGTATTCCAGACTATGTAGAAAGTTATATGCCGGCAGCACTGGCAGATCATAATGCAAACGGTATTTCAAACGCATTCGATCCTCTTTATCCCGGCTTTAAAGATTATAATAACGATCATATTAACGACGATTTCCAGGCAGATGGAGACAGTGATAATGATGGTATTCCCAATTACCTGGATACTACTTTCCCTGGCCGTGTAGATAGCAATGGAGATGGTATTGATGATCGTTTCGACATGGATCTTGATGGCATTATTAACATGCTAGACCTGGATAGTGATAATGATGGTATTGCGGATGTTGTGGAAGCGGGTGGTGTAGATGTGAACGGTGACGGAAAAATTGACAACTTTACAGATACAGATAATGATGGCCTGAGCCAGAACGTGGATGGAAATAATACAGGTGCAAGATTGAGTGGTGTGGGCTTGGGGCCTGTGGATCTGGATGGAGACGGAAAGCCTTCTGCAATTGATTTAGACAGTGATGGTGATGGAATCCCTGATGTGGTGGAGTGCGGTGGGCCTGATGTGAATAATAATGGTCGTATAGACGGATTTGTAGATGCAAACGGCGATGGTTTGATAGATACATATATCAACGCCACAGCTTTACTCCGCACCGGCGCCGATATAAACAATGATGGTAAAGCAGATAGCTATCCATTTAAAAACTTTGATAATGATCGCCGGCCAAACTGTTATGATGTAGACAGCGACATGGATGGTATCATTGATGTGATTGAAGCTGGTTTTACCGATGCTAATTTTGATGGCTTTATTGATGGACCAATAAGTGCCGACGGCTGGAATACAGCGCTGCACCTTCGGGCTACACTCGGTCTCAGAAATAGTGATAGCGATCCCAACCCAGACTACCTCGATATTGATTCTGATGGTGATGGTATTCCAGATAATATTGAAGGACAAACTACGGCTGGCTATAAGTTTGCCGCCAATGCAGATACGGACAATGATGGCCTGGATAATGCCTATGATCTTGCTCCATACGCAGCAACATTTGGCGGCTACGGCCTTATTCCACCAGATAAAGACATCGATGGTATACCAGATTATCTTGATCTGGATACAGATTCTGATGGCACCTACGATATCAATGAGGGGCATGATTATAATTTCAATGGTATAGCAGACGATCTCGTAACACCACTAGGGACAGACGCAGATGGAGATGGCCTGGACGACCGATTTGATCTCATCAATTCTACTACAAATTTGAAAGGTACTTCCAGCATGATGGGTAACGGCGGTAGCCTTACAGGAGATGCCACACCAGGTAGCAGTGCAACCGTGCAAAAGCATGTGATCACGCAAGCAGACCGGGACTGGCGGGATGTGACCTATGTACTTCCACTCCAGTATCTTGAACTTACGGGCGCCGAAAGCAAGAGCCGTGTGTCGCTGAATTGGGCAGTAATGGCCAGCAGTGCGCTCGATGTGTTTGAAGTGGAACGTAGTACAGACAATCGCCATTTTGAGAAAATTGCTACGCTTGCTGCAGATATTACCCTGGATAAGATCAATTATTTTGCAAGTACAGATCAGGTAGCCGATGTGAACAGCACGGTAATTTTCTACCGTATTAAAGTGATAGGTAGAAACGGACAGCATAATTATAGCAATGTCATTCTCATTCGGAAAAACCTGGACATAAAGCCGCTGAGCATTTTCCCGAATCCTGCTAAAAATGCAGCTACAATAAGCTTTTACGCAGAGCAGGAAAACGAAGTAACCGTTACTATAAAAGACAACCTGGGCAAGCAGGTGTACCTGAATAAACTAAAAGCCCAAAAAGGGAATAATGTAGTGCCCATTTCAAACTTGAACAGATACAGTAATGGCGTTTACAGCGTGCAGGTATTGGTGAATAATGAATTGGTAACGGTGCGGCTGATCATTCAAAATTAGTTTTAACCCTAACCAGCGTTAATAACAACCGGGGCTTCACTTTAAACCAGTGAAGCCTCTTTTTATATCCTCCACATCGGCCCCACCGCATATTCAGTAGCTTTGGGCACTTATATGTACACATTAAAGAAATCGCTCGGCCAGCACTTCCTGCACGACCAGGAAATTATTGCAAGGATTATTGCCGCCTTAAATGAAAATGCATTTGAACAATTGCTTGAAGTGGGCCCGGGAGCGGGCGCCCTTACCAGTCATTTATTGCAAATACCCGGTATTGATTTTAAAGCCGTGGAACTGGATGACGAAAAAGTGAAATACCTGCTGCAAAAATTTCCTGTATTGCAAGGCAAAATCATTCATGAAGATTTCCTGAAAATAGAAAAACCCTTTGAGCAAAACTTTACAGTAATAGGTAATTTCCCTTATAACATCAGTACACAAATTCTTTTTAAAGTGCTGGATTGGAAAGATAATGTACCCGTAATTATTGGCATGTTTCAAAAAGAAGTGGCCCAGCGTGCAGCAGCAGCACCCGGTAGTAAAGTGTATGGTGTATTAAGTGCGTTGCTTCAGCCTTACTACAACATTGAATATTTATTTGATGTGCCACAGCAGGCATTTACGCCGCCGCCCAAGGTAATGAGTGGGATGATACGGCTCACCCGCAAAAGCCAAGAGCTGGAATTTAAAAGTGCCCGGGCTTATATTATGCTGGTAAAAACAGCTTTTAATCAGCGTCGTAAAACACTTCGGAATGCGGTGCGTGGGTTGTTTGCCCCCGAAGAACTTACCGATAGTATTTTTGATAAGAGAGCAGAAGCCTTGAGCATACAGGATTTTGCTGCCCTTACCTTTAGAATGCGATAAACATGGAGAAACTACGCCAAATAAAAAACCGCTTCATTTTACTGAAACGGCTTTTCTTTTTAACCTACTTGTAAATCATTTGTCCTTTCTTACGTTCATACTCCTGTTGATGGTAAACCCAAGAGCAAAATTTCCATCTTTTATCTTACTGTTATTCCTGGATAACTGGTCTATGTTTGAAGCATCGGTAGTGCTGCCAATGTAGAATTGGAATAAGTGACCACCGGTATTCATCTCTACACCTACGCTTAGGAGATCAGGGTTGTAATTTAATATTGCCCCATTTTTAGTTAATAGGTTTTTGTACATGTTGAGCTGGCGGGAATATTCTAAGGTCAGATTCATGTTGCCTTTTACTTTATATTTTCCACCTACTCCAATGGAGAATACTTCATTGCTGTTATTGATACCGTAAGGAACAATATTATAATGTATCCATGTGGGCATAATTTGTAGTGAGAGGGTGCTGCTCATCTTCCGGGAAATAAGCAATTGGTTCATAAAGGCAAAGCGATTGCCTGTAAAATCAATGGATGGGTCTTTTGCTGTATTTACATTGAACATCGTGTAAAGGGCTACAGCTACGGGCATATTTTTGAGACCAGTTTGCTGGCGTAGTAATTTAATCTTTGCCCATCCTTCATATTTAGAATAACCTGCCGCCGCTACACCAAGGTTAAGATAGGATGTAGGAGAGTAGTCAAAAGATAGATAAGTATGTGCTACACCAGAGTTAAGGCCAAAAAGCTGGGCAAGGTTTTGCGAACCTGCATCTTTATTCCATAGATAACTAAAATGGTGAGAGATCATAAACTGCAAAGAACCGGGAGAAACAAGCTCTGTCGTTTGCATGTTAATGAGCTTTGTAGAGTTAAATGTAGCTCGTGCAAAGGTTTGCTTGGGTGCAGCAATTTCTTCAGTGGCTGCACTTTCCTGGCACAAAGCAGGAATGGTAAGACCTGCACAAAGCAGAAGTGATAGAAACTTTTTCATATAAAGTTATTTCTGGGTAATTAGTAATGGTTAATGGTTATTGAGGTTGGCCCTGTGCTATCCACTCATTGAATGTTTTTACGGTGCATGAACTCAGGCTTAGCGTTCCTCCCGGGTGTCCGCTTATACCACCACTATTCATCATACTGCTAATGGTAGATTTCGTAGAAACCATTTTGGCATAATCGAGTGTAGTAGCAATTCCGCCGTGGCAGGTTGATCCTTTGCAACTGGTTAAATAGATCGGNNAATTTCTCCTCCACCAGGATGTTTTCCGCCGTTTACCCAGGTTTCAAACAAACCAACACGGGTAAGGATAGCATCATAGTAAACGGTATTGCCTGTTGAGAATTGGATAGCTCTTGTAGATCCATTATTATGACATCCACAACCTCCTGCAACCATGATGGGTACCACGTCTGCCCGGAAGGAGACTTTTGGCAGTTCCAGCAAGTCTTCTTTATTTTTATAACATGATGGCAATAGGTAAATAACCATTGATGTTATCATTGCTGATAAAATAATTCCTTTTTTCATATTCTGAAGTTTAGCTTGATAGTTTTGGTTATTGTTTGATGATCTTGCCTGAGTTACGGTATTTAAAAATGCCCGCATTATTTTGTCCGTACTTCCACACAGCAGGCACATTTGGATCAGCAAAATACCAGGCTTTAATCAGGGCAATCTCGCTTGGTTTTAAGCCTCCATCTCCATAAGCCATATCTCCCTGGTGACTGGTGGCATATACACCCGTATACGGGTTGGCCAGAAGAAGTGTAGAATCAATGCGGCTTACTAATGCACTGCTGGCGTCAATGGCATTTGCTTTCGCATAATATTGTACCAGGGTTACGGGATTGGTATATACTACACTGGAGTTGCTACGTACGCTTTTTGGTACCTTAATGTCAAGCAGGATATCATCGTAGGTTTGCAATGGCCCCCTTGTACTGCTGGCGCTTCTTGGCGTAGCAAAAGTTTTCCATGGTCTAAAACTTGCTTTACCAATAGTATCGCTGTAAAATTGTTTTACACTGTCTTTATATGCATTCCACACTTGCTCTCTAAGGGTGGCGTTTGAAATAAGGCAGTAGTAAGTTCCGGCTCCGGTAGCAGGGCTGAGATACACATAAGTGCTGGTATCCGTAGTGGTTAGATTTCCCAATAGTCCTTTCCGTGCCCATCCTCCTGATGCAGTTGCCTGGTTGTGGCAGTTTGCAGAACCGCATCCGGTTGTTATCAGGGAAATAGCTGCAGGCCTGAAGTCCGCCAGGTCTGGCCGTTCTTTAGCTCCATTGTTAATCCAGTTATACAAAATAGATTTATCCGTAATGCTCAACTCGTGATTGGAGTTTACAGGTGGCATCGCCTTATTGAAATCATTTGTAGTGATAAGGGTCCAAAGCTTGCTGCTCATTGCATTTCCTGGCTCTACATACTTCATAATTTGCGCATAAGTATCAAACTTAGGCGCAATAGGACCACCATGACAATTTGAAGTTGCACAATACTCATGAAGGATCGTTTGTACACCACGGAATTGAATGACATCATTTACATCCGGTGTTGTGTTGCTTGTGGATACAGTGTTGCTTTCATAAAATGATGCATAAACTGTTGAATCCGCCTGACCGGTAAAAGAGCGATCGAGGTCTTTTACTAAGGTGCCATCTTTTTTACATTGGAGTAAAGAGGCAGAAGAAATCAAAACCACGACAAATACTGCGATTGTCTGTAGTAATCTATTTTTTTTCATAACTGAAAGTTTGGTTAATGCTACTGTCAAATAGCAATTGCTATGTCAAAAGTAGAATTGCAATACAGACAAACTTGTGACAATGGTTTGACAATGGTATGACAGAAATCATATTATCATTTTACGACAAAAAGAGGAAGACATGTGCTCCGTCTTACAGTCGGATTATTGTTATTTAAGTTGATAATACATGCCCCTTGTTTTTCGCACCGGCCCTTTTACAATCTCATGACAATAATCATAAAAAGATTTGCCCTTTGTCATGAATTGCGCCGTCAGACCCAAATACTTTTATCACTGAATTTTTTGCAACACTTTATAAACTAAAAAAACCAAGTGTATGGGAAATACATCAGACGATAAAGGCATAAGCAGGCGCAGGTTTGTAACTGGCGGTCTTGTGGATGGCAATAAGCCGGAAATGGTGAAAATGCTTACGGCAGACGGAAAGTTGGTTGAAATTCCAAAAGCTGTGTTAGACGCCTGCACATCTAAAAAGCCTTCGTCTAATAAAGAAATATATGATTGGATGGACAATCCTTCTAAAAAAGACGATGGACAATTATAAAACAATTCAAATCTGAATAAGCTAATGGAAAAGCAAGAAAATTTAGATCACGGACGGCGGGATTTTTTAAAAACAATTACTGCTGTAGCTGTAGCTGGTGCAGCCTGTGGAAGCATGGCATGCTCCTGCAATTCAGCTCCGGCGCCGGTTGAAAAAAAGGTAAAGCTCCTTTCGCCCGACGGAGAAATTGTGGAGATAGATTCTGCCTACCTCAATCACCAGGAGCATATGGCCATTGTTTCAAAACTTGAAGCGAGACAAGGAATAGCAGGGAAAAGATTTGTCATGGTAGTAGATCTTGCACTTTGTAAAAACGCAAGAAAATGCGTAAGCGCCTGCCAAAAATGGCATGATAGGCCCGAGGATACGGAATGGCTCACCGTAAAACTCATGAAGGATAGTGAGCAGTCTGCCCCTTATTGGTTTCCAAAACAATGCTTTCATTGCGATAATCCTCCTTGTGTAAAAGTTTGTCCTGTAGATGCAACTTATAAACGGCAGGACGGCATTGTATTGATAGACAATGACAGGTGTATTGGTTGTAAATTTTGTATGGCTGCATGTCCATATTCTACAAGGGTATTTAATTGGAGCGAGCCACACATCTTACCAGAAATGGAAAATCTTGCCTACAATCCCGAAACAGGAATGCCTGCAAAAGTGGGTACGGTGGAAAAATGCGATTTCTGTCCTGACAGAACCAGGGCTGGATTGCTGCCACCATGCGTGGAAGCTTGCCCGAACGGCGTATTTTATTTTGGGGATGAAAATGAAGATACGGTTACCAATGGTTCTGAAACTGTAAGTTTTAGCCAACTCATCAAAGACAGGGCTGCTTACCGTTTTATGGAAGAACTGGGCACCAAGCCCAGGGTATATTATTTACCACCCAAAGACAGGCAATTTCCTGTGGAGCGGGGGTATGAAAACTTGCCCGAAAATTTAAAAGATCGTTTCCGTGATATTATGGAACCCTCTAAAAAATCTTAAACAATTGCTTGTAAAATTTCAATCCATTAAATTATGGAAACTACCAATTACCAGCAGGCTGCATTGAATCACCAGCGGAACGGTATTGAAAAATTTAGCAAACGTACCTGGATGTGGACGGCTTTTTTTGCCATCTGGATCCTGGTTGGCGGCTATGCGCTTTATTTGCAAATTTCAAAAGGGCATATCGTAACCGGTATGCGTGATAATGTGGTATGGGGCCTGTTTATTGTAAACTTTATTTTCTTTATTGGCCTTAGTTATGCCGGGGCTATTATTTCCGGTTTGTTTCATCTGCTTAACATTAAGTGGGCTAAGCCACTCATCAGGCTTGCTCAAATCATGACCCTGGTTTCCGTAATTGTAGGGCCCGTATTCATCCTGTTATGCGTTGGTCGCTTTGACAGGTTGCATCATTTATTCATCTATCCAAGGCTTCAGTCACCCATGACCTGGGATGTACTCGCCATTCTCACTTATTTTGTAGGGAGTGTTTTATTCTTGTACATGTCACTCATCAAAGATTTTGCGGTGTATCGGGATGCTAAGTTGAATGTACCAGCATGGCGGCAGAAATTATATAAAATACTGGCCATTGGGTATCGGGGAGCTGCCAGTCAAAAAAGGCATCTCATCATTTCCCAAAATCTCCTGGCTATCATCATCATTCCTTTGTCCATCATGGTAAGTTCTATCCTTTCCTGGATTTTTGGAATGACCCTAAGACCTGGGTGGCACAGTACGATCTTTGGTCCATATTTCGTGTTGGGTGCACTGTATTCAGGCATGGGTGTACTTATTATAGCCATGTGGATGTATCGCAGGGTTTATAAACTTCAACAATATTTTACAGACAAACATTTTATAAACCTTGGCTATGCTATGATGATACTGGCTGCAGGGTATGGCTATTTTACCTTCTCAGAATATTTTACAAACTGGTTTGGTTCTGCAAAATGGGATAGCGAGGTAATTGACAAATTGTTTAATCCGGCGGAATATGGCTGGTGGACATTATTTGCAAATTTGTTTGGCATCCTGGTCCCTATTATTATTGTTGCCCTGCCATTTACCCGTAAAAAGAACTGGATTACTGGCGCTGCATTTTTAATGGTAATTGCGCTTTGGGTAAAGCGGTATCTGATTATTGTGCCTACACTTGAAACACCTGCTATACCAATGGAAGATACTCGTGCAGCGTATGTAAAATACACAGCAACCTGGCCTGAATGGGCGCTCACTTTTGCAGGCATAGCGTTTTTCTTCATGGCCTTTATGCTGATTGCAAAATTCGTAACGGTTGTACCGGTTTCTGATCTTGAGGATCCATCTCTGTCCAGGCATAGTAAGGAATCTGAGACCATTTTGCCCGCAAGCGAAAATTTACAAGCCATTTAATTCTTCAATCATCATGAAACATCGTATGTTTTTTAGAGAAACAATATTGCAAGCATGCATGGTGCTGCTTTTAGTAGTAGTGTTTTCATTAGCCACCACACCATCTGCGCTTGCGCAAGACAGCACAGCCGCAATCGTTGCCACAGAAGATTCTGTTTCAGCGGAACCTGAACTCATTTCGCCATCTATTACTTTTATTTCTGTACAAAATGCAGATAAGAGTGTGAGGCTTGAAGCAGCTATCCAGGCGAAAGTGAAAGGCAGCTTTTATAAATTACCCCAAATTAAACTGAGTTTTCTCCAGGTGACAGATGCTGCTGAAACTCCACTGGGCAATGTAATTACAGACAGGGCCGGTAAAGCCGTATTTACCGTAAAGCCAGAACTGCTTGCAGGGAATGCTGCGGGTGAATTGCATTTTAAAGTAAGTTATGCAGGTAATAAGCAAATGGAAGCCGGAGAAGAAGAGCTAACCGTAAAGCGAGCATTACTTACTGTTGAGCCGGTAAAAGAAGATTCCCTCTTATCCGTCCATATTAAATTGTTAAACTTATCTGGGGCAGAAGCCGCACCTATTCCTGAAACGACTGTCGGAATTTATGTGAAAAGATTATTTAGCGCACTTAAAATAGGTGAAATTACTACTGATGAAGCCGGAGAAGCCAGCCTGGAGGTTCCAAAAAACCTACCTGGAGATGCAAAAGGAAATATTATCCTGATTGCCCGGGTGGAGGAAAATGAAACTTATGGAAACATGGAGGCTGAAGTATCCCAGAATTGGGGTACTATTGTATCTGATCAAATAACAAATCAGCCAAGGGCTTTATGGAGTTCGCACCCGCCGCTTTGGATGCTGATTACATTTATACTGCTCATGAGTATCGTATGGGGTCATTATATTGTTATTGTGGTACAACTTTTCAGGCTTCGGAAAGAAGAACCATCAAACTTGTCATCAACAAATTAAAATAAAACTCAAATTTAAAAAAAACACGATTATGAAACACCCTCTCAAAGCAATGATTGCTGGCATCTTCGCCTTGGTTATGCTGTCCTTTGCCACAAAAAACACTTTTCAGCAACCCTGGACTGTACCTGATGCAGCAAAAAACAAAGTAAACCCCCTGAAGGGAGATGCAGCCTCTATTGCTACCGGCAAAACCTTGTATAACCAACATTGCAAATCCTGCCATGGTGTAAAAGGAAAAGGAGACGGAACAAAAGCTGCCCAACTGGATACAGAATGCGGTGATTTTACGAAAGCCTCTTTCCAGGCACAAACAGATGGCGCATTATTTTATAAAACATTTGAAGGACGCAAAGACATGCCTTCTTACAAAAAGAAAATTGCTGATGCAAATGATATCTGGGCTGTAGTAAATTATATGAGAACACTCAAATAGGATTTACTTCATCTTTTTATACATTTCATTTTTTGCGCCCGGCCAGAGCCGGGCGCTTTGTTATTTCACACATCAGTCCGGAGAAAGAAAACAGTATTTTTGCCCCGATTGCTAAAAAGAACCAATCTATTTTTCATGCCATTAAACACAGAAGATAAAATAAGAATTGTAACGGCGGCTTCCCTCTTTGATGGCCACGATGCTGCTATCAATATTATGCGGCGCATCATGCAAAGCAAAGGTGCAGAGATCATNNCATGTTGAGTTTTTTAAATACATGAAGGATTTGCTTACGCAAAATGACTGCGGGCATATTAAAATTTTTGGTGGTGGCGGTGGCACTATTTTGCCCGTGGAAATAGATGAACTGCATCATTATGGGATTACCCGTATTTATAGCCCGGATGATGGGCGCCACATGGGCCTGGAGGGCATGATACAGGATGTAATTGATACTTGCAAGGCTGCCATTCCGGAATACAAAAAGTATCAGTTTTCAAAAAACGGCCATTTTGCCCTCAATGAAAAAAAAGATATTAAACGCATTGCCCGGGCAATTACCCTGGCAGAAAATGGCGAGAGCGTGGAAGAGCATTTGCAATTGCTGCAGCACAAGCACAAGCAGGGCGGGCACGTAATACCAGTGCCGGTACTGGGTATTACAGGAACCGGTGGCGCAGGTAAGTCTTCTGTAACCGATGAAATAGTACGCCGATTTCTCAATGCTTTTGCAGATAAAACGATTGCTGTAATTTCTGTAGATCCTTCCAAGAAAAAAAGTGGAGGAGCTTTATTGGGCGATCGCATAAGGATGAATGCGATTTCTTCGCCGCGGGCTTATATGCGAAGCCTTGCCACAAGAGATAGTGATATTGCACTTAGCAGGCACGTGCGGCAGGCCATTGACGTGTGCAAGGCCGCAAACTTTGATTTGGTCATTCTGGAAAGTGCGGGAGTGGGGCAGAGCGATGCTTCCATCCTGGACTATTGTGACGTGAGCATGTATGTGATGACGCCGGAATATGGAGCGCCTTCCCAGTTGGAAAAAATAAATATGCTGGACTATGCCAACATCATCTGTCTCAATAAATTTGACAAGGCCGGTGCGGCAGATGCTTTGCACGATATTCGAAAGCAGTACAAGCGGAACCATGGCTTATGGGATGCAAAGGATGAAGCTTTACCTGTAATTGGTACCATTGCTGCACAGTTTAATGATGCAGGTATGAATAAGTTGTTTGACCGGCTTATGCATGTCATCAGCGACAAAACCAGTGCAGATTTCACCAGCCTGCCTGCCCATTTAAAACACGGAGCCTGGCAGCAGAGTATCATTCCGGCAAAGCGGATGCGCTATCTTTCTGAAATTGCAGAAACCATTAATGAGTATGATACATGGGCTATGGAACAAGCAACCATTGCCCGGCAATTGTATCATATCAATGGCAGTTTGGAAATGATGGCAGCTACATCTTCAGTAGCGGAAGTGCTGCTGCAACTCCGCAAGGAAAAAGAACAGGAATTAGCCCCTCAATGCAAGACACTCTTGCAAGATTGGGAGGCTAAGCGGCAGCGTTATGCAGGTGAGTTTTACGAATTTAAAGTGCGGGACAAAGTAATAAGGCAGCCCCTGCGGTACAGAAGCCTTTCGGGAACGGAGATACAAAAAGTGATCTTACCCCGCTACCATGACTGGGGCGATATTCTGCAATGGCAACTGCAGGAAAATGTGCCGGGAGAATTTCCATTTACTGCCGGTGTTTTTCCACTTAAAAGAGAGGGCGAAGATCCCACCCGAATGTTTGCCGGAGAAGGTGGTCCGGAGCGCACAAACAGGCGTTTTCATTACGTGAGCCAGGGCCAGCCGGCAAAGCGCCTGAGCACCGCTTTTGATAGTGTAACGCTCTACGGGGAAGACCCTGCGCAGCGGCCGGATATCTATGGAAAAGTGGGTAACAGTGGCGTAAGTATTGCCAGCGTGGATGATGCCAAAAAATTGTATAGCGGTTTTGATCTTTGCGATCCTAAAACATCGGTAAGTATGACCATTAA
>DGQO01000106.1:0-368 GCA_002400445.1 Chitinophagaceae bacterium UBA4412
GTTTAATGTAGCTGTAGAATCACAGCCATTCACATTGGCACCAGCAAACAATTTAGAATAAGTTCCTGTGCTGGTATATTCGGTACCGTTCCAGATATAAGGGAGAGTGTTATTACAAACCGTTACGTAGAGTTGAGATGCAGAAGTATCCTTTACCGTGAGAATCGCTGCGTCTGAATTGGTGCTTCCGCCCGCATTTGTCCACACTGCCCTGAACTGTTTTCCATTGTCAGCGTCAGAAACGGTGAAGCTTATACTTCCGGAAGTAGCACCGGTACTATCCTGCCAGCTTGTGCCCGCATTTGTGCTTATTTGCCATTGCACCGTGGCTGTGGCATCACTCGTGGCTTCGCTGCTAAATGTTACCG
>DGQO01000106.1:460-3359 GCA_002400445.1 Chitinophagaceae bacterium UBA4412
TCAATACCGTATGTTACTTCTGATGTTGTAGCAATACTTGTGGTCCAGGTAATGACAGCCGTACCGCCGGCGCCTGCTGTGGCCACAACATTTGTTACACTAGCCGCATCCACGCCTGTACCCGCAAGGGCAAAATGGAATGGTTGCTCATCAGCATCATTATTATCAATGAATATCTCAGCAGTTTTAGCACCAAGGCCTACTGGCGCAAAGTGCACAACGAAGCTCGTATTTGCGCCTGCAGCTACGCTTGCAGCAGGTGCTGTAACTACCGTAAATGCGGATGCGTCTGTACCAGTAAAACTGATACTACCCAGGGTAAGCATGGCTGAACCTGTGTTCGTAATCACAAAAGTTTTATTGGTGCCAGATGATCCCTGGCTGCCAAAGTCTGTAAAGTTTGATGGGGTAGCAGGAGTGCTGCCATTTTCTATACACACATTATTTCCAGCAATGCTGATGTTAGGGAAAGTGCCAGCGCAAGATCCCGTCAGCGTTAGTGAATCGAGCACCCAATTTGAAGTAGTACCGGTGAGCGCAAAATTATTTAATGTACCAGCATTGGAAATGCAATCATCTGCCTGATCTGCCAGGTTAATGATACCTGGGTTATCGCCTTCACCTACGCCATTAGAAAAATTATACAAGGCTTTAAGGTATGGCTCATCCCCACTAAGGCTGCAATTGTAGCTTCCCAAAATTTCTACATCCGTTCTGGCGGTTTTCCAAAAACGCACCTGGTCCATTCTTCCCCAGAAATAGTTTCCTCCAAGGAAACTCCCAAGCGTTTGCGAAGTTTCTGTGTATGCCGGCACATCAGGCACGGTGAGCACCAATGCACCGTTCTTATATAATTTCATCACCTGCGTGGCGGAGTCATAAGTTACCGCAACATGGTACCAGGTATTGGCTAGAATGGGGTCCGGATCTACGGCCTGGCCAAAGCCTCCATTAGCATGACCTGCAGCCAATTTCCCATTATTTAAAAACAATGCTGTTCCAGCGCCCGACATGATGTTCGGATAATCGGTGAGCTTGAAAGTTTTAATCCAGGCTTCTTTCGTATAGCTCCCGCTAAANNCAAGTGGCAACTGCACATAATCATCTAAGCCGTCAAAATCCAGGGATTTTCCCTGGTCTGATTTCGTTCCGCTGATATCAAAGCTAAAAGTACTCTCGTCCAAATCATCGTTATTAATGGTAACTGTAGCAGCTCTTGCACCGCTTGCACCTGTGGGTTGAAAAGATATGGTTAGGTTAGTGCTGCCAGCCGCCGCCANNCACAGATGCCGGCGAACTTATAATAGTAAACTCAGCAGCATCCATGCCGCTAAGTACCACGCTGCTGATATTAAGTGTTGCATTTCCTGTATTTTGAATAACAAATGTGCGGGTTACCGGAGTAAAAAGATAAGCGCCAAAATCAGTAAAGTCTGCTTTAGACGGCGTAAGATCTCCATTACTAATACATAAATTATTCCCTTGTACTGTAATATTTGCGAAGCTGTTGCTGCAGGTGCCGGATAGCGGCGCACCCGGAGCTACCCAGTTCGAACTGCTGCCGGTAAGGTTGAAATTTTCTAAAATTCCTTTTGGTTGAATGCACTTATCCTGCCGATCCAGCAATGAATCCTGTGTTGGATTTGCAAGCCCGGCCAGCCCCTGGTTAAAATCGTAATAGGCAATCAGGTTGGGTTCGTCACCGGTAAGCGCACAATTGGTACTATTGCTTATTTCAGATGCGGTCCGGGCATAATTCCAAAAGCGGACTTCATCAACGTTACCGGAAAAATAATTTCCNNCCGGCAAAATAACTGATAAACTGTACAGGCTCTGAAACAGCGGAAGCGGTACCACTGCTTACAAGGATTCCATTTTTATATAAATCCATTACGCCAGTATTGCTGTTAAAAGTTACAGCAATATGATACCAGGTGTCTGCCAGCAAGGCTGCGGGATCCTGTACATTGTTATAACCACTCCCGGCATGACCTGCAGAAAGCTTTCCATTATTGAGGTACAGAGCAGTGTTGTTTCCCGAAAGGATATTGGGGAACCCTGTTAGTGCAGCGGTGCTGGGTTTGATCCAGGCTTCCTTTGTATAGCTGCTCGTGAGCAGGATAGGAAGACCCACCCTGTTGTTCAAACTGGCATCAAAGTTTAGCGATGCTCCTTGTTGGGCAGAAACGGTAAAAAATGCACTCAATAGAAACACAGATAGCAAGGTAATCCTGGTAATGTAGTGGCGTGTTGTAGNNAGGAGGATATGCAGGATGGTAAATGTAAGCGAATTTGGAGGAGTAAACAACCTCATTTTATTAGTGTTTTCGGGAGTTCATTGCAAAAAATATATAAAGTGTTTGTGGTTGATATCTAACTCTTATTTAACTTGCAACCTAAACCTAAACTTAATTAAAATGAAAAAATTCCTTTTTGTAGCAGTAATCGCTGTTTGCGGTTTGGCTGCTAAAGCCCAGGATGGTTCTCCAATTAAATTTAGCCTTGGCCTTGAAGCCGCTTTACCATTAGGAAGTTTTGGTGATTCCTATTCCTTTGGGATTGGCGGAAGCGTACAGGGAGATTACAGCATAGCAGAGAGCCTGGCCATTACGTTAAACGCAGGGTACATTAATTTCTCAGGAAAGAAAGTTGGTAGCTACACCTACGATGGACTTGGTTATATACCTGTACTGGCAGGTATCAAGTACAATTTTTCTGAAAATGTATACGGTTCTGCACAACTCGGAGCAACTTTTGCCAGCAAAGGCAGTGGTAGCGTGTTTACTTATGCTCCAGGTATTGGTTATAAGTTCTCTCCAAACTTTGATGCATTATTAAAATACACGGGTTACAGCAAGAGTAGTACCTCCTGGAGTACCATTGGACTGCGTGTTGCTTA
>DGQO01000106.1:3475-3743 GCA_002400445.1 Chitinophagaceae bacterium UBA4412
TGCTTACACAAGTATTGGAGCAGGCGTAGATATTGCAGGTTTATATGCCATGAACAAAAGCCTTGCTGTGAGCGCAGATGCAGGCTATACCGGCCTTGTGGGTAAAAAATATTTTCCATCCATTAGCCTCATTCCCATTAGGGTGGGTATGCAATACAGGCTGGATGAAAAGATATTTGCAGAAGGAAAAATTGGATTGGGTATCCTTTCTCTCGGAAATGTGAATACCAATTATACAGCTTATAGTGTTGGTATTGGGTATGATCTC
>DGQO01000106.1:3845-4523 GCA_002400445.1 Chitinophagaceae bacterium UBA4412
CCTTTACGGTTATGTGCCGTGTGAATAATTTCAATATCATCAATGGCAGAACTGTATTTTACATGATGGGTTCCGGGGGCAGGATCTTCCCTGCGGCTGGTAATGCTAAGGTCTGCTGCATCTACTGCCGGTGCCTTCACCCATTGTTTTTTACTGGCAGAGGCGTGCAGCACTTGCTCAGCCAACGTAATGGCTGTGCCACTTGGTGCATCTAATTTCTGGGTGTGGTGCAACTCATCGATGCTCACATCATATTCAGTGTGTGAGGCCATTAATCCAGCTAGTTTTTTATTCAGTTCAAAAAAAATATTTACCCCAATGCTAAAATTGCTGGCGTATAGTAATGTGCCATTGCAGCTCTTGCAGTAGGCATTCATTTCTTCCCAATGCTGCAACCAGCCCGTGCTGCCGCTCACTACAGGAACGCCCGCTGCCAGGCAGGTTTTGATATTGTCAAACGCAGACTCCGGGCCCGTAAATTCAATGGCTACATCTGCCTGCTTCAAATTTTCAGGCGTTAAGTCGGAGCTATTGTCTTTGTCTATTTTTAATACAATGGAATGCCCCTTTTGCCCGGCAATTTCTTCAATGGCTTTTCCCATCTTACCATAACCTACTAATGCGATGCGAAGCTGTTGATTCATTGGAAAATTATTAATTCGTCTTAAAGTTTTTCGA
>DGQO01000244.1:0-2831 GCA_002400445.1 Chitinophagaceae bacterium UBA4412
TAAATCTTGTTGGATTTCCGCCGGCTGCATATTTGTCTATCAATGGCCCGCCTGGATAGGGGAGGCCCAATAATTTTGCAGATTTATCAAAAGCTTCCCCAGCCGCATCATCAATGGTTTCTCCTAAAATCTCCAGTTTAAACGGGGAGTGGCAGAGTACAATTTGGGTATGACCTCCACTTACGGTAAGGCATAAAAAGGGGAAGGCAGGCTTTGGATCGCTTATCAGGTTGGCCAGCACATGCGCCTGCATGTGATGCACGGCCATCAGGGGTTTATCTAAAGCAAGTGCCATCGACTTGGTAAACTGTGCGCCCACGAGTAAAGCACCAATGAGGCCCGGCGCCTGGGTAAAAGCAAGACCATCAATTTCGGCAATACTTACCCCTGCTTTTTGCATGGCCTGTTCTACTACGGGCACAATATTTTGCATGTGTGCACGGCTGGCCAGTTCTGGCACAACGCCACCATATTGCTCATGCACTTTTTGCGTAGCAATAATGTTAGAGAGAATTTTGCCATCCCGGCAAAGGGCAGCAGATGTTTCATCGCAGGATGATTCAATAGCAAGAATGGTTACTGGCATAGTTGCAAATATAGGCTAGCTGCGGATGGCTACCACGGGGTCTAATTTAGCCGCACGGGAAGCAGGGAAAATTCCAGCGAGTACGCCTACTGCCACGCATACGATGATGGTGGTTATCAGCATGGGCAAGGAAATGTAAATAGGGAAATCGAGCAACTTGGATGAAATCTTAGTGCCCACAAACACAAAGAATAAGCCTACCGAACCTCCGAGCAGGCAAAGTATAATCGCTTCGAGCAGGAACTCGAAAAGGATACTGCTTTTTTTGGCACCAATAGCTTTCTTAAGCCCAATAACAGACGTTCTTTCTTTAACGGTAACAAACATAATATTAGCAATACCAAACAGTCCTACCACAAGGCTGATACCGCCAATAATTCCACCCACAATATTCAACACGGAGAAAAAACCGGTAATCGCTTTACTAAAGGCTTCCACACTGTTCAGCGAAAAGTTGTCATCTTCTCTTGGGGCTATTCGGCGGATTTGCCGCATGATTCCTTCCAGTTCGTCCATAAGCGCCGCTGTGGATACGCCGTCTTTTCCTTTTGCAATAAGAATCGGGTTTGAACTTTTGGCATCAAATATTTGCTTTGCAAAACGATAAGGCATCATCACGCAGTTGTCATAGTCCCAACCAATAAAGTTTGTACCCTCCTTTCTAATCACACCTACCACCGTCACTTTTTTACCTTTTACATCAATCTGCTTGCCTATTGCCCGCTCGGGGGTACCAAAGAGGTTTTCGGCATTGGTAAAGCCTAGTAAACAAATATTATTGCCGGCATCAAATTCAGCTTGTGAAAAGTATCGTCCGGCCTCAAACTTAATAGGCTGTATTGTCATTTGGGCCGGCACGATGCCATATACACTTGCCCGGGGTATCAGGTCGTCTTTATGAGAGATGGCAGAACTGGTGCGTAATAAAAAAGAAATATCATCTAACAATACGGCCCGCTGCCTCACCAGGTCTGCTTCTTCATATTTCATTTCCGGCCTCGACCGGAACTTCCAAAATGGCTTATCGGGACCGCCGGAATAATCCCATTTATCAATATAAATCGTATTGGTACCCAGCGATTGCACTTCGTTTTGAATATTTCTTTCCAGGCTATTTACCGCAGCTAATACGCCAATAATGCAAAAAATACCGAATGCCACCCCGGTAAGACTCAATGCCGTCCTCAGTTTATTTACCCTTAATTCCTGGAGGGTGAGCCGCACAGAATTTCTTAAGATGTTGAGGGTTTTAGCCATTTAACAAAGATAAATGAATGCCCATGAAATAATAAGCTTAAACCTTGAGAGGCACTGATAACTGGTAAATGGCAAATCGCTTACAGGAATGGAACAATCCCGGTGCATCCTGTTGTCCGCTTTATTATCTTTGCGCACTTTATGAAATACGAACAGGAAATAAACAGGCGAAAAACATTTGCCATCATCTCTCACCCGGATGCGGGTAAAACCACGCTCACGGAAAAATTTCTGCTGTTTGGCGGAGCCATTCAAACTGCCGGTGCTGTAAAAAGCAATAAGATAAAGAAGCATGCCACTTCAGACTTTATGGAAATAGAGCGGCAGNNGGGCATAAGGATTTTGCAGAAGATACTTATCGTACCCTTACGGCAGTGGATAGTGTGGTGCTGGTGATAGACAGTGTAAACGGGGTAGAAGAACAAACCCGCCGGCTCATGGAAGTAATTGCCATGCGCAAAACGCCGGTGATTGTTTTTATCAATAAAATGGATCGGGATGGCAAGCCAAAATTTGATTTGCTGGAAGAAATTGAAAAAGAATTGCGGATCAATCTTCATCCTATGACGATTCCCATCAATAGCGGAAAAGATTTTAAAGGCGTTTATGACCTCTATAATAAAAGCCTGGTGTTGTTTACAGCAGGAACTAAAGGAAATGACGAGGATGTTTTAAAGATCACCAACCTGGATGATGCCTTGCTGGAAACCAAACTTGGCAAAAGAGATGCAGACACGCTGAGAGAAGATGTGGAGTTGATTGATGGTGTGTATGGAGATCTGAATGTAGATGATTACCTGGCTGGCAACACGGCGCCTGTATTTTTCGGTAGTGCTGTAAATAATTTTGGTGTGAAAGAAATGCTGGATGCATTTATTCGAATTGCGCCCACGCCAAGACCCAGGCACACCACCTTGCGGGACGTAAAACCAGAGGAAGAAAAATTCAGTGGATTTATTTTTAAAATTCACGCTAACCTCGATCCCCG
>DGQO01000244.1:3044-3166 GCA_002400445.1 Chitinophagaceae bacterium UBA4412
AAGATCATAGGTTGTGTGGGCGAGTTGCAGTTTGAGGTTATACAATACAGGCTGCTGCAGGAGTATGGGGCAAGCGTGCAAATGAATAGTTTGCCTTTTTACAAAGCCTGCTGGCTCACCAG
>DGQO01000244.1:3201-4564 GCA_002400445.1 Chitinophagaceae bacterium UBA4412
CATAAGTAGGGGAAAATCGAAGGTCGTGCTGCTGAAATACTGTAAATTTAAATATGTACAAATTAGATAAAACGGTTTTTACAAAACAAACTCATGCGGAGGCAGAACGAAGTAAAGTTTTTGCTGCAGATGTGCCTTTAGAGGAAAGATTAAAACAAGCCTGGTACCTTACCTGTATGGCTTATGGGATAGATCCGGAAAATCCTCCAAAGATGGTTAAAGAATTGACCGGTATGCGTAAACATTCACAATAGTGGGCAATATATTTAATGAAGATTTTAGAGACTTTATAAGGGCCCTCAACGACTCAGATGTTGAGTATCTATTAGTGGGTGGCTATGCCGTAATACTTCATGGCTATCGTCGAACTACAGGTGACCTTGATATATGGGTAAATACCACTAGAGAAAATTTTTTAAAACTACTGAATGCATTTCTAAATTTTGGCCTGCCTACCACAGATTTATCGGAACAAAACTTTCTTGACAATGATGCAATAGAGGTCTTTACTTATGGTATTGAGCCGGTGAGTATCGATATCATGAAAAAAGTTAAGGGCTTGAATTTTGGCGAAGCATTCAGTTCTTCGATGCTATACATGGATCAGGATCTGCCGGTAAGATTCATCAGTTATCAGCAATTAGTGAATGCAAAAAAAGCAGCAGGCAGGCACAAAGATTTGGATGACCTGGAAAAACTTTCATTCTGATATTATTACTCACCCATCCATCTTTACATCGCTAAGGTTTACATAAATCTTGCAAGTCTGAAAGAACATTTTGCAAAAATATAGATGTTTATACTACGCCTACATTCCGGTGTAGTTATGCGGCGTAATAGCTTTTAATTCTTTCTTAACTGCAGCACTCACTTTTAGTTGTGCAATAAAACTATGCATCGCCTTTTTATCAATGGCCTTTTTCCCCCTTGTAAGTTCCTTCAAAGCTTCATAAGGTGCAGGATAATTTTCTCTTCTCAATATCGTTTGAATGGCTTCTGCCACTACGGCCCAATTATCTTCCAGGTCTGCTTTTATTTTCACTTCATTAAGGATAAGTTTACCCAATCCTTTTTCAATTGCTTTTGTGGCAATTAAGATATGCGCAACGGGCACGCCTATATTCCTAAGTACGGTACTATCTGTTAAGTCTCTTTGCAGGCGGGAGATAGGTAGCTTGGCAGAAAGGTGCTCCAGTACTGCATTAGCAATGCCAAGATTGCCTTCTGCATTTTCATAATCAATAGGATTTACTTTATGCGGCATAGCACTGCTGCCCACTTCACCTTTTTTGGTTTGCTGTTTAAAATAATCCATGCTGATATAGGTCCAGATATCCCGGCAAAAATCTACCAAAATATTATC
>DGQO01000244.1:4598-4747 GCA_002400445.1 Chitinophagaceae bacterium UBA4412
CCAAATTTGGCCGTAAAAGGTATATAGCTAAATAACTGGATTTGATTTTCCAGGCGTTCTACAAAAACCATTAACTCCTTTCCAAGTCTTGTGGGAGATGCTGCCTGCCCATGTGTGCGGGCAAGCATGGGTATATTTTCCCATTGCTT
>DGQO01000230.1:0-2150 GCA_002400445.1 Chitinophagaceae bacterium UBA4412
ATGTGGTAAACCGAGTCTTGCCCGGCAGTTGTTGAAACCAATTGCGCCTGTACAGTCGCCTTTGCAGGGAGTTCTATCTTGTTTTCGATATTGGTGGTCTGGTACATTTTTTCATAAATGGGCCGATAGGAAATAATAGCAATGAGCATACCTGCCATCATGATCCATTTTCGGCCAATGCGATCGCTTAGCCAGCCAAAAAATAAAAAGAAAGGAGTGCCCAGGATGAGCGCAATAAACATCAGGCTATCTACCTGCATCTTAGCCACGTTCATCGTTTTCTCTAAGAAACTCATGGCATAAAACTGGCCCGTGTACCATATTACGCCTTGCCCCATTACGGCACCAAATAAAGCCAGCAGGATAAACTTGAAATTAAGCCGGTTGCCAAAACTTTCTTTCAATGGATTGGTAGATGTTTTGCCTTCTGCTTTTGCTTTGGCAAATACAGGGCTCTCACTCATGTTTTTGCGAATCAGATAAGAGACGAGCACCATTAAAATAGAAATCCAAAACGGCACACGCCATCCCCACGCATCAAATGCCTCAGGACTAAGTGCCGATCTCGTTCCCATAATGACCAATAACGAAACAAACAAGCCTACGGTGGCTGTGGTTTGTATCCAGGAAGTCATAAACCCTCGTCTGTTGTCGGTAGAATGCTCTGCCACATAAGTAGCTGCGCCACCATACTCTCCACCGAGAGCGAGGCCTTGCAACAGCCGCAGCACCAGGATAAGCAGGGGGGCAAAGAAACCGATACTCTCATACGAAGGAATACAACCGATTAGAAACGTAGCACCACCCATGATGAGCAGCGTAACCATGAAGGTATATTTGCGACCAATCAGATCTCCGAGCCGCCCAAAAAATAAAGCGCCAAATGGCCTAACGACAAAGCCCGCCGCAAAAGTGGCCAGTGTAGACAGAAAGGCTGCCGTGGGATTTGCTGCAGGAAAAAATTTGGTAGAAATGATGGTGGCAAGGCTGCCGAAAATATAAAAGTCATACCATTCAATCATTGTGCCTACAGACGATGCGCCGATTACAGACACTAGTGAGCTTTTTTGATTTCCCATCTACAATTTGCCGTTTTAAGATTTTTTAGTGGTTTAAGATAGGGAATTAGTTGATTGGTTGATTAGTTCATTAGTAATTAGGGAATGGGAAGTAGGAATTGGTTGTTGGAGATTCAAGATGTTTAATCCACGATTCCAGATTTCGTATTCCGTGGTTTGTTAGCAATTCTTGATTACTAATTCTGAATGAAAGAATAAGTGGTTGGAATTTTGAATTCTAAGACAAGCTCACTCAGCATTTACAAAAAAAACGCTGTCAGCCCTCGGCATAAGTGCTTATTTTTAAGGTGTAAAAAAACCGCAGCTATGTCATATCCTTATCAGATCAAAAGTTTGGAACAATATCATCAGGACTACCAGCGCAGCGTGGAGGATCCGGAAGGTTTTTGGGGCGATGTAGCCGAAGATTTCCTCTGGCACAAAAAATGGGATAAAGTACTCAACTGGAATTTTGAAGAGCCAAAGATTGAGTGGTTTAAAGGGGCCAAATTCAACATCACAGAAAATTGCATAGACCGTCACTTACCGCACCGGGCAGATGATGCCGCTTTTATCTGGGAGCCAAATGATCCAACGGATAGAGTGAGGGTAGTTACCTATGCCCGCCTGCATAAGCGGGTGTGCCAGGTAGCACAAATGCTGGTGAACAATGGCGTAAAGAAAGGAGATCGGGTTGTTATTTACATGGGTATGGTGCCCGAACTTGCTTATGCGGTTCTTGGCTGTGCCCGCATTGGCGCCATACATAGCGTTGTATTTGGAGGCTTTAGTGCACAAAGTATTGCAGACAGACTTTATGATGCCCAGGCCGAATTTATCATCACTTGCGACGGTGCATTCCGTGGCAATAAAGACATACCACTCAAGAGTATTATTGATGATGCACTCATTGGTAACAGAACCGTGAAGAGAGTGATTGTGTACACCCGCACCCGCACACCTGTGAGCATGATAAAAGGAAGAGATATGTGGTGGGAAGATGAGATGGAGCATGCCCTGGAGCAAGTGGAGAAAAATGGTGTTATCAATTTTCCTGCTGTGGAAATGGATGCAGAAGATCCGCTCTTTATT
>DGQO01000230.1:2182-15671 GCA_002400445.1 Chitinophagaceae bacterium UBA4412
TATGGCCCGCTAAGTGCCGGTGCCACTTCAGTAATGTTTGAAGGCATACCCACTTATCCGGATGCCGGCCGTTTCTGGGATATTGTGCAGCGGCACAAAGTAAATTGCCTGTACACTGCACCCACAGCCATTCGCAGCCTTATGGCCTTTGGTACGGAACCGCTAAAAGGAAAAGATATTTCATCTCTTAAAATATTGGGTACCGTGGGTGAGCCCATTAATGAAGAAGCCTGGCATTGGTATGATGAGCATGTGGGTAAGCGCCAATGTCCCATAGTAGATACCTGGTGGCAAACAGAAACTGCAGGCACCCTCATTAGCAATATTGCTGGTATAACCGCAGCCCGGCCCGGCTGGGCTACGCTACCCCTGCCCGGCGTACAACCATTACTGGTAGATGAGAATGGCATAGAAGTAACCGAGCCTGGCGAAGATGGTTTGTTTAAAGGAAATCTTTGCATCAAGGCGCCCTGGCCCGGAATCCTGCGTACAACCTGGGGCGATCATGAGCGCTGCCGCACCAATTATTTTGCCGCTTATCCTGGTCTTTACTTTACGGGAGATGGAGCGCTGCGGGATGCAGAAGGCAACTACCGCATCACCGGGCGTGTAGATGATGTGCTCAACATAAGTGGCCACCGCATTGGCACCGCCGAAGTGGAAAACGCCATCAATATGCATAGTGGCGTTGTAGAAAGCGCTGTGGTAGGTTACAACCACGAAGTAAAAGGACAGGGCATTTATGCATATATCATTTACAATGGGCACCACAACGAAGAAGATCTTACCCGGCTAGACATCAGCCTCACCGTGAGTAAAATTATCGGTCCCATTGCAAAGCCGGATAAAATACAATTTGTACATGGCCTTCCTAAAACCCGCAGCGGTAAAATAATGCGCCGCATCCTACGCAAAATTGCAGAAGGCGACCTCAACAATTTGGGCGATACCTCTACACTTCTTGATCCTGCGGTGGTAGAGCAGATCAGCCAGGGGCGAATGTGAGTGGATGAAGAGATTGATGTTTGGAGTAAGGGTTTTGAATCTATGCGGTTTGCTATCCCGAAAATTGAAAATCAAACCCTGGTTTGGCCTGGGTGTTTATTGGCCTGCACTTCACCTAAGGATGTTATAAACTGATCCTCTATCTTAGCTGAATGCATTTACTATGGAAATATTTGCGTCCGCAAAAGAAAACGATTTTCTTAGCACTATTCTTTTCTGCTATCAGCCAGGTACTATCGATGATCGATCCGATTATATTCGGTAAAATTATTGATGAGTATGGAAGTCCCGCTCCCGGGCTGCAGGAAAAGGAATTGATCAGGGGTGTGCTCACCTGGTTACTCATCGCCATTGGCATTGCATTGCTGGCAAGGCTGGCCAAGGCTGTACAGGATTATTTTACTGGCCTCTCCGTACAGAAATTAGGCTTACAGGTTTTTAATGATGGCCTCAAACAAACGCTGCGTTTATCTTTCCAGGAATTTGAAGAGCAACGTAGTGGTGAAACACTTTCTATTTTACAAAAAGTACGTACAGATATCCAACGCTTCATGCAATCATTCGTGAGCGTCTTGTTCAGTTCACTAGTAGGCATTTGCTTTTTACTATGGTATGCCGTTACTAAGAACTGGATGCTCATACCAGTCTTTTTAATAGGCGTACTTTTTCTTGGAGGGCTCACCGGGATGCTTAGCCGGAAAATAAAAACAATTCAACGATCCATTAACAGGGAAACAAATGTGCAGGCCGGTTTGATAACAGAATCACTGCGAAACATTGAACTCGTAAAAAGTCTTGGATTAACTTTTCCTGAAGTAAGAAGACTGAAAGAGAGAACTAAAAATATTTTTGACCTGGAACTTTTTAAAGTGCGCCAGGTGGCCCGTCTGTCTTTTATGCAGGGCACAATGATGAACCTGCTGAAGCAATCTATTTTATTCATTTTGCTTTGGTTGATTTTTAGAAATGTATTAAGCACGGGTGAGCTGATTACGATGCAATTTATTTCCACCGCCATTTTTGCGCCGCTCCAGGATCTCGGTAATATTATCCTGCTGTATAGAGAAACATCCTCCTCGCTGCAGAACTTTGATGAACTGATGCAAAAGCCAGTAGAGCAAAAACCTAAAGATGCGGTTACAGTAGGTGCATTACAACGGCTCGAGTTTGAGCATGTAATCTTCAGGCATAAAACAGCCATTGAAAATTCTATTGATGATTTATCGTTTGCCGTAAACAAAGGCGAAACAATTGCTTTTGTGGGGCCTTCCGGCTCCGGCAAGTCTACCCTGGTAAAATTATTGGTAGGCTTGTATCAACCCACAGAGGGGAGCATTCTTTTTAATGATACCCGGTCTACTGCTATTCACTATAATGCCTTTAGAAGAGCGCTTGGATTTGTTACCCAGGATACCCAACTTTTTGCAGGTACCGTAAAAGAGAATTTATTATTTGTGCAACCTGCGGCCACGGATGAGGAAATAGCCAAAGCATTACATGAAGCCGCTTTTACCAAAGTACTTGAGCGCACGGGTAAAGGCATTAATACCGTGCTGGGAGAAGGCGGTATGAAACTTTCGGGAGGTGAGCGACAGCGTTTATCAATCGCTCGTGCGCTCATTAGAAATCCGCAGTTACTTATTTTTGATGAAGCCACTTCTGCCCTGGACTCCATCACAGAAGAATCCATTACAGAAACCATCCGGGAAATTTCGGCCAGCCGGGAACGCATTACCATTCTTATTGCCCACAGGCTTTCTACAATCATGTATGCAGATTGCATCTTTGTATTGGAGCAGGGTAAAATAGTAGAACAGGGAACACATGAGAAACTGGTGAACGACAGGGGCCTTTATTATGCCATGTGGCGGCAGCAGGCTGGTGAGAGAAAATTGGTATCTGCATAATGGCAGTATTTATCCCTAATCTGTTAAGCATGCTGCGAGCTTGTGTAGATTGAAGGCTCAATATCTTAACTTCGGATGTTTACGGTACGTTGATCTTTTTTGAAGAAATAAAAATTGTATGCCGCAGGGTAGTTTTGTAATATCGCTCGACTTTGAGTTGTTTTGGGGAGTGAGAGACAGTCGTAAAATTGACGTTTACGGTGCGCAGTTGCTTGCCGTTCACCGGGTGATTCCAAAACTTTTGCAGCTTTTCCGGTCGTATGAAATCAAAGCCACATTTTCCACAGTTGGTTTTCTTTTTTTTGAAACAAAGGCGGAATTGCTTTCCCACTTGCCTCCCAGGATTCCGCAGTATGAGAATCCTCTTTACTCACCTTATGTTGGTCATTTTGATTTGGTAGGAGAAGATTTCCAGGCAGATGAATATCATTTTGCGCCGCGGATTATAGATGCTATCCGGCAGTATCCTGAACAAGAAATTGGGTCACATACCTTTTCTCACTATTATTGTTTAGAGCCAGGCCAAACCATCGAAGATTTTGATGCAGATATGGAGATGGCCGTAGCTGTGGCCGCCGAAAAAAACATACAGCTTACTTCGCTCGTGTTTCCCAGGAACCAGTTTAATGATACTTACCTCGAAGTGTGTAATCGCCATGGCATCATTTGCTATCGCGGCAACAAATATTCCTGGATCTACCAGGGAAAAAGGGAAGGCACAGAAAATCGGACGCAGCGGGCTATGCGCTTAGCAGATGCTTATATTAATATCTCTGGGCACAATTGCTACAGCAGGGCTAGTTTGAAATCCAAATTACCCATCGACATACCTGCCAGCAGATTTCTCCGGCCTTATGATCGTAAACTTAAATTGCTGGAGCGCCTGAGGTTGCATCGCATTAAAACAGGCATGACACATGCTGCCAGGAATAGCCTGGTCTATCATCTTTGGTGGCATCCGCATAACTTTGGCGCAAACCAGGAAGAGAATTTTGCCTTCCTGGAAAAAATCCTGAAACACTACATCATGCTCAATAAGAAATACAACTTTGAAAGCATCAGCATGTCGCAGTTGGCCAACGAAATTATCAATGACAACTAAAAAAATTCTTTTACTGGGCGGGCATGATGAGGCGACCCGAATCGTATTTAATGCGCTGCAAAAGGAGTTTGGTGTGCATGCAGCCATCATCGAAAATAAGGAGCCCCTCAGCATATTTTTGAAAAGAAGAATCAGGAGGCTTGGCATGATCACCGTGATGGGGCAAGTTGCTTTTCAATTTTTAGTGGCAAAGCCGCTGGCTTTTTTTACCCGAAAAAGAAAGGCACAGATCATAATGGATTATCAACTTGATACCAGTGATTTTCCTGCGGATAAAATGCACAAGGTTGAATCTGTAAATGCACCGGGTACTATTCAGTTGATCCAGGAAATTAATCCCGATTTGATTATTGTAAACGGTACAAGGATTATTTCCAAAAAAGTGTTGCAATGTGTGGATTGCAGATTCATCAATACACATGCAGGTATTACACCCCTGTATCGTGGTGTGCATGGCAGCTATTGGGCGCTTGTGCACAATGACATTGAGCATTGTGGCGTTACCGTTCACTTCGTAGATGAAGGTATAGACACCGGCAATATTATACAGCAGGAACTGGTGCAGCCCACCCCGAAGGATAATTTTTCTACCTACCCCTTATTGCAACTGGGCACTGGAATTCCATTATTGCTTACGGCTGTTACAAATTATTTTGCAGGCAATATCAGGATTTTGAAAGAAGAAGCAGGCGAGAGTAAGTTGTATTACCATCCCACCATCTGGCAATATTTCTATTACTTGTTATCCCGTAAAGTAAAGTAGTTGTATAAGGGTAGAATATTGATCACTTGACAAAAGCGGTCTTGTTTTTGTTTTCACTCCATTAATTTGAAACTTAAAAATTGTTTATGCCTACTATACCCATCCGTATCCAGGCCAATGTGTCAGCAGATAAGCAGAAAGCCTGGGAATATTATAATGAGCCAGCACATATTTGTAATTGGAATTTTGCGTCTCCAGACTGGCAATGCCCATCTGCAAGCAACGATTTGAGAGTGGGCGGAAAATATACTGCCCGGATGGAAGCAAAAGATGGAAGTTTTGGATTTGATATGGAAGCGGAATACCTGGCCATTGATCAGGGTAATAGTTTCAAATATCTCCTTGCAGATGGCAGGCAGGTAGAAGTATATTTTGAACCCGCTGGCCAGGAAACCCTGGTTGTTGTTCAATTTGATGCTGAAGAAGAAAATGACATCGAGTTACAAAAAGCAGGCTGGCAGGCCATCCTGGATAACTTTAAAAAGTATACAAATTCAAATTAACAGATCACTTCATCTTTCCTGAAACTTCTTCGCATCCTTTTTGCTAACGGATAACTGTAGATAGCATAAGTTTTATATGGGTAAAAAATTTGGCAATAAGGTCATTGAATTCAACAAGGGACTAATTTATACTGGCAGTCTCCCTCCTGGCTTCCAGGTGTTGAATCCCTACCTGGATAATCCGGAAACGATAAAGGTGATGCGGGAGTTTTACAAAAAGTATTATGCTGATGAAAATCGCCGGAAATTTATTATCGGCATTAATCCAAGCCGGCATGGTGCCGGTATCACGGGGGTACCTTTTACAGATACCAAGCGCCTGCACAGTATTTGTGGTATTGAAATGGTAACGGCTTACACCCATGAAGTGTCTTCCGTTTTCGTTTACGAAATGATTGAGCAGTTCGGCGGTGCAGAAATGTTTTTCAACGATTTTTATATTAATTCACCTTTTCCGCTCGCTATCATACGCCAGGGAAAAAATGGCAAATGGGTAAATGCAAATTATTATGATGACCTGCAGTTGTATGAAAGTGTAAAACTTTTTATGATGGAATCGCTCAGGGAACATATCAGTCTTGGCCTGGATACAGATGAAGTGTATGTGCTGGGCAAGAAAAACGCCCGCTTCATCGCTATGATGAATGAAGAGGCAAATCTTTTCAAAAGCATCATAGTGCTGGAACATCCAAGATTTATACAACAGTATAAATTCAAAGACAAACAATTGTACATCGACAAATATTTGCAGGCTTTCAACCCGGGCGGGCAACTTTAAGTGTTACTAAATGGCATCGCAGTTACAACATACTATTTATACAATTGGGCATTCCACCCACAGCATGGAATTTTTTGTGGAGATGCTGCAATCTTTTAACATCAGCTTGCTCGCTGACGTACGCAGGTTTCCTGGTTCTAAGAAATATCCTCAATTCAGCCAGGAGAATTTGAAACGTATCCTTCCACAGCAAGGAATAAATTACCAGCACTTTGAAGAATTAGGCGGCCGGCGAAAAGTGCAAAAAGATTCTAAAAATACAACTTGGCGCAACGCATCATTTCAGGGTTATGCAGATTATATGGAAACCGGGCCCTTTATATCAGCCGCAGATGCGCTCGAGTTGGTGGCTGCAAAGCAGGCCACCGCCATCATGTGTTCCGAAGCAGTATGGTGGCGTTGTCATCGCTCAATGATCTCAGACTATTTAAAAGCAAAAGGATGGGCTGTATGGCATATCATGGGGGTAAGTAAAGCACAGGAACATCCTTTTACAGCACCCGCTATTGTGCACGGCACTACGGTGAGCTATACAGAAGAAAATCATTCAGCTTAAATAAATGAGCATATCAGACCAATTTAAAGTAGGAGATGAGGTGAGTTGGAATTCCGAAGCCGGGCATGTGAAAGGCACTATTATTAAAGTGCATACCCGGGATTTTGATTTTAAGGGCTATACCCACCATGCCAGTAAAGAAGAGCCGCAGTATGAAATTAAAAGCAGCAAAACCGATCATATTGCGGCACATAAAGGAAGCGCACTAAGTAAAGTGAAGCGTTAAAGTTTAACTGTACACACAATATTCAGCATGGGGGATTGTTTAAATATTCTAAATTCATCTTATGATAAAGTATCTAAGTTTTATACTCTGCATCGGTTTCCTTGCCTGCGAATCGGATGAAGCCCTGCTTCCCGTAGATACAGGTACAGACTTTAAATATTTTTATGAGCGTAAAGAAAAAGGTATCCTGCAGGTATATTCTTACGATGGGGTTACAGAGAAAAACCTGGTGAATGATACCACTTATGATTACTGGTGGATAAAGGTGAGCCCGGATAAGCAAAAATTTCTTTGCTATCGTTCTCCCAAAGGCGCCGGTGTAAATTCATATACCACTAGCGAGTTAATGATATTTAATATGGATGGCAGCAATGGCCATGTGATTGTACCTGTTCGTGCCAATGGCTGGGAGCTGCAGGCTCATGCAAAATGGTCGCCTGACGGCAGCAAAATATTAAGTACGGCGAAGTGCACTGACCCCGCCAATAATGATATGGTTGCCCGTGGGAGAATGGTTCTAGTAAATGTGGATGGCAGCCAACCCACTATCATCTCAAAATTTAAGTATGACATTGCAGACCCTGCCTGGTCACCTGATGGGAAGCAGGTAACTTATGTAGGTCCCTCTGATTTAAATGATGCGACAAATCCTGAAAAAGCAGAAATTTTTCAGGCCACGCTAAACAGTGCTACCATGCAGTTGGAAAATCCTGTGCGGCTGAGTTTTGATAATTTGTATTGCTATGATCCGGCCTGGTCGCCAGATGGGCAATGGATTGCTTACAGCAAGGGTTCGTTTGTTAATTTATTCCTTCACATTAACCACGATATTTTTAAAACAAAGCCAGACGGATCAAAAGACACACTTGTATTGCAAGACGGCAAGATTAACGGTGTGCCCAATTGGACCCCGGATAATAAGCGCCTGCTGTTTCATGTGCTCGGCATTACAGGTACAAACAACTTTAGTTTGTATAGCTGCAGTGCAAACGGCGGCGATAAAAAGATTATTTTATCTACAGCAGGTGTAGAGCGGTCTGATATTACAGCCATCAGAAAGTAAGTTGATCATGGAGCAGGTATTGATAGATTGCTGCTGAATGCACAGTTCACAGCGGGTTTTGTGTGAAAACTTTTTATAGCTAATTTTGATGCATTCCCCGGGCCTTTCGCACGCATTACCCACCAGCAGATTATTTTTTATAACCATTTATGTACGATGAGTATAACTGTAAACAGTGGTATTCCTATTTCCATGTCTCTGGCAGACACGCTTGAAACTTCTGAAAGCCCGGCAAAAGATGTGGGCGAAAAAAAGCGGCTTTTATTTATTGCCATGCTGGCCGTAATGGTAGCAGTTGCCATCAGTTTTATTGCGAAATTTTTGGTGCACCTCATTAGCTTTATCACCAATATTGCTTTTTATGGTAAGGCTTCTGTGGCGGAAGCGAGTCCTGTGGGAAATCACCTGGGGCTTTGGGTAATTCTGATTCCTGTAGCGGGTGGTGTAATTGTGGGCCTCATGGCATTATATGGCTCTAAGGCTATCCGTGGCCATGGTATCCCCGAGGCGATGGAGCAAATTCTTACCAATCAAAGCAAGATTAAGCCTACGATTACTTACTTAAAACCTATTTCATCAGCGATCTCCATTGGCTCTGGCGGCCCCTTTGGTGCGGAAGGCCCCATCATTGCTACCGGTGGAGCCCTGGGTTCCACGGTGGGACAGCTCTTGAAAATTTCACATCACGAGCGAAAAATTTTATTGGCTGCAGGCGCTACGGCCGGTATGGCAGCCATCTTTGGTAGCCCGATTGCAGCCATTTTTTTAGCCATAGAATTGTTGTTGTTTGAATTTTCTCCCCGTTCCATTATTCCTGTTGCATTGGCTTGTATTACAGGTGCAGCAGGGCACCATTTTTTATTTGGGCAACGGCCTGTTTTCGAAATTGATCATGTGATTGCTGCGGCAAGTAATACAGCGTTGCTGGTATATAGTGTGATGGGTATCCTGATTGGTTTGCTTTCTGTGGCTGTTACTAAACTTGTGTATTTAATTGAAGACGGCTTTGAGAAATTGCCCGTTCATTGGATGTGGTGGCCGGCTATCGGCGGCATTGCAGTAGGTGTCATTGGTTACTTTGAACCGAAAACACTTGGCGTAGGTTACAGTAATATAACAGACATTCTTTCGGGTAACCTGGCTTTTACTTTCGTAGTTTCTCTTTGCATATTAAAGTTTATTTCCTGGGCAATTGCATTGGGCAGCGGTACTTCCGGGGGTACGCTAGCTCCTTTACTTACCATTGGTGGTGCTACAGGTGCCATACTTGGTACGTTTTGTTTATCCATGTTTCCGGGTTGCGGTGTTGCGGTTTCTATGGCCGCATTGGTGGCAATGGCCGCCATGTTTGCAGGCACTTCCCGGGCCTTTATAACTTCTATCATTTTTGCCCTGGAAACCACGGGCCAGTTCAATGCACTACTGCCCTTGCTGGCTACCTGCAGTGCTTCGTATATCGTTTCTTTCTTTCTCATGGAAAATACCATTATGACGGAAAAGATCGCCCGCCGTGGCGTAAAAACACCCGATTCCTACGAGCCGGATATCCTGGAAAAAGTAAATGTAGAAGAGGTAATGGATCAGCAAGGTTTTGCCTTTACTGCTGATAACAGTATTGAAGAAGCTATTGCCTGGCTGGAAAAGGAGCCTGACCATAAGCGTAATTATTTTATTGTTACCGATGCAAGTGGAGATTACAAAGGAATTGTAAGTGCGTCTCAATTATACAACAAACTGAATGCGCCGGTAATGCCATTGGATAGCCTGATCAGGAAAAAGCCTGTAGCCGTAGAAGGTAATAGCAGCCTGCGTTCTGCTATTGAATTGATGGCAAGTGAAGATGTAGATGTACTGCCTGTTTTGTCCAAAGAAAATCAAATTATCGGTATTCTTTCTTACGCCAATATTATCTCCAGCTATAAATCAGGCCTGCATGATTACCAGCAGAACCGCCCGCATATTTCTCTCCGGCGAAATGGCCTTAAACTGATTTCCCATGGCAAAAGGATCAGGCAGTTTTTACATTCCCGGAAATAAGGGCGGGCAGTTGCTATTGCGAATGATCAATCGTCAATCGTGATTCGTCAATCGTAAATCTTTTATACTATTCCAGGAACGCATTAACTTGCATCGCATGGGAGTATGGAAACAAATAGCACAATATTTATACTTACGAAAAAAGGATCCCGAGGCCAATGATACCAAGTGGATGAAGTATATGCATGGTATCAACCGGCTATCTATCCTGCTTTTTCTTGCAGCCATGATTTTTATTATTGTAAGGCTGTTGCGCAGTTGATCAGGCGATCATTTTGTAGATGATTGCAGCAGCATTAGCGCTAGCATGTCCTCCTTGTCTCAATAAATTCCAGAGCGCTTCGTAATCGTTTTTCATGCGTGCTATCTTATCCTGGTCATGCAAGAGGGTGTCTAATTCTTCCTGCAGGTTTTTCTCTGTAAGCTCATGTTGTATCAGTTCCTTTACCACTTCCCGGCTCATCACAAGGTTTACCAGTCCGATAAATTTTATTTTAATTAGACGTTTGGCTATGGCGTAGGAAATGGGGCTGCCTTTGTAGCAAATAACTTCGGGCACCTTAAAGAGTGCAGTTTCTAATGTGGCCGTTCCACTTGTAACCATGGCTGCATCAGCTTCAGAGAGTAATGCGTATGTTTTATTTTCTACCGTGTGCACATTGCTGTAATTGCTCAGCAGTGGTGCATAAAAACTTTCTTCCAGGGAGGGCGCTTTAGCCACCACAAAACGTAGTTCGGGATAATGCGCCGTTACCCTGAGCATAATGGGCAACTTCTTTAAAATTTCCTGCTTGCGACTACCTGGTAATATGGCTACAGTTCGTTGTACTTGTCCTGTTTTATTTGCAAGGGGATGTAAGCGCATAAATTGCTCCACCACTTCTACTAAGGGATGACCCACATAATCTACCTCATAATTCCACTTTGCATAAAAAGCTTTTTCAAAAGGAAGGATCACCATCATTTTATCTATATGCTTTTTGATACTGTGGATGCGGTTTTCTTTCCATGCCCAGATTTGCGGAGAGATGTAAAAAGCTGTTTTGTACCCAAGAGGTTTTGCCCATTCTGCAATCCGCAGGTTGAACCCAGGATAATCTATAAAAACAAGTACATCCGGTTTGTAAGCTTGTATATCCGTTTTGCAGAAACGGATGTTCTTTAAAATGGTGCGCATGTTGAGCAATACTTCAGCAAAACCCATAAAGGCCAGCTCTTTGTAATGCTTCACCAGCGTAGCTCCTGCGGCCTGCATCATGTCGCCACCCCAGCAGCGCACATTTGCACCGGCATCCAGTTTCTTTAATTCTTTAATCAGGTTACTACCATGGAGATCGCCACTCGCTTCGCCTGCAATGATGTAATATTTCATGCGCAAAAATTCAGTGCGAAATTATGCATTAGCCCGTTAAGGCTTTGTTCATTTACCCGCAGTCATTTTCTTCATTGTTTCAAAAGGAATATCCAGCACGGCAAATTGGGTCGAATTGGGCAAATAAAAATGCCACCATTCTGTTGAGAGTACTTTAAAGCCAGCAGCTTCCATTTGTTTCTGTAGCATTTTTCTATTGCGTTTTTGTGTCCTGGATAGCCCGGTGAAGTTAACATGTGCCGTGTCAGAAAAATGATCAAAGCCGGTGCCCATATCCACTTCTTTACCATTGCTTTTTTGCAGCAACGTAAGATCCACAGCAATGCCTCGGTTGTGGCCGCTCCCATTGCGGGGATTTGCCGCATATCTTTCATCGGGCACAAGTTCCCACATCTTTTGGGTAGCCGCATAAGGCCGGTAAGCATCCCAAACTTTCAGCAGGTAACCCCTGCGTCGTAATTTTTTGGCTGCCTGCTTCAAAGCTATTGCTGCGGGTTTCCTCAAAAAACTGGTAGTAGCATCCCTATATAATACCTGGTGTGTAAAGTTGCTGTCTATAGCATAACGCAAGTCCAGCAACAGTTGCGGAATAACGCTTCGTAAATCTACCATCTCATTTTCTCCATTGGCCATAATCATTTGCCATAATGAGTCGGTATTACGTACTACCACAGGCCATGCAGGTGATTGTGCATTTGATGTGCAACAAAACATACAAAAAAGCAAGCCTGCGCAGATTATTTTTCTCAAAGCTTTCGTTATATTGTAAGTGGTAGGTATGATTTATGTGTAAGCCAGGGCTCAAGTTACCTTTAATAAAAATATTGCATGTTATTTTCCGGCAAATCCCTCCTGGTCATTTTCCTGCCCGCCCTTGTTCTTTTTTCTTCCTGTGGAAGAAACAAATCTGACAAAAAAATTGCTGCAAAAGAAATGGATGAGCATGTGGAGGAAGCCATTTCTGCAATGCTGGGAAAAGCGAATCCGGCAAAGCTAAACTTAGATGATAGTACAAGACTGAGTGCTTTAAATGCAGTAAAATATTGTTATGCAGCACACGATGAAAAACCCATCTGGAGCCACAATAAACGCTGGCTTCCCATGGCAGATGCCCTTGTTCATTACCTGGATACCTGTGCATGGGACGGGCTGTTTGCTGATGATTACCAGGCAGCCCTTGTGAAGGGGCTAAAGCTCCAATTGGACAGAGATTCTTTGGCACAAACCAAACCTGAAAAATGGGCAAGGGCAGATATTTTACTTACCAATGCCTGCCTGCATTTGTTCCAGGATCTGAAGCAAGGCAGGCTGCAGCCTGATAGCCTGGCATGGCTAAATAAAAAACTGCAATTTGAGAATTTTTTTAAACCCATGCTGGATTCCTTGAAAGCGGGAAAAACATTTGCAGCATTGGCAGCATCCTTACAGCCTGCTACAAAATACTATGTGGCTATCCGGCAGGGCATTAAACCTTTTGTGGCAAAAATGGATAGGCGGCCTTATACTTATTTACAATACCCATTTAGAGATTCCCTTGCATTTGTAAATGCCCTGGTGAAAAGGCTGGCTGAGGGAGGCATTGTATCCGATGGGCCTAAACCAGATTCGGCACAACTTGGCAGCCTCATCAGTCGTTTTCAAAAAGAACATGCACTTAAAGTTACCGGCAAACTGAGTGTAGAACTGGTGAGAGAAATGAATAATACTGACCTCGAGAAATTCAAGCGCATCGCCATCACGATGGATAAATACAAACTGATGCCAGGAAATCTCCCGGATAAATATATTTGGGTAAACCTTCCTGCATACACGCTTCAACTTTGGGAAAAAGACAGCCTCGTAGTAGAATCTAAAGTCATTATAGGAAAGCCGGCAACGCCTACGCCGGATATCAGCAGCCAAATAAGCGACCTGGTTATTTATCCTACCTGGACCGTGCCTACCAGCATCATTCAAAAAGAAATTTTGCCGGGGCTTAAAAGAAATTCAGATTACCTGCGGAAAAAAGGCCTGGACTTATTTGATTATAAAGGTAATCCAGTGGATCCTCACGCCGTAAACTGGAGTAAATACAATAAAGGTATTCCGTATATGGTGCGGCAGGGTAGCGGAGATAATAATGCCCTCGGGGTAATTAAGTTCAATTTTAAAAATCCTTACGCTGTTTACCTTCACGA
>DGQO01000230.1:15739-17360 GCA_002400445.1 Chitinophagaceae bacterium UBA4412
TACCATTGTATATCACCTATTTTGGGTGCTCGGGGGAGCAGGGAAATATTCGTTTTTACGATGATGTGTACAGCCGGGACAAAGCTTTGCGTGAAAAATATTTCGCTTCCAAATGAATTCCTATATTTAACCCGTTTAATGCTTAACAAACCTTCCATCATAACACTGCTTGCATTGTGCTTTGCTTCATTCCCTATGTGGGGATTCAATCAGCGATGCCATTACCCTCCGTACCAGTTAGCAGCAGAGAAGACTAAACAAACAACCCGCTATTTGTACGGTCAGGCCAGTTTTTACGCTTCTAAATTTGAAGGAAGGAAAACAGCAACTGGCCAGATTTTTCGGCATTCAAAATACACTGCAGCCTGCAATGTAGTGCCATTGGGCACCTGGCTGCAGGTTACCAATCTTCGCAATGGAAGGGCCGTTCTGGTACAAGTGAACGACCGGCTTCATCCAAAGTCAAAAAGACTGGTAGATCTCACAAAGGCTGCAGCACAGCGCCTCGGATTCTTAACCCACGGACTCACAAGAGTAAAGGTGGAAATTTTAAAAGGCCAACCTTCGGGATAGCTAAATAACAATAGATATTAAGCTGGTTTAAAATATTTTCACCAATTAAAACTAAGCCGTTATTTTTGCTGCGTTTACACAAAACTAATTTTATGAAGAAACTTCTGCTTTCCGCAATAGCTCTAAGTATTTGCAGCTTTGCTTTTTCTCAGAATGAGTATAAAAAGAAGCCCACATTTGGTGTTCAGTTTTTACTGAACGATTTTAATACCGCTGCAAGCCTGCGCAACCAAGGCTTAACCTCTGTAATTCGATCCAAAGAGTGGCAGCATACCAATAAGATGAGCAGTGGCCTCGCTGTTAATTACATGGAAGGCATGAGTAATAATGTGGATTTGTTTGTAACGCTGGCAGGTTCCTTTGTAAAATACCCGGTTCCAAACAGGGTATCTACAGGTCAGCAAAAGTTGTTGCTGGAAGCTTCTGCTGCCGCAAATATTAAGCTGCTGCCAGACAACTACTGGGTAAGCCCTTACATTACCCTGGGTATCGGTGCTTCTAAATACTCCGGTTACTATGGCGCATTTTTGCCTACTGGTCTCGGTTTGCAGATTAAGTTGCTGGACGATACTTACTTTATGCTCAATACTCAGTACCGCATTCCTGTTACGGAGAATGTAGCTTATCATTTTTACCATGCATTTGGTATTGCCCAATCTTTTGGAAAAACACCTGCCCCTGTTGTAGAAGTACCGGCGCTGCCTGTAGTTTTAGACCGGGATAATGATGGTGTGGCAGATGAGAATGATAAATGTCCTGATGTGCCCGGCCTTGCAAACCTGATGGGGTGCCCGGACAGGGATGGTGATGGTATTGCAGATGGCGACGATAAATGCCCGGATAAAGCAGGTACCGCAAAATATGGCGGTTGCCCCGTGCCTGATACAGATGGCGATGGTATTAATGACGAGATGGACAAATGCCCGAATGAGAAAGGCGTTGCCCGCTACCAGGGATGCCCGGTTCCGGATAAGGACGGCGATGGTGTAAATGACGAAGAAGACAAATGCCCTGACCGCCAGGGTCCTGTTGCAAACCAGGGTTGCCC
>DGQO01000230.1:17366-21222 GCA_002400445.1 Chitinophagaceae bacterium UBA4412
GCCGACGAAACGCTGAAACTGGCTATTGATGGCCATACGGACAACACCGGAAGTGCTGATAAAAACCAGTTGCTTTCTGAAGCCAGGGCAAATTCAGTTCGGGATTACCTCATGAGCAAAGGTGTAGCAGAGAATCGCACCACCGCCACAGGTTATGGCCAGGACAAACCCGTTGAAGAGAATAGCACGGCTGCTGGTAGAGCCAAGAATCGCCGGGTAGAAATAACCGTGAGCAATTTCTAAATTTCACTTTATTATTGATAAATGCAAAGCTTCCGCAAGGGGGCTTTGTTATTTGCGTAGGCCAGTGCTTGATGCTATGGAAAAACTCCGAAGGATTAACATGACAGCCTTCTATTTTGTTGGGTTAAACTATCTTCTGCTGCGGTAGCTGGCAGCTTCTTTTCGCCGTAAGTAAATGAAACCGGTAATGAGGGGAAGAAAGATTAATCCAACAATCCACATTATTTTTTCTGATGTGGAACGGCTCGCTGTGTTAAACATGTCTTTCAAAGCAAGAAGGCCAAATACGAGGCCGGCAAATAATGCAAGCAGCAGGCCATAATCTGCCCAGTAAGAATGGCTGTACCGGAGCCATGCGCCAAGCAGGCTGAGTGCTATCATTACAAAAAAACTGCTGCGCAGGATGTGCAAGGGCACCTGGCCAGCAAGGGGCTTATTATTTGTATTCATATTCTATCCTGCCGAGCAGCCTGCGATCTTTACCAAAACATTTTTCCAGTACACGCAAACCATCATCATAAGTGTATTTCCAGATATAATAATAATTGCCACCTTCTTCTGTGGTGGTCATTTGAGATAACAGACCAGCGCTGTTGTTATACTCAAAAATATAATCAGGCAACATCCGGGTAGCAAAATCATTTTCCTGCACGATATCCGTAATCCTGTTTTTTGCATCGTAATAGTAGTAAAACTTGGTGCCCGATTTAGTATCCTTCTCCAGCATGATATTTCCTTTATCATCTGTGGCAAAAAGAATAACCGTGCTATCCGTTTGATTTCTTATGCGGATCATTTTTTCGGGTGCTGCTGTAGTACCATATATATAAAGATGGGTTTCTTTCATCTCATTTGTAAAATCATCATCCTGCGATCTCACAGATGAAAAGATGGTCGTAATTTTTCCCAGGTCATCATACTGGTAGCTGTTTGTAGTTACAGCAATATCAGAACTGTCTGTCATTTTCAGGAGCAATCCTTTTGCATTATAAAGGGAAGTTTGCAGGGATGCTCCAGAAATATTAGACCGGGTAAATAATGTGGATTTTAAATAATTTCCTGAAAATGTTTTTTTGCAGGAAAAGCCGGCACTGGGGCTGCCATCAGATTCATAGCTGCGGATATTAATGGTTTTCACTTTGTGCTGTTTATAGGCAGCGAGGTCTGTAATAACCTGCCTGTTGCTCAGAATATCCTTGTAATAATATTGTGCCTGGGTGCCGCAGTATCCTATAGCCGTTAAAAAATAAATCAACACAAATCGCTTAATCATGAAATATAATTTTATTCTGGCGAAGGTAGCGCCCCATGAGCGGGGATAACACTTGCGGCTAATAAAACTTTCCTATTTTTAGCCAAAATTAACGGATTGAGTCACGCACAAGAAAGGGCCCGCAAAAATTGCCTCAACTGCAACGCACAAGTACATGGCAGGTTTTGCCAGATTTGCGGACAGGAAAACCTGGAGCCGCAAGAATCCTTCTGGCATCTGGTTACTCATTTTTTTAATGATATAACACATTTTGACGGAAAGTTTTTCAGCAGCTTGAAACTGCTCTTTTTTCATCCGGGGTTTTTATCTGCAGAATACAAAAGAGGCCGGCGCAGCAGTTACCTGAACCCGGTGCGCATGTATGTGTTTACTTCCTTCCTTTTTTTTCTTGTATTTTTTTCTGTATATCATTTTGAAAACTTGTTTGGAGAGGGGAAGCCCAAACCAGACGTGATTGCAGCCATTGCAGGTGCGGATAGTAGTCATTACAGCAATTTTACATTGGCCGTAAAAAGTATGGATAGTGCGCAGGCGGCTTCATTTTCCCGTGCCATAAGTAAGGGGCAGGTGTTTCCAAAAAAAGACTTGCTGGCACAGGTAGAAAAGCTGCGGCTTGCACATAAAAGTCGTTTTCCCAACACACAGCCGCTCAAAGTAATTAGCCGCCTTGATAGTAGCGACCGGCATTATTTTTTTGCAGAGGTTAATAGCTGGGATAGCAATATGCTGCAAAAGTTTACCAAAGCGCTCCATGACGGCAAAGCGCTTTCAAAAGCTGAATTGGAGAAGTACCTGGATAGTTTACAAAATGGACAGTTTATAAGGTTCGGAAAAAAATATGTTAGCCAGCAACAATACGACTCTCTTAAAAAGGCTGGAAAACTAGATGCGGGTTGGCTTTCACGTAAATTTTATGAAAAAGGTTTTGATATCAATAAGCGCTATGGTGATAGCGAGTCAGAACTTACCACAAAGCTTGTTAGCATTGTGCTGCATTATTTTCCGCAGATGCTCTTTATTTCACTGCCTTTATATGCTTTATTTTTAGCCTTGTTGTACTATCGCCATAAAGATCATTACCTGGTAAGTCATGGTATTTTTTCGGTGCATATTTATATTTTCTACTTTATAGTGCTCTTGCTTTTCATTGGCCTGAATAAACTGGATGACGCTGTGCATTTGGGCATAGTGGGTATGGTGCAAAATTTTTTATGGCTCATCTTGTTTTTCTATGAGTATAAAGCTATGCGCTATTATTATGGTCAGTCCCGGAAGAAAACAATGATTAAATTTTTTATTGCTATCATTTTTCGTTTTGTGCTCATCTTTATACTGTTTGCTTTGTTATTAATGTGGTCAATTTTAAAATTATAAGTATGTCGGATAATGTAAATGCACTGGCAAGATTGGTGACAATTATGGATGAACTCCGGGAAAAATGCCCCTGGGATAAAAAGCAAACGATTGAAACCCTTAGGCATTTGACCATTGAGGAAACTTACGAATTAGCGGATGCCATTACCGAGAAAGACTGGAATGGCATTAAAGAGGAATTGGGAGACGTGCTGCTGCATATTGTTTTTTATGCGAAAATTGGCGCAGAGCAACAGCAGTTTACTTTAGATGAAGTAATCACCGGCATCTGCGATAAATTAGTTGTGCGGCACCCGCATATCTATGGAGACGTACAAGTGAAAGATGAAGAAGACGTAAAGCAAAACTGGGAGAAAATAAAATTAAGAGAAGGTAAAAAATCTATTTTGGGTGGAGTGCCAAAGTCGCTGCCTGCCTTAGTAAAAGCCATCCGGCTACAGGAAAAGTCTAAAACGGTTGGTTTTGAGTGGGAAGATACTGCGCAGGTGTGGCTCAAGGTAAAAGAGGAAATGCTGGAGTTGGAAGAAGCGGTTGCCGGGGGAGTACAGGATAGAATTGAGGATGAAATGGGCGACGTATTTTTTTCTTTGGTAAACTTTGCAAGATTTTTGCAAGTAGATGCGGAGAATGCGCTGGAAAGAACAAATAAGAAATTTCAGCGCCGCTTCAATGGTATGGAAGCAGCAGCCCGGCAGCAAAATAAGCAGTTGCATGATATGAGTCTGACTGAGCTGGATGCACTTTGGAACCAAATGAAGGAAATTGATCGCTAAATCCTAAAGGTATTGTCCAACAGAATTATCAATTCGCAGTTCTTTAATAAAAATATTTACCTGCTGGTCATTGCGGCCTGGCTTGTAACGCTTTCCTTTCTTATCAATAACTACTGGTCTTCTTACTCCAGTTTGCAATCTGTGCAAAAGCATACTACACGTTATGTGCAGCATGCAGAAGAGGACTTTGCCC
>DGQO01000230.1:21240-21768 GCA_002400445.1 Chitinophagaceae bacterium UBA4412
ACTGCATTATTGGAACACACAGACCGTGCTGCCTGATGAAGGAATAATAGCTGCACCTGGCCGGGCTGGTTTTGCGGAGTTGCAAAATGGTTTTTATGTGTGGAACAAAATAGATAGCGCTGGCGTTTATGCCATCGCCTTAATTCCTGTAAAATGGAATTATATCGTGAACAATGCCTATCTCAAAAATATTTTTGTAAGCAATGCCCGCACAGGTTTGGAGTATGATATCTTTCCCGGGCCCGGGGAAAAAGGCCTCGTACAATCCAGGTATAATGTGCCTCTCTTTCACCTCGTGAAAAAAGGAAGCGGTGCAATCGTAAAGGACAATGTTTTTTCCATTTGGTTTCGAATTGCCGCAGCATTACTTGTACTGCTTTTTATTCACCTGAGTGCCCAGTATATTGTGGTAAAAAAACGCTTCCTGCGTGGTTTTTTCTTTTTAGTAAGTGCAATTACACTGCTTAGGGCAGCCAGTTATTTTTTGCCGCTACCTCTGCGCCTCCGGCAACTGGAGTTGTTTGATCC
>DGQO01000049.1 GCA_002400445.1 Chitinophagaceae bacterium UBA4412
CAAAGGCCGGCCCCTCCATTTGGTATTGAATTCTGCAAACAAAAGCTTACATCTTGTGCAGGCACAATGGCTGGCGCAGGAAATGAAACAACCTTTATACCGGGTAAATCTTGCTGCTGTTATCAGCAAGTATATTGGCGAAACGGAAAAAAATCTCAGGCTCGTTTTCAGCAGGGCGGAGAAGATGGGCGCTGTACTTTTATTTGATGAAGCAGATGCCCTTTTGGGCAAGCGATCCAACGTGAGAGATGCCCACGATAAATATGCCAACCAGGAAGTGGCCTACCTCTTACAAAAAATGGAAACCTATCCCCACCACATTTTTGTGCAATGCAAAAATGGAGATTGCATTGGCGTATTGCCGGGTTTTGTTCTATTGGGAAATTGACGCCGATAGATGATCAGCAGCTCACAACATCTTTGCGTACTATGGTGCTGCTATGCCCATGTATCCAGCATTTACTAAACGCCCTGATACCAAACTTTTTTTCTACCTTTTACAAATGAAAATATTGCTGTTACTATGCTGCCTGCCCCTGCTGGTGCATGCACAACAATTTGACACAAAGGAAATAAGCCGCTGGCAAAAGCAGGCATCGCAGGTAACCATTTACCGGGATCATTATGGGGTGCCCCATGTGTATGGGCGCACGGATGCAGATGCCGTGTTTGGACTGATGTATGCACAATGCGAAGATGATTTTCAAAGGGTGGAAATGAACTACATTGAAAAGCTGGGCCGCCAGGCAGAACTGCAGGGAGAGAAGATGCTGTACGAGGATTTACTTAACAGACTGGTGATAGACCAGCAAGCTGCAAAAGCAGATTATGCCAGGGCTCCACTGTATCTAAAAAAACTTTGTATTGCCTTTGCAGATGGTATCAATTTTTACCTGCAGCAAAACCCGCAAGTGAAGCCTGCAATGCTTACCCGCTTTGAGCCCTGGTTTCCATTGATGTGGACGGATGGAAGCATTGGTGCCATCAATACTGCCGGCATCAGCATTGCAGATATTCAACACTTTTACGGAAAAAAAGAATCGCAGGCAAGCCTTGCAAATCCATTCCAGGAAAAGGAACTTACGGGTTCTAATGGTTTTGCTTTTGCACCGGCCATTACCAAGAACGGCCATGCTATTTTATATATTAACCCCCATGTAACTTTTTACTTCAGGCCAGAAGTGCACATGGTGAGTGAAGAAGGTTTGAATGCTTATGGTGCTGTTACCTGGGGACAGTTTTTTATTTACCAGGGATTTAATGAACACTGTGGCTGGATGCACACCAGTAGTGGCGTGGATGCTGCTGATTCGTATGCCGAACAAGTACAGCACAATGGGAAATCGATCACTTACTTATATAATGGTACACAAAAAAAACTGGGCGAAAAAGAACTAAGGTTGCAGTACAAAGTGGGCGACAAACTCCAAACAAAAACCATTCACAGTTTTTACACGCATCATGGGCCCGTGCTGGCAGCGGCGCAAGACAAATGGCTCAGCCTGCGGGCAGATAACCGGCTACTGAATGGCCTCATACAATGCTGGCAGCGCACGAAGGCAAAAGGACTGGATGATTTTAATAAATCGCTCGACCTGGAAGGAAATATTTCAAACAACACGGTATATGCAGATGCGCAGGGAAATATCGCTTACTGGCATGGCAACAGAATTCCAAAGCGGGATACTAGTTTTGATTTTAGTAAACCTGTAGATGGCAGTATTACGGCTACAGAATGGAAAGGTTATCATCCCATTCATGAAACGGTGCATATCCTCAATCCTGCCAATGGCTGGTTACAAAATTGTAACTCAACGCCCTTTACCGTGGCAGGAATAAACAGTCCGCACAAAGAAAATTATCCAAAGTACATGGCGCCAGACGGTGAGAATTTCAGGGGCATCAATGCGGTTCGTGTTTTAGCAGAGGGCAATGCTTACACCCTGGATAAGGTGATTGCTGCAGGCTACGATAGAAGGCTGGCGGTATTTGAAGTATTGGTGCCCGCCCTGGTAAAAGCCTTTACGCAGGCTGCTCCGCAAGATAGCCTGGTCTTAAGAGACGCCGTTCAATTATTATCTCTATGGGACTTTCGCAGTGGAGAAAACTCAGAAGCTACTACGCTGGCCATTGAGTGGGCACAATTGCTTATGCCGCAAATCATCAACACGCCGCTGCCTGCAGGAACGGAGAAAGATGATGTAAATCTCGTGCGCACATTTGCAAGCACCGCCACACCCGCACAGTTGATGGAGCCTTTGAACACGGCGATGCAGATGTTAGAAAAAAGATATGGTAATTGGAAAATGGCCTGGGGCAAAGTGAATCGATTTCAGAGAATTTCACCCGCTATCGAAAATAAGTTTAGTGATGCTGAACCCAGCTTCCCGGTTGGCTTTACCAGTTCGGCCTGGGGTCAATTGCCTTCTTACAGCAGTCGTCTTTATCCGGGTACAAAATTGCGTTATGGCTATAATGGCAACAGCTTTGTGTGTGCTGT
>DGQO01000061.1 GCA_002400445.1 Chitinophagaceae bacterium UBA4412
TTATCGGCTTTGGAATTTTTTCTTTTGAAAAGCGCAACATCCACTTTTCCAAAATGCCAGTTTGAGTTTAGTCTGAATACCTGCGAGTCTCTTTGGCGAGAATTGTGTTGAGAGAAATAACTACTGTTGCTGTAGGTTTCGTACTTCCGCATTTTAAAGATATCTATTACTTGTAGGGTTATTGAGGCTGCTTTATTTTTTAGAAGATCTTTTTTGATGGCTGCATCAATTCCATACACGGGATCAATGTAACCCTGGGAAACGTTCAAAGTTTGGCCGCTAATCGTATAACTGTTTGCAGTACTTGTGCGGCCCGTGTTTACCGGCAGGAGAGTTTTGGCCTGGTAATCTGCGCTCAATTGAATTCCAAAATTTGCCGGCAAATAAAAATTGCTGTTCAGTTTACTAAACCAACTAAAGCGATCAATATTCCTGGTGTCAGGAAGATTTCCCGCCTGCAGGTTTACATAAAATAAATTAAGGTTGCAAGTAAGATCCCACCAGGATTTAATTTTATTTCTAAAGATAAACTCTGTGCCCATNNTTGGTATTTGGAGCTTTATATTGATACCTCGCAATAACGTCTTTTGCATATCGGGCATAAATCGTTACAAAAAAATCCTGGCCCTTTTTGTAATGTGCCAGGTAATTCAGTTCTGTAAGATGGCTAAACTCTGGCCGAAGAGAAGGATTTCCCAGCGTGAGATTAAGAGAGTCTGAATAGTCAAGGAATGGCAGTAGCTGCATCACGGTGGGCCTGCTCACTTTACGGGAATAGTTCCATTGTATGTCCTGTTTTTCATCAATCTTTCGGGAAACAAAGGCAGAAGGAAACAGGCTAAGGGGATACTTGTTATTGTAAGAAATTGGCTGCGCCTTGAGATTGCCGTTGTATAAACTAGACTCTGCACGAATGCCAGCCTGTACACTCCATTTTTTATAATTTTTTTCAACCTGCGCATAACCAGCCATTACATGATCTTCAAAGAGGTATTGCACTGTAAGTGCAGGTACGATATTAAACCTGCCCAGCGTGGAGTTGTAACGAAAATTATCATTCCAGCTATCATAAGATCTCTGTGTGAATCTAATTCCGGTTTCAAACAACAAATTGTTGTTGGATTTGCTGGTATAATCTAATTGTGCTGTAAAATAATCGGTATTGCTTCCTCCTACGGCCCGTTCTGCCGGAGCGGCTGGTTTTTCAGTGCCTGAAACATTATAGAATCTGCTCAGGTAATCTGATGTGTTTGCAAGGGTGCTGTTGTAATAGCTTAAATCGGTGGTCAGCTCGTTTCCTGGTTTTGCAAAAATATGTTTCATGGCAAGCACCAGTCCTTTATTTTCCATTACAATATCTGCATGAATATCTCGAATAGACGACTGGGAAGCTGAAGCAATATTACTTATGCTATCTTCTGTGCTTTTTAATTGGTCATCTGAAGTGAATTTAGCTTTAAAGTAACTGCCGGTTAACGAAAACGTGGTTCTGTTGTTCACAAAATAGTCTGCACCGGCTCTTGCAAAAGCCAAATAGCCCATGAGCACAGGATTATTCTTTTGGTAGATGTGAATGGTATCCGGCCCGGAATAATTCCACCGTTCTGCAGCAGCCGTGCTCACATTTTTCCGGCTGTTGTAGGATACTCCTGCAAATACATTCATTTTCTTGCGACGAACATTGAAGTCACCACCAAAACCTGGCTTTCCGTGGCTGTCTATATTTGATCTCAGGCTGCCGTTATAGCCGGCCAATTTGTTTTTTTTGAGTACAATATTTACGATGCCTCCACCATCAGAACTTGCATCAAACCTGGAAGATGGGTTTGTAATCAATTCTATACTCGCTACCTGGTCTGCAGGTATTTGATCTGGCGAGAGGGTAGAAGGCCGTCCATCTACAAAAATCTGAGGAGTACCATTACGCAATTGAATCCCGCCACTAATATCTACAGAAATGCCCGGCACATTCCTCATAATATCTAATACAGTGCCACCGGGAGCCTGCAGATTTTTATCAATATTATATGCCCGCTTATCCAGGTACATTTCTATCAGTGGTTTTTCAGAAACCACGGTTATATTGTCTAGCTCTTTATCAGTAGTTTGAAGAGTAATCGTCCCTAAATCTCTGTTTACCTGTGGCAAAATCTTATTGATATCAGTGGCGTTTGCGGCCTGGGCATTTACTGCAAAGTCTATTCTTAATTCAAATGTGCTGTACCCAACAGCAGATACATGCATATTTAAAATATTGGTTACCGGAAGGCGCTCTATATAAAAATCTCCACGCTTGTTAGTGCTTGCAGTTACAATAAGAAATTCTTTTTTTGAACCTGAGGCAGAATCTGTGCGCAATTCCAGGATTTCAATCGTTGCGCCCTCCATAGCTTTTGACCCACCAGCGTGTGTTACTCTCCCATACACGATGCCCACCCTTAAGTCGGGCAATACCGGCGACTGAGCATCTGCAGTCATTGTAACGACATGCAAGAGCACAATTATGAATGAGATAAGCCGCATTAGAAATGGTATGCAGTGGTTTCCAGCTACAGCGTACAATCCCAGGAAGGGGATACAATAAAAATCTACGTTTATATCTGGTAAACCTTTGCAGGTTTAGTTTTGGTTAATGGGTTTAAAATCTATTTTGGCTTCCAGCCACACAGTTCAGTCGCCCATGAAAAAGATCACCGGGCAATACACTATTCGTTTTTGTAATCAATGAGAATATGACCATAAAGCACTTAAAAAACGGGGCATTTAATATGCTGCAATGTAAGGGTGCCGGATTCATATAGTTAACGCTGGCTAAGCAAGCTTTAGTTTGTGGCTTCAAATGTAATAAAAAATAGAATTAATACTATAAAATCTAATTTTGCATGAGCGCTGATTTTCTCTATTTTTGCCGTCCTGAAAATTCAGATGGTAGTCGTAGCTCAGTTGGTTAGAGCATCAGATTGTGATTCTGAGGGTCGGGGGTTCGAGCCCCCTCGATTACCCACTTAAAAGGACGTTTGAAAAAAATCGTCCTTTTTTTATGCAGGTGCAT
>DGQO01000036.1:0-2031 GCA_002400445.1 Chitinophagaceae bacterium UBA4412
TAATTGATCACTTTAAAAAAAGCAGGATAAAGCATATCACTGATTGCCCTGAAATCCTGCCGCATCATGGTGATATCTTTTTCTGCAATCAAGGCTTCCGCATTGGTTTTGATATCGCCAATCGTTAGTTTGGCTGTTTCTGAAATATTGGAAGATTCTTTATCCAGTTCCTTCAAAGGAATACTATCCAGCAGGTTTACCAGGTTTTGGGTTGATTTTTTTGCCAGGGCGGTATCTCCCTGCACAAAAGCATCTTTAAGATTCAAATAAGCCGTCATAGCCGCATCTACGGCCAAATTAAAGCTATCAGAATGTTGCTTTACAGCGATGGGCTGCTGTTTAGGCTCTCCAGGCTCCTTAGCATGACTGCGCAGGAAAAACCAATAAACGCCGAACCCAATGAGTAACACGAAAAGAATGCTGATCAATTTCTTCATATTTCTAAAAAATTTTTACAAAGTTACGCCATTCCCGCCCGATGCATTTCCGCTTGCGCAGCTATGGGATAAACGGCGGAATAGGGCTACGGAATAAATAATAACAGCCGGGCAGGGCAATAGTTTTGGCAGACACGTTAGATTTGCAAAAAATTGTAAAAAAATAAGGGATGTTATTAGGACTGCAGAATGTTACGTTTGAATTTGGTGCGAGAGCAATTGTGGAAGATGCCACCTGGCATATTCAACCCAATGAAAGAATTGGCCTCATTGGCTATAATGGTACAGGAAAATCCACTTTATTTAAAGTGCTCACCGGGCAATTTTCTCCCAGTAAAGGTTCTGTTGAAAAGGGAAGAGAAACCACCATTGGCTTCCTGCACCAGGATTTGCTGGGGTTTGACACAGAGGATTCTATCCTGGATGTGGCCCTGGGCGCTTTTGAAAAAGTGAAGCAACTGGAAAAAGAACTGGAAGCCATTGCTGTGGAACTGGAAAAAACAGGCGATGAAGACCTGGCCATGAAATATTCTGAAAAATTACACGACCTGGATGTACTGGATGGCTATAGCATACACCACCGCACAGAAGAAATATTGCAGGGCCTGGGCTTTAGCAATGCTGAACTACAAAAGCCTTACAAAAATTTTAGTGGTGGATGGCGTATGCGGGTATTACTGGCCAAAATGATTTTACAGGCGCCAGACGTGCTGCTGCTGGATGAGCCCACAAACCACCTGGATTTACCAAGTATAGAATGGCTGGAAAAATACCTGGCACATTACCAGGGTGCGGTTGTTATTGTATCGCACGATCGTTTCTTTTTAGACCGTATGGTAACCAAAATTGTAGAACTCTACCAGCAACAATTGCATTTTTATACCGGCAATTATTCTTACTACGAAACGGAGAAAGCCCTGCGGGTAGATATGCAAAAGAAGGCCTACGAAAATCAACAGGATTACATCAGGCAGCAGGAACGATTTGTAGAACGCTTTAAGGCCAAAGCCAGCAAAGCTGCGCAGGCACAGAGTATCGTGAAACGATTGGATAGATTGGATCGCATTGAAGATGCTGAGATTTCCCGGCCCAACATGCGCATAAACTTTGCCGTGGAAAAACAACCGGGTAAAATTATTTGCACATTAAAGCATGTGAGTAAACGGTTTAAAGACGTAGAAATTGTAGAAAATACCGGGGCTGAAATAGACCGTGGCGATAAGATTGCCCTGATTGGTGCAAACGGGAAAGGAAAAAGTACGCTGCTGCGTATCATTGCCGGCACTGAGCCTTTTGAAGGACAGCGGGAATGGGGCCACAATGTGGTGGAAGCATTTTATGCACAGCACCAGTTGGAAGCATTGAATATGGATAATGATATCCTGGAAGAAATGAAAGATTCTGGCAGTGGTAAAAATGACCTGGAGTTGCGCTCTCTGCTGGGTGCATTCTTATTTAGCGGCGATGAGGTAGAGAAGAAAATAAAAGTTTTGAGTGGTGGAGAGAAAGCAAGGGTTGCCCTGGCAAAAACCATTGTGAGCAAAGCCAATTTTCTCATGCTGGATGAACCGACCAACCACTTAGATATTCACTC
>DGQO01000036.1:2046-2876 GCA_002400445.1 Chitinophagaceae bacterium UBA4412
ACTTACCAGGAATGGGAAGAATGGAAAGAACGCCGCCTGAAAGCAGAGGCGCTTGCTGCAAAACAGGATAAACCATTACCTGTGGCAAAGCCGGCAAAGCAAGCCGTAGAAAAACCAAAGGAACAAATTGCACCCGATCATAAGAAAGAGCTCGCAAAACTGAAGACCAGGTTTAAAACCCTGGAAGAAAACCTGGAAAAAGCCACCTTGCAAAAAAAGGCACTGGAGGATTCCCTTGCAGATCCGCTTATTTACAGCAACAAAGAAAAGTTTTTGAAAGCAGAAGGGGAATATGCTGCTGCAACAAAACGCTTTAGAGAAGCCACAGAAGCTTACGAAGAAGTTTTTGAAAAAATCATTGCTTTAGAAGCATAATAACCAAAATACAGCATGAAGAAAATTGCCATCATCGGCGGAGGAAATCTTGGTACCGCTATCGCCCTGGGACTGGTGCAAAGTGGATTTGTATCTGCACAAAATATTACGATTACCCGGCGTAACACAACGAGTCTCACTGGCCTTGTAGCAATGGGCTTGCAGGTGAGTACAGACAATGTGCAAGCCGCTGCGGTAAGTGATGTAATCATCATTGCCGTAAAACCTTTCCAGGTAAAAGAAGTGATGCAGCAACTTGCCCATGTAGTGGGCAGCAAATTGGTCATTTCTGTGGTTACCGGTGTGAGTCTTGATGACATGCGCTCGGTATTGCCAAGTCAATCGCCGCTGGTGAGAGCCATGCCCAATACGGCCATAGCCATTCAGCAAAGCATTACCTGCCTAAGCAAAATGGATTGCAGCACAGAAGAAAGTGATTTTGTTTCGGAACTTTT
>DGQO01000036.1:3022-6042 GCA_002400445.1 Chitinophagaceae bacterium UBA4412
GGCATCTCTGCTAGTTTTGCAAAGATTGGATAAGCGTTTAATACTCGTGAGCACAATTATTCAAACAAATCTCCCTGGGCATTGCTGGCGTCCACCGGCTTATCCCATTCCATTTCTACGGTTTTAGAGAAATCAATGAGCTTGGCGCCCAGGGCTTTCCATCCCATGATTTCTACCATATTGGCCACTTTAAATTTAGCTTTATTGATGGCGGTACCGCGGCCGGTTTGTACTTTAAGAATAGGTTTCTCATCTGTAGTCACAGCTTCCACCCGATTCTCCTTACCCTCTTTGATAAAGAAAAACTTGCTGTGCAAAGTGCTGGTTTCTATTTTAAACCGCTTGATATTGTACTGTAATTTATCGGAGTCAAGGTACACCGCCGTAATCACTTTTTCGTCATCATATTTTTCGAAGAGCAGGATTTTCTCCGGGTCAAAACGTTGCGTCAGCTCCTGGTCTACGATTTCATAATTACCATCGCTATAAATCACGAGCAACCTGTCTTCGGCTTCAAATTTACCCAGGTACTCTCCTTTCTCCTCAGTATTCAATCTGCCGAATTTGCTATCGAACCATAGTTTCTTAGCGTCTAAGGTGCTACGGCCAGCCTCCTTAAATTTCACCGACTTGATCGGGTATTTTGTAACCTGGTTGCCCATGCTACCCCGGCCTTTAATTTCCAGTTCTTCAAAATAAAATTCGAGTTCTTTTTTCTTAGCGCTGCAATTGGGGCTCAGCACAATTTTTACCACTTCGGCTTCTCCATTTGGGTTGCTGCTAAAGTAATGCACTTTACTTTTTTCTGTGCCCTTTGTAAGGTCATATTCTTTGTCCCGGGTAATGCCGGTTACATTAAAACGCTTGGCATAACTTACGCCAGTTTTTCCGTCCAGGTACAACAAATTGTAGGTCGTACGTTCGTCAGCTTTTTGAAACACGGCTACATGTAAAATGTCTTTACCAATGAAAGCTTTATCGCTCACCCGCACTACTTTCATAATACCAGCCTTGGTGAAAGCAATGATATCATCCAGCTCAGAAACTTCCGTAATCAGCTCATCTTTTTTAAGACCTGTTCCAATAAAACCATCTGCAAAATTTGCATACAATTTAATATTAGCAATCGCTACGGTTTTAGCCTGTATCACATCAAACTGGCGGATCTCCGTTTTGCGTTCCCTACCCTTTCCATATTTCTTTAGCAGGTTTTCGTAATAGGCTACAGCAAACTCCGTGAGATGATCAAGATCGTATTTCACCTGTTTGATATCTGCTTCTAATCCTTTAATCTGCGCATTCAATTCGTCTATATCCAGGCGATAAATACGCCGCACAGGTTTCTCAGTGAGTTTTAAAATATCTTCCCGGGTTACATCTCTGCGTAATTGTTTTTTAAAAGGCAGGAATGCTTTATCAATGGCCGCAATTACTTTGTCCCAGGTTTCATGCTTCTTTTCTAATTCCTTATAAATCTTTTCTTCAAAGAATATTTTTTCCAGGGAAGTATAATGCCATTTTTCCTGGAGTTCAGAGAGTTTAATTTCCAGTTCACGCTGCAGGAGTTCACGGGTATTTTCTGCACTGGTGCGCAGCAATTCCTGCACGCCCAGGAAGCGGGGTTTCTGGCCGGCAATTACGCAGGCATTGGGAGAAATACTTACTTCGCAATCTGTAAAAGCATACAAGGCGTCTATCGTAATATCTGGCGAGATGCCCGCAGCGAGTTCAATATACACTTCCACCAGTGCCGCGGTATGATCCGTTACTTTTTTTATTTTGATTTTGCCCTGGTCATTTGCTTTTACAATGCTCTCCATGAGCTGCGTTGTAGTTACACCGTAAGGAACACTTCGAATGATCAAAGTCTTTTTATCAAACTCTTCAATGATGGCTCGTACCCTGATTTTACCACCACGTTTTCCTTCATTATAGTTACTGGCATCCATGGTGCCGCCAGTTTGAAAGTCGGGAAAGATCTCGAACTTTTTTCCTTTCAAACTTTTGATGGAAGCATCTATCAGTTCACAAAAATTATGGGGTAAAATTTTGGTGGCAAGCCCCACTGCTATGCCTTCTGCGCCCTGTGCCAGCAGCATAGGAAATTTCATGGGCAAGGTTACGGGTTCGTTTTTACGTCCGTCGTAACTTAGTTGCCAGTTTGTAGTCTTAGCATTGAAAGCCACATCCAGGGCGAATTTGCTCAATCTTGCTTCGATGTATCGTGGTGCTGCCGCATCATCGCCGGTGCGCACATCACCCCAGTTTCCCTGCGTTTCAATGAGCAATTCTTTCTGACCCATATTTACCAACGCATCCCCAATACTGGCATCACCATGCGGATGGTACTGCATACTTTGCCCGATGATATTGGCCACTTTATTAAAACGCCCATCATCCATTTCTTTCATGGCATGCAGGATGCGGCGCTGCACAGGCTTCATTCCATCTTCGAGTGCCGGTACGGCCCGCTCCAGGATTACATAGCTGGCATAATCCAAAAACCAGGTTTTGTATTGCCCGCTCACGCCACTATCGCTATGCGTATATTCTTCTTTCGTCTTCTTTGCCATAAATATTCTTATTCACTAAATACAAGAGATGATCCTTGAAATTAAACTTTCAACTTCACCTCAAACTCTTTCATATTCTCCAACTTTCCCTGTACATCAAACATATCCTGCGCTATCATTTCTTTCAATCGCCACAGGAGGTAAGCATCACCCGTGGTCTCCGTGCTTTTTGACAGGAATTGATGAATGATTTTAGAAGCTTTCTGCCAGTCGCCAGTAATGAATTTTGTTAAGGCTGCGTCGTAATAATCATAACCTACGGATAATAGTTTTTTACCTCCTTCCAGCAGCCGCACACCGCGGTCTTCACTGCATGTTTTTGCCCACTCATCCGGATCCACTTCAAATTCACTTAGCGTAATTTCCCTGGCAAGTTTTTTTGCTTTTAAGAATTCTTTCGCCGGGATCTGGTGCAGCCAGGTGGGATAAAATATCTGCCCTTTGTCA